>NZ_JAUBPN010000040.1:0-34621 GCF_036700745.1 Microcoleus sp. S36a_B3 | reverse complement strand
TTCCTTCTTCCTTCTTCCTTCTTCCTTCTTCCTTCTTCCTTCTTCCTTCTTCCTTCTTCCTTCTTCCTTCTTCCTTCGCCTTATGATTGACAGAGAATGGTGGACACAACAGTGGCTCGATTTAATCAATACCTACCGCTTCAAAAAGCGTTTAGAACGCGGCTGGCAATACGCGCGCGAAGGTAAAGTTCTCAGCATTAAATTCCCTAACCAAGAAGTAATTGCTATCGTTCAAGGAACAGACCCCAAACCCTATCAGGTTTCTCTAGGGCTTGATACATTGAGCGATGAAGATTGGGATTATGTGATTGAAAATATGTCCCAAAGAGCGGTTTTTTCGGCTAAATTATTAGCAGGAGAAATGCCGCACAATATTGAAGATGTATTTGCAGCGGCTGGAAAAACGCTATTTCCGTTAAGTTTATCTGATATTCGATCGCGCTGTAGCTGTCCTGACCCGAAAAATCCTTGCAAGCACATTAGTGCAGTATACTACTTGTTGGGCGATCGCTTCGGAGAAGACCCCTTCGTACTCTTTCAACTGCGGGGAAGAACCAAAGAGCAAATCTTGACATCACTCCGTCAGACACGGGGTACCCAAGGAGAGGAAAATTCTCAACTCAACTCCGGCAAAAATTCCCCGACTGCGAATTCTAAATTGCCGAAGGTCGATCGCTTTTGGGAATACAACCAGCAGCTAGAATCATCTTTAGTCGTAATTGTGCCGCCGCCCAGCAGCGAAACAGTCTTAGATATTTTAGGCCCGATTCCCCTCGCAACCAACCCAACAGCAACCAGTAGCAAATCTTCCCCCGCCTCTGACGCACTCAAGCAGCATTTTAGTAAAATTTACCAAGCAGTTAGCCAGCAAGCCGTTTTAGCCGCACTGAAACTGGGCGAAGGAGACTAACAAATTATTGTTTCTTTCGGGAAATGACGCAAAGTCTCAGAAACCCGGTTTCTGGGAAAATATCTGCTGGATGGCAAAAAAAATCGAGAGAAACCCGGTTTCTGCAAAATCTAAGAAACCCGGTTTCTGGGAAAATATCTATGGGATGGCAAAACATTTGCAGAGAAACGGGGTTTTGGCAAATTATCCATCACGTTAAAAAACCCGATTTCTCATACCAACTTCAAAAATAATCCAATTAATTGCGTTTAACAGAAGGCGGATAGGTGAAACGCAACCAAGTTGCCAAAGTAGCTACCGCGCAAGTGGAAGCCAAGCTAAAAGTCAAGAAGGTTTCAAATGCTGACATAATACTGTTCCTCTTTATTTAAGCGATCGAGTAAATCTTTATCCTTCACATTTATATCAGCCTCAATTCATTTTTTCAATCGGTTCTGACATAAAGTTTTTACTACTTTA
This sequence comes from Microcoleus sp. S36a_B3, assembly GCF_036700745.1. Classification (NCBI taxonomy): domain Bacteria; kingdom Bacillati; phylum Cyanobacteriota; class Cyanophyceae; order Oscillatoriales; family Microcoleaceae; genus Microcoleus; species Microcoleus sp. S36a_B3. The sequence goes on along the minus strand of NZ_JAUBPN010000040.1, from coordinate 33,252 downwards.
AATTTTGAAATATTTATTTACAATACTTTACACTCTTCCCAGATTACTCATAATCTCGATCAATTGCTGGGGTCGTTCAATCAAAAAATCGGGATGGTGTAGGGCCAAAACCTCCTGAGAATTAAAACCCCAACCTACAGCAATTATTTTAATTCCAGTTTTTCTAGCAGCGTCTATATCTCTAATCTCATCTCCCACATAAAAGACTTCTTGAGGATTGATTTTTTCTTTTTTGAGCCATTTGTTAATAACTTTATGTTTCCCGAAAGTTGAACCTGAGTAAATAAACGTAAAAATATCTTGCAAACTGTTATTTTCCAGGGAGTCTAAGACATTTTCTCGGGAATTAGATGTGATAATACCCAGTTGAAAATCTCGTTTTTTTAACTCCAGCAAAACTTCTTTAATTCCCGGAAATAATTGAACGTCTGAAATTTCACTGCGTAACTCAGATCTCAATTTTCTAATCAGCATCGGGAATTTGAAGAGGGAAATGCCAGAATAACGAAGAATTTCCCAAGAATTTAAGTTGCTCAGTTGAGCGAGTTCCTCTTTTGTCGCAGACTTAAAGCCGAATTCTGCTGACAAACGGTTGGTGATGCTCAGAAGAATATCGATTGTATCTGCTAAAGTACCGTCAAAATCAAAAATAATTACTTTGGTCATTGGACAACAGCAAATAAGGAATAGAGAATCATACTATTTTATATTTTATATTGGGATGATTTACTGCATTCTAGAATATAACAGACAAGATTGCATAAATCGTTCATTGATACATAAATCGCAGATGTAAGCCGGATAAACAGAGATAAACGCAGAGGTATTTCAAGATAATTGGGAAATGAGTACAATCTTGTCTAATATATTAGCTCTAATGACCACTGACTAAGGACTAATGACTATTAATTTGATTGGCTTTGGCATTTCTACGTAGCATTTCCGGTTTAATTCGCCGCAGCGCCGAAGCTGTAAATCTGCGGTTCCATTCTTCGTCGGAAATGTCGGCTAATTCTGCAAGTGTCGGCGCTATATTTTCAGGATAAGGCTCAAATTCTGTAACATCTGTTGGTTGAGCAAATCGCTGATTCCAAGGACAAACATCTTGACAAATATCGCAACCGGCAACCCAACCTTGTAAATTAGATGCTATTTCGTCGGGGAGTTTTTCGGCTCGATTCTCGATCGTATGATATGCTATGCACCGATCGGCATTCACGACAAAAGGCTCAGTAATAGCCCCCGTCGGACACGCATCAATGCAGCGAGTGCAACTACCGCAATGTTCAGTATGGGGAGCATCCGGCGCTAACTCCAAATTAGTCAAGATTTCGCCCAAAAACACCCAAGAACCGTATTCTCGCGAAATTAAATTACCATTTTTGGCAATCCAGCCAATTCCTGCACGCTGCGCCCACATTTTATCCTGAACCGGCCCGGTATCAGCATAATAGCGCGCTTCAATTCCCTCGCTTTGCGATCGCACCCAATTTGCCAAAACCTTGAGTTTTTTGTGCAAAATTCTGTGGTAATCCCGCCCCCAACCGTAGCGAGAAATCTTAGCATATTCTAGGGCTGCACCGTCCCCCCCCGCCAACAGGGAATTTTCGGGGCGCTGGTGGGGCGTGTAGTAGTTAATGGCAACACATATTAATGACTTGACATCTGGCATGAGCGATCGAATATCGGAGCGTTTCGGGTTGGTCATCCATGCCATATCCGCCTGATAACCCTTGTCCAGCCAAGCTTGCAATCTTTGTTTTTCTATATCGACATCCGCGTCTGCTGAGGCGATTCCCACTTTGTGAAATCCCAACTCTAGGGCTTTTTGCTGAATGCGATCGCGATTAATTGATATTTTCATAGAATTAGCAACCGCAGCATAAAATGTGCAATAAGTCTAGTAATTTTAAAAGGATCTTTTGGAAAAGAATCGATAATACTTTCACAATCTTTATATTTATAAATTTAAACTCAAAAAGCTCAAAAACGTTACATAATGTAATCAAAGGAGAAATGGGTTCGTCTATTCAAGTCGGCAAGTAAAACCAACAGCGAATCCCACAGCATACACATGGCAGTTAGTATTCAATCAGCTCAATCAATTTTCTCAAACACCGAGATTGCGAGCGCTGTTCCCGCTACCACGGAAGCATTCTACAAACTCAGCGTCGAAGACCAACTCGCACTCCTCTGGTATGCCTACACTGAAATGGGCATCTCCATCACCGCAGCAGCTCCCGGAGTAGCCAGCATGGCGCTAGTCGAAGGCGTTCTCAGCGAAATCAAGCAAATGTCGCCTGCCGATCAAAGCAAAACCATGTTTGACCTGGCCAGCAACGCCGACACCACAATCGGCCGGATTTACACATCCTTGCGCGTCAACACCAAACTCGGTTTCTGGTACGAATTGGGACAAATGATGAAACAGGGCCTTGTCGCCCCCATCCCCGCAGGCTATCAAATGTCTCCCGAAGCCACCGCAGTTCTCGAAACCATCAAGAAACTCGATCCGGGTCAACAAATTACCGTACTTCGCAACACGGTAGTTCACATGGGCTACGATCCAGATTTCAGCCAAGAGTACGGCAAACGAGCTGCCCCCCGCAGCACTCCCACCGCAGTAGCAGAGCGGGTGAAAACTGAGATTAAGGGTATCACCGAGCAGACAGTGCTCAACTACATCGACTACATGAATGCCTTCGACTTCACCCCAGCCGTCGGTTTATTTGCCGAAGAAGGCGCTCTGCAACCTCCTTTCCAAAAGCCGATCGTCGGTCGCGAAGCTATCCTCAACTATATGCGGGAAGAGTGCATCGGACTGAAAATGATGCCCCAAGAAGGTATGTCCGAGCCTGCAGAAGATGGCTACCGCCAAGTGAAAGTTACGGGTAAAGTCGAAACTCCTTGGTTCGGATCGAATGTGGGTATGAACATTGCGTGGCGGTTTTTGCTCGATCCCCAAGGTCAAATTTTCTTTGTGGCGATCGACTTGTTGGCCTCTCCTAAAGAATTGCTCAACCTGATCCGCAAATAGAATATTCTGTTTGGCGTTTGTCAAACAGACTTGCACAGAAACCCAGATACTTTAAAAGTGTCTGGGTTTAGTTGATTTTAGATTTTAGATTTTAATGACTACTCGTTTACTCGTTACCAGTAGTGGCTGGTAACGCAGATCGATCGGCTCTGTCTCCTTTTTTTGCAACAAGCGAGGCAGAGCCTCTAGACCTCTGTTCCCAGACCCAGCCAGGGAACAAGTTAAGTGTGTGGGTGTATACAATTTGAGATTTGAGATTGCTGGATGTTACTCTTTTTCTTCAGAGAATTTATCCCTAGCCCTACCTATATCTTTTGAGGGATTTGCTGCGACAAACATAATGATTAAAGTATATTCATTCCTTTCAAATCATTTATTTTATGACTGCCACAACTAGACCTATTTTAACTCGCTCTATCGAGATTGCTGGCATCACAAAGCCAGTGGTACTGCAATATTTTGAAACTTTAAATTCAGGCAACTTTGAAGAGACTGCTAATTTGTTTGCTGAGGATGGAGTTCTGCACGCGCCCTTTGAAGAGCCAATTATCGGTAAAAGCTCGATCGCCACTTATCTAAGAACAGAAGCGCGAGGAATGCAGCTCGAACCGCAGCAAGGTATCAGCCAAATTTTAGAAGATGATCGAGTTGAAGTTCATGTCAGCGGCTGGGTGAAAACTTCCGTATTTGGTGTTAATGTCGGATGGCTGTTCGTGCTCAATTCTGACCGAGAAATCTTTTCTGTCACCGTCAAGCTGTTAGCTTCAGCCCAAGAATTGCTAAATCTGCGACCCCATAAAAAATTCAACGTTTAATAAGTTTCATATTTAAATTGAATATTGGGGTTTCATCTGTCGATCGCGCGTCATATCAATTCCGGTTGTACGGTCAGGTGATTGTGGACTGTGGACTGTTGACTTTTGACTGTTAAGTTAAGAGGGCGGGTCGAAAAACTGAATGGTTGAGTGTTAACTGGTGACTCGATTTTATTATTCCGATGCAACCGGAAACGATATCATAGCTCGATCGATATTTGTGCGTCACTGAGGCAGAAACCTGGTTTTTCGCCAAATCTCCGCTGAAGCGCTGCCAACTCTCGAAAAAACCCGTTTCTTCGGCAGACAAAATGGTCAAAATAGCTAGAACGCCACCCGTCAATTATCATAACAAAAACAGTTCGTAGTGGGGACTTTAGTCCGCACTACGAACTGTTTTTATTGCAGTTAATCGACCATCGGACACAATCTAACGGCCAATTAAGATTTTTCTGGCAAACTCGCTTCCAACTTCAGACAATTGCGGCCGTCTAGTTGCAAACTGTAATCCACGCGATCCATCAGTCTGCTCATAATCAGCCAGCCATAGCCGCTTTCCTGCTTCGCTTCCGGCCTCGGGGGACTGTAAGTGTCCATTTCGTAACCTTTACCATAATCCCAAATTTCTAAACCAATATCCCGATTTTTTAAATTCAAGCGAATTAACACCGGCAAATTGGGTTGATCTTTGTGAGCGTGGCGGATCACGTTAGAATAGGCTTCTGCTAACACCAAGCGCAAACGATTCGACTGACGCGGCCAATCGATGTGCTCTCCTAGCTCAACTTCCAAACTGCTCAGCAACCAATTTTCAACAATTGTTAAAAACCGCAAGTCGCTTGGTACATGAAGCTCAGTATTCATAAAAAAATCCTGTAAGTTTGGAAACCCGTGTCTTCTGACCAGGGATGAAATACAACACGCCGAATTAATTTGGCGTTAATACTTGTCGCTACATGAAGGATACTCAATACTGGGCGATCGAGGCAATAGACTTTCGCCGAAAGCATTCACCAAGAAGCATGAATTAAGAGTTAGCCACTGACGCGCTAGTTCTGTAACTTTTGCCTGTCGCCCGCGTTCTCTGTGTTAATCTGTAGCCTGTCAACCGAGGGCTGGAGTTTTTAAGACCCAAAGCCCCCGACTATGATTGTCGGGATAGCTGACAGATTCAGAGAACTTCCAGAGAAAGTATGGTTTGGTCATCTTCCTGAATGGGATTGTCAGCTCGGATGTAGGCCAACAAATTGTCCAAGTTGATGGAACCAGGCTCCTCAATCAAGAGTTGCCAAAGCCCTTCTTGTTGTAGCATAGAACGGGTTGCTTCGCCCCCTGCGATCGCCGGAGTGGTCACGCTAGCTTCAGTAATCCCGTCACTCGTCAGCAGAAATACATCTCCTGACTTTAATTCGATCGCACCGGCTTTACCTTTCCAAACTGGCAGAATCCCCAAGGGAATGCCGCGAGCTTTCAAGAAATTCGGCTCTGCTGGCGTTAAACCGCTAGCAGTCTGGGCTTTCACGTCAGAATTCGACCAAACAATCGGGTAAATGTGACCAGCATTAGCAAAAGCCAAGTGTCCCGTTGACGGAGTGTAACGAGCTACAACCATTGTAATAAAATGGTTGTTGCCGATCAGGTCGTCAGCCATACTACTATTCATATTCTGCATCACTCGATCGGGCTCGGGAGAAATTTCTTGAGAAAGTTCGCGCCGCATCACCGAAATCGCGCTAGCCATAAATAGAGCAGCCGGAACACCTTTACCGGAAACATCACCCACCGCTATCCAAATATCCCCTTGCGAGTGGACGTAGACCTCAAAAAAGTCACCGCCAACTTCCCGCGCCGGATAGCAACAAGCTTGCACCCTTACGGTTTCAAAATCAGGCCAACTTTGGCGCAACAAGTTTGTTTGGATTTGGCGGGCCACTTCCAACTCATTCTGCATCTGGTTAGCTAAATCCAGAGTGCGCTGATAGAGCTTAGCTTGAGAAAGGGCCAGAGCAGCTTGAGCTGCTACACCTTCTATTAACTCTATATCTTCTGCCGACCAAGGGTTAGTGCCACCTTGCTGACACAGGGCCAGTACCGCCAGCAAGTCTTGCTGATAAGTCAGGGGCACAGCAATCTCAACCGAGTTACCCTCACCGCCACTGTTGTTGACTTGAGTTTGGCGGGTGGCTACGGCTTGAACCAGCAAATTTTCATCAAAAGAAAAGCTGCTGGATTCCGTCGCTTGGGCTTGGTAGGGGAAGGTACTAGGTAATAGTCTCTCGCCCTCTATCGGCCGCAGCATACAATAGTTGGCCTCAAAAGTTTGGCCTACGGTTTGAACAATAGTTTGTACCATACTAGAGTAATCTAGCGACCCGCGAATCACGCTCATCACCTCATTGAACAGAGATTCCTTGCGTAAAGCGCGGCGCAGTGCAACACTGCGCTGCTTGTAGTATTTGTAAGTTTCGGACGCTTGATTGATAACTAATTTCAGTTCTTCTGGATTCCATGGTTTGGTGATGTATTTGAAAACTTGACCTGCGTTGATTGCTTCTACCAAGTCTTCAACATCTGTGTATCCAGTCAGCAGAATCCGAATCGTATCAGGAAAGCGATCGACTGTTTTCCCCAAAAACTCGGTGCCATTCATTTCTGGCATCCGCTGGTCGGATATGATCACCGCCATCTCCCCTTGTTCGTCTAGAACGGACAGGGCGCTGAGGGCGCTATCTGCTTTGTAAACCTGAAATTCGCGTCGAAACGTCCGGTACAGCAAATCCAAGTTGTCGGGTTCGTCATCGACCACCATTAGTTTCAGTTTGCTTCCATCTCCCCGACTCATGCTATCCCTTACTCCTAGGCGAATTGATCGGGTCTAAAACGGGCTTGTCAAGTACCCTTGGCTGATTCAGCGGAGCCAAATCAGCATCAGGACTTCGGGTTTTATAGGTTAGTGCCATATTAGTGATACCGCAAGGATACTGGGAACTGGCATCCGGGATCGGTCTTACCAGACCCCGCCTTGGTTTGGAACTCGTGCTTTACTCGCCTTAGTGTCGAATCAAGTTAATTTTTCTGCCAGTCTGAGCTTAGCAGAACGAGAGCGGGGATTTCTAGCTACTTCTTCCGATTGTGGCACGATCGGCTTTTTTGTCAGTACCTGCAAACAGTCTGTTCCTCTGAGTTGGTGCTTGACCGGTCTGTCTTCGAGGCTGTGAAAAGTAATAATTCCAATTCTCCCACCGGGTTTTAGCCACTTTGGCGCTTCCTTGAGAAAAGTGTCTAAAGAAGCGAGTTCGGAGTTGACGGCTATCCTCAAAGCTTGGAAAGTGCGGGTGGCGGGATGGATTCTACCGTTGCGCTGCTTGGGTGGGAAGCTGCTGGCGATCGCCCCTGCAAGTTCTGTAGTAGTTTCAAAAGGACGTTGTGCGACAATCCGCCTCGCAATGCGCCGCGACAATCGCTCCTCGCCGTATCTGTAAATAATATCTGCTAGTTTAACTTCTTCCCAATGATTGATAATCTCTTGGGCCGTCAAAGATTGCTGCTGGTTCATACGCATATCTAACTTAGCAGGGTGGCGAAAACTAAAGCCGCGTTCCGGTGTATCGAACTGAGCCGAGCTAACGCCCAAGTCTGCTATGATACCATCAAATGTGGCCTCTTGAGACTGATATTCAGCAAAATTGCCGTGCCAAAACTCGACGGGATCGTTAGCAAATCGGGCCGCGCAAAAACGGATGGCTTCTTCGTCGCGATCGATCGCCACCACACTCACATCAGCCGCCGCCGCTAAAATCAAACTCGTGTGTCCGCCGCCCCCAAGCGTCGCATCCAAATAGCGCCCGCCCGGACGCACAGCTAAACCAGCAATTAATTCACTAGCCAAAACAGAAACGTGATAAGCCTCAATACTCACATCTGATGCAGGAGTCTCCTTCTCAGACGGCTCGATATCCTTCATAATCTATACAAGCGAAACAAAAATCAACAGTAGTCAGTAGTCAGTTGTCAGTTGTCAGTTGTCCTCAGTCAGTAGTCAGTAGTCAGTTGTCAGTTAGAGAGTTTTTTGCTAATGACCAATAACCAATAACCAATAACCAATGACTAATGACCAATGACTAATGACCACTAACCACTGACCACTAACCACTAACCACTAACCACTAACCACTGACCAATTACCAATTACCAATTACCAATTATTATGTCAAGAATTGAGACAAGAACCGAACCAATGGTGCTCAACATGGGGCCGCACCACCCATCCATGCACGGGGTACTGCGGTTAATTGTCACCCTGGACGGCGAAGATGTAGTGGACTGCGAGCCTGTTTTAGGCTATCTACACCGCGGCATGGAAAAAATTGCCGAAAACCGCACTAACGTGATGTACGTGCCCTACGTGAGCCGCTGGGACTATGCTGCGGGGATGTTTAACGAAGCGGTGACAGTCAATGCACCGGAAAAGTTAGCCAATATTGCTGTCCCCAAGCGGGCGAGTTACATTCGGGTAATCATGCTGGAGTTGAACCGGATTGCCAACCACTTGATGTGGGTAGGGCCGTTTTTGGCCGACGTGGGCGCGCAAACTCCATTTTTCTACACTATGCGCGATCGCGAACCAATTCTCGATTTGTGGGAAGCAGCCACCGGCTACCGCATGGTAAACAACAACTATTTCCGCATCGGCGGAGTAGCAGCAGATTTACCCTACGGCTGGGTAGATAAGTGCGAAGACTTCTGCGATTACTTCCTGCCAAAAATTGACGAATACGAACGTTTAATCACCAACAATCCTATCTTCCGCCGCCGGATTGAAGGACTGGGTACAATCTCCCGCGAAGAAGCGATTAACTGGGGACTATCCGGCCCCATGCTGCGCGGTTCCGGCGTGAATTGGGATTTGCGGAAAGTTGACCATTACGAATGTTACGACGACTTCGAGTGGGATGTTTGTACCGAAGCAGCGGGCGATTGTTTGGCCAGGTACTTAGTCCGAATTCGCGAGATGCGCGAGTCAGTTAAAATCCTCTATCAAGCCTTGAAAGGACTCCCCGGCGGCCCTTACGAAAACTTGGAAGCCAAGCGCTTAGAAAGCGGGCCAAAATCTGAGTGGAACAGTTTCGACTATCAGTTTATTGGCAAAAAAGTAGCCCCAACTTTCAAAATTCCCAAGGGCGAACATTACGTGCGGGTTGAAAGCGGCAAGGGTGAGTTGGGTATTTATATTATCGGCGATGACAGCGTGTTTCCTTGGCGCTGGAAGATTCGGGCTGCGGATTTCAACAATTTGCAGATTTTGCCCCACATCGTGCGCGGTGTAAAGATTGCGGACTTGGTGGCGATCCTGGGTAGTATCGATATTATCATGGGTTCGGTCGATCGGTAAAGCCACTGTTAGCATTAAGGGCTTTAGTTATTAAACGAGTAGAACTAAAGCCCTTACTGTTAATAATGAATGATATTAGAAAATTTCAAGAACAAAGAGGTTGCAGGATGAATGTCGGCAAGCGAGAGTTCTACGTCATTATTGAACGAGATGAAGATGGCTATTATGTCGGGGAAGTTCCACAGCTAAAAGCCTGTTACAGTCAAGGAGAAACTATTGATGAGTTAATTGCCAATATCAAAGAAGTTATTGCACTTTGTTTAAAAGAAGAGAGTGATGAAAAATTACCTAAGTTTGTAGGCATTCAAAAAGTGATGATTTAATAATATACAAAAGTTCTGCGTAAGTCATGTAGAGCAACCCCAAATTTCCGAACATCAATCAAAACCTCTGTCTTTTCTCTTCCTCTGTGTCCTCTGCGCCCTCTGCGGTTAAAAAAATCTTTATTTCATAAACAAATTAACATCAACTTTGATTCCATAAACTATGACATCCCAGCAATTAGATATCAATGACAGCAACCCCGAACTCTGTGCTTTAATCTGCGAAAGAATTGCAGCGACTCCACAGGGGCGCATTACCTTTGCGGAATATATGGATTTGGTACTATATCACCCGCAGTATGGTTATTATAATGGCGATCGCCCGCCGATCGGCAAACAAGGTGATTTTATCACCTCGCCTCACTGGAGTGCAGACTTTGCCGAAGTTTTGGGCGAGCAATTTGTGGAAATGTGGGAAATTCTCGGCAAACCTCATCCTTTTACTATTGTAGAAATGGGCGCTGGGCTGGGAACATTTGCCGTACATTTGCTGCAACACCTGCAACGGCAATATCCCGATTTATTTAAAGTTTTAGAATACATTATTGTTGAAATTTCCCCTATCCTCCAAGCGGAACAGCAGCAAAATTTAGCCGAATTAAAAAATATTAAATGGTGCAATTGGGATCAAATAGCTAATAACTCTATCGTCGGCTGCTTTTTTTCTAACGAATTAGTCGATGCTTTTCCAGTGCATCAGTTTATTGTAGAAAAAGGGCAAATTAGGGAAATTTATGTTGCCGCCGACGAAGAACCAAACAAAGAGTCTGGAAGCAAGTTTATTATTGAAGTAGCGGGAGAACTTTCAGACCCTAAAATTGCCGAATATTTTGATTTATTGGAAATAGATTTGTCAGCGACTATATATGCAGATGGTTATCGCAGTGAGGTGAATTTAGCAGCTTTGGACTGGATAAAAACAGTTGCCGAAAAATTGCAGCGGGGATATTTGTTGACGATTGATTACGGACATCCGGCGCACCGCTATTACAATCCGAGGCGCAGCGAGGGGACGCTACAGTGTTATTACCGCCACCGATATCACAACAATCCTTATATTAATGTGGGGCGGCAGGATTTAACGGCTCATGTTAATTTTACGGCGCTGGAAAAGCAGGGTGAATTGTGCGGTTTGGAGGTAATGGGTTTGACTCAGCAGGCTTTGTTTTTGATGGCGTTGGGTTTGGGCGATCGCCTTGCTTCTTTGTCCACAAATGATGCGGAAGTGTTGGATGTGGCAACGTTTTTGCGCCGCAGGGAGGCTTTGCATAGAGCGATCGATCCGATGGGTTTGGGCGGTTTTGGGGTTTTGGTGCAGTCTAAGGGCTTGAGGGAGGAGGAAAAGGGGAGAATATTGAAGGGTTTGATGGTGCCTGATTAATTATTTTGTGAAAATGTACCTGCTCTCATCTTGAGGAACGATATAGGCTTCACCTATGAGAACGTTGTCCTCCTCTGGCTAGATGATGACCTAGAAATTCTCCCCATAACATCACGTTAGTTAGAGCAGGCGTTAAGTATAAGGAATGATAAAGGCTCTACGCCGTAGGCTTTCGAGTAGGGTAAGCTCGATCGCACTCTATCCTTATCCCCCGCCCTGTACCAAAATCCCTACCCACTCCTATGTGACGTTTTTTTCGAGAAAACAGCCTCAGCCTAGTCATGTTCGGACTGTTCTTTTTCTCACTGGTAAGTCAAATCATCACGGGTGATCACGACTACAGTCAAGAATTAAAAGAGCGCCAGCAGCCCCAGATTGTTGTTGTTGAGTATCTTGGAAGCGGTCACTTTATCGAAGCGCTCTTTGAAAACTGGGAGAGCGAGTTTTTGTCGATCGGCACACTCGCGGTTTAGTCTGTTTTATTGCGCCAGAAAGGTTCGCCCGAATCCAAACCAGTCGTGAAGCGAAGCTATCTTCCCGCAGGGGTTCCCGTTCCCCGTAGGGGTTCCCGTAGGGTAGGGTAGCGAATCGCCCGAATGACTAAACTGGAAAAGATTGACAAAGCCTTTTGGGGCGTTTAACTGCTACCTGAATTAGTAGAGCTAGGTAAAATAAATCGGTTTTGACAGCGACATCATCATTAGTTCAAAACTACTCTTTTAGATAGAGGTTTCCATGTTTTTAGTTTTTTACAATGACCTATAACTTGCAAGTAATTACTATCACTCAAACAGGTTTTGCAAGTTTTTTAACCTGTAAACCAAAACGAAAAAGTTGAGTATAAAGGAGTTGCATCATGACAGATACAAGCAACCGTGGATTTGCTTCAATGGATGAAGATAAACAGCGGGAAATTGCCAGCAAAGGCGGCAAAGCTGCCCACGAAAAAGGAACAGCACATGAGTTTACTTCCGAGGAAGCGAGAGAGGCTGGTCGCAAGGGTGGTGAAACAGTCAGCCAAGATCGGGAGCATATGTCAGAGATCGGTCGCGAAGGCGGCAAGAATTCTCACAAAAACGATAAATAGCTCTTGAGTCCGTCCCCTTATTCTTGTCCAAACGAGACTAGAAGTTTCAATCCGTATTGGAACTTCTAGTTTGGTTTGGGGGGTTTTGGGGTTTTGGTGCAGTGTAAGGGCTTGAGGGAGGAGGAAAAGTCCGCGCGAGCGAAGCTATCCCGTAGGGAATCGCTCAAAGGTTTCACGGTGCCTTAAGTTAACTACAATCAGCAACACGCACTCTTTTCCAATTACTTTTGTCATCACTTAAGCGCACTGACTCAGTGGCGGAAATTCCCATTTTCCAGAATATAAAGTAGATGGCAGCTTTAAACAATAAGCAGCAGGAGTTACTTCTATCAGCCACCAATTAAACATATCTCGTCTGGCTTCAGTAAAACCAGAAATGGCATCACCAGTAATCGCATCATACAGAATATCTAAGATGGCATTATAAGCTGTTTTCGTATTGAGTGTTTGCAGCAAGCCGTAAAAGATATTGTAAGCTTCGTCAGTAGCTTGATATTTTCCGATTTTGTTGATGTTAGGAAACAAGGTATCAGCCCAAGTTTCTGGGATTTCACAGCTATCCTTCAGCCAACAAGATACAATTCCTTGAACGATATCAGCCTTGTGTTCTTCAGGAAAGTAATGTTTAATGGTCGGTTTGGCTGATAATGCTATTCCATAAGCCATATAGACGTATCGCTGATGGGATATTGCATCATTAGGAATTCCAAAGGCTGTCATTACTTCAACAAAGGCTTCTTCTACATTGCACTTTCCACCTCTTTCGTATAAATCGCGATACTTTCTGTCCCCAACTGTATGAAGTGTTTGTTGTAATTGCTCTGGAATATCTGAATTGTTGGGCAACTTGAAATCGGTGTAATGACCTCTGTCAAACTGTATCATTGACTTCCCTCCTTAATGTATTTTTCTTAATCGTAAACCAAGAGCCAGCTAATGTTAAGCTTCAGATATACCGCCACATTGGAAATTAACTGTAAACTATGCTCGCACACCTCTTATTCAGCCCATTTTAATCGTTGTTGAATTGACATACCCTGCAACTTTTTACTCATTTCATATAAATCCACTTGCGGATAATTCCCTTTAAATAGCGGAATCAAAGACTCAACAACAGCAGCAATTCCCTGCGGCGGCACTGCATTGCCAATCTGCCGCCGTACTTCAGTCGTAGAACCTTCAAAAACAAAATTATCGGGGAATGTTTGTAATCTTGCCCTTTCACGATTTGTCAAAGAACGCGGTTCTAAATAATGATAACCCCAAGTTCCGCCACCTCCACCCGCAATGATTGTCGATGATGGTTTATCTGGATGAATTCGCCGATAAACATGACTGATCATGCCTTTGACATAGTATGGACTATCCTTGGGAATATCAGAGAAATTTCCCCCCGGTTTAATTCGATTTAAAATTTCAACGGTGCGGGCTTGAATTTTATGATGTTGGTTATTGTCAAGAACTGCTTCCACATTTTTGAGTGCTTCGCCCGCTGTTCGATAGGGATTTTTGCGATTTTGACCGTATTCTGGCTGAGGATGCACAAAGTTAAATCCTGTATCCATCCGAATGCCAACTAATAACACTCTTTGGCGAAATTGAGGAACTCCGTAATCCGCAAAGTTGTAGAGTTTAGGTTTAACTAAGTAGCCCGGAGCGATACTTTCAAAGTCAGAAATTATTTGTTTTATTGCTTGATAATTATTTGCACTTAATAAGCCTTTGACATTTTCTGCGACAAAAGCTTTGGGCTTTTTTTTATTGACAAAATCGAGAAAGTATGTATATAAATTGCCTCTGGTTCCTTCAAGTCCGGGGCGTTTCCAAATTAAGGAGAAATCTTGACAGGGGAATCCTCCTATACATATTTCCGCTTCGGGAACTTGTGCAATGTCTATATTTTCTATGCTGTCGTTGATAATGACATCAGCAATGTTTCTGCTGAATGTTTTGCAGGCGTGTTGATTGGAGTCGATCGCCCAAACTACCTCAAATCCGGCTTGGTGGAATGGCAAATCCATGCCGCCGCAACCAGAAAATAAGGATATGAGTCGCGGTTTTTTTGTCCAGGCGATCGCCTGGAGACGTTCGATTAACATAGGAGTGCAAAGTTAGCCAAGGGCGGGCTGGATGCCCCCACCACAAGAGTGTCATCATACCAAAACACGATCGAACTCGGCTCATCAATTGATATTTCACTCTTCATCATCTAACTCGATCCCCGCTTGACGCAATTTTTCGGCCAATTTTTCAGCGCGGACTCTTTCGCGATCGCCCCGTTGGCGTTCTTGTTCTACTCTTTCTTCCGACCAGAGCAATAACTTGCCTTCAGGATTCCACCACCTCAACCAACAGCCTGTCCTTCCTTCGTGGGTTCCTTCCCAAATACCTAAAAACAAGTCTAATCCCGGTATCCAATAACGTCCGTTTTCATCAGGTTTTTGCAAGTTGTAGTGCTCTGATTCTAAAGCGTAAACTTCTACATGAGCTGTTTTTGCTCGGAATATGACGTATCTGGGGACTTTGATTACTTGCTCGTAAAAAAACCACTTTCCCACCCGCGAGGTAAATTCAACGGAGTATTCTTCTCCATAGGTTTCTGAAAGAAATTCCATCACGATTTGGGGGATGGTTCCTTCTGTGTGTGGCGTGTAACTGCGACGGACTTGCGAGACATTTTTTGGATTGACGGGTTTCACGTACATCCAATCTGGTGCTTTGCAGATAATACGCTGTTCGTCGCTGCTTGAACCTGGGAAACTTATGCCGGCACACAAGGCAAAGTTGGAAACAATTAAGGCATCCTGCATTAATTCAGGAAATGCTGTTAGCGGCTGGCGCAAAGCGGCGGCTAATAATGGTTCGCTTTCGTCTTCCACTGGGTCGTCTGGTAGTTGAAAATCTTCTGGTAGTAGCGGCCAGGTGATTGTGAGTTTTGTTTCTGGGTTTTTAGTTTCTACAGACATAGTTTATCAGAGGTTAAATGTTTTAATACTTAAATTATATCTCTTGGTTTTTGGGATTAATGTTAATGGCTTAATGACGAGGCAGAGCCTCTGGATATGCGTTACCGGGCAGAGCCTGGTAACGAGAGGATTGCAATTCAAAGTCCCCCTTATTAAGGGGAATTTAGGGGGATCTAGACTCGGCTACAAGCGATGGTTCTAAGGATTATTAATCTTCTGCTGTAGTTCGTTTGTCATTGCTAGTAGTTCTGATTGTGCGATCGCACTTTGTTCGCCACTCGCCAACCACTTCAATTGTACCGTCTCATTTTCAGCTTCCGCATCACCCAAAACTAAACACGCAACTGCACCGCTTCTGTCGGCTCTTTTAAACTGTTTCCCGAACGCACTGCCGCTCAAATCTATCTCAACACTAAACCCAGCACCCCGCAATTTTTGCGCTAACAAGATTGATTGCTGTTCGGCTTTATCGCCCCTAGATACCAAATAGAAATCTAACTTCGGCGCGGGCAAAGGTTGCAACTTTTGCAACAGGATAATCAACCTTTCGATTCCCATTGCCCAACCGACAGCAGCCGTATCTGGGCCGCCCAATTCCTTGACTAAACCGTCGTAGCGGCCACCACCACAGACTGTTGCTTGCGCTCCCAAATCGTCGGAAATGATTTCAAAGGCGGTGTAAGTATAGTAATCTAAACCGCGCACTAATCGGGGATTTAATTGATAGCTAATTCCTAAATTTGTGAGCATTTGCTGCACTTTATCGAAGTGATCTCGCGATTCGTCACCCAAATATTCTAAAATACTCGGCGCGCCCTTAACAATTTCTTGAGTGCGCTGATTTTTACTGTCCAAAATCCGCAGCGGATTGCGAGTCAAACGGTCTTGGGAATCCGCGTCTAATTCCTCTTTGTACGGTGTAAAATAATCGATCAATGCTTGGCGATAATTTTGTCTGTCTTGCTTGTTTCCGACAGAGTTAATATCGAGGCGCAAATTGGTTAAACCGATCGCTTGCAGGATGTCGCAGGCGATCGCAATTACCTCCACATCCGCCCGTGGATTCGCACTCCCCAAGACTTCCACGCCAATTTGATTGAACTGCCGCTGTCTTCCCTCTTGGGCGCGTTCGTAGCGAAACATCGGCCCCGCATACCACAGACGCTGCACGTCTCCTGCCGCGTACAAACTGTTTTGAATAAAAGCTCGGACTACCCCGGCGGTGCCTTCTGGGCGCAAAGTAGTCGATCGATCGCCCTTATCTTTAAAAGTGTACATTTCTTTGCCCACAACATCGGTAGCTTCGCCGATGCCGCGTTCAAATAAAGATGTCTGTTCAAAAATAGGCGTGCGAATTTCTCGATAAGCTGCTTTTTGCAATATTGTTCTAGCGACTGCTTCTATGTTTTGCCAATATTGAATTTCTGCGGGCAAAATATCCCGCGTTCCCGGTAAAGTTTTAATTGCACTCATTTTTTTAGTCAGTTTTCAGTTTTCAGTTGGCAGTTGGCAGTTGGCAGTTGGCAGTTGTCAGTTGTCAGTTGTCATTCGTCATTAGTCGTTGGTCGTTGGTCATTGCTCGTAGGAAATTTACAAAACTGACGCATCCAAATCTAAGAAATCTGGTTTCTAACATTCTATGGTTCAGGATTGTTCCATTTAGATTGGAATGATATTGTAGTATTGTTCCCGCTCTATTTGTACAAGCTATTGGAGCTTTATACAGCACTACTAATACAATATTTAAACTGAGATGCTCCCGTTAATAACTTCTATATTCGTTAGTTGTATGTCCTTAACTTTTAGCTAGTGACTAATGACTAATGACTAATGACTAATGACTACTGACTACTGACTACTGACTTAATAATTCCCAAGCTCCGTAACGATCGCCATAATAAGCCAAAATGCGATCGACCCGCTGGCGATCGACCAAATCGAAGCCTTCAGGATACTGTATCCACAAACCTCCTATTTGGCTGTCGCCGTAATTAAACCGCTGCGACTGCTGCGGAATTAAACCGATTTCCACGCCTTCAACTTGACGCAAATGGGCTGCTACTTCGCGATATACCGTCAGTGGCAATCCCGGCGATTGAATTTGATAGCGGAGTTGTTTTTCTTGTGCCGTTTGCATCATTACTTTGCCTGTCCCCAACCAAAATCCCTATTTAAGATACTTCTTTATCGATCGGCCCCGGTAGAGGGCAGCAGTTAATATTGTCCATACATACCTTCCCCCACTGCAAGGCCCAGCGTACCAGTGTAACTCGATTGTCAGCGCGAGTCTTGTTCAAGATATTGCTAATGTGGTTGTCAACAGTACGCTTGCTAATTTCTAACTTTTCAGCGATTTTCTCATTGGTCAATCCCGCCGCTACTAACTCTACCACTTGCAATTCTCTGTCCGAAAGGGTGACAGGGGTGCTGGAGACGCTCCCGTTCATAAATTTTTCCTATGTGTGCATATTTACCTATATACAATTCTAGAGGATGAGCGATCGAGTATGAAGAGAAAATTAAATCTGCTGCGGCTGCTTTTTCGCAGTGCAAGCACGAACTCGCTTGCATAATCGCGGCTTCGTGGAAAAGAAGGCGCGATTATGCAAGACGCACCAGCAGCCCAGCAGGCGCGTGGGGTGGCGGATGCTAGCTTTACCTGAATGCACCTGAAATCCGGGCCCAAAAACCCGGAGATGTTGGTACATAAAACTGCTGATACGCCCCCACTGCACTTGTGCGTTGAGCGTGTAACTGCCGGTATCAGCAAGTCTGATATTATAGGGAGCAGCGATTAAAAAAATAGCTGGCCATTTTTTTCGGATGGGCTAAAAATAATTATTGAGTTGTCTGCTGCTGTGACATCAAAAATCCAAAATCAAAAATAAATATGACTTATCCTCGCGTTTTGTGTCTGGGTGAAATTTTATTTGATTGTTTAGCAGACAAACCAGGAGCATCTCTCGAAGAGGTAGAATCTTGGACGGCATATCCTGGCGGCGCTCCTGCTAATGTTGCCTGTGCTTTGGTTAAATTGGGGACGGCGGCGGCATTTATCGGTGCTGTGGGTGGGGATGAGTTGGGGAATTCCCTAGTGCAGGTATTGCAAGAAGTAGGGGTTGATACCGCTGGAGTGCAGCGGCATCCGAGTGCGCCGACGCGGCAAGTTTATGTGTTGCGGAATGAAGCGGGCGATCGCTCTTTTGCAGGTTTTGGTAAATTGGATACTGCGGATTTTGCCGACACTCGCCTCCAGGCTGCCCAAATTCCCGAAGTGCTGTTTGAAAATGCGGAGTTTTTAGTGCTAGGCACTTTAGAATTAGCTTATTCTGAAAGTCGAAAGGCTATAGAAAGAGCGATCGAACTAGCAGAACGTTACGACGTTAAAATTATACTTGACATCAATTGGCGTCCGGTGTTTTGGGCAAATCCAGACGAAGCAAAAGCGCGCATTATAGAACTCTTAAAAAAAGTAGATTTTCTCAAGTTATCTGACGAAGAAGCCGAATGGTTGTTTGCAACTACCGACGCTGGAGCTATTACCTACCGCCTCGATTCTGTAGAAGGTGTTTTGGTGACAGCGGGCGATAAAGGTTGCTCCTATTGTTTGTCGGAAAATGAAGGTAAAATCCCCGCCTTTGCAGTAGATATTGAGGATACAACAGGTGCCGGCGACGGATTTGTCGCTGGTTTTGTGCAACAGTTGTGCAAGCAGGGAATTAAGAATTTAGCAGATTCAGAAATAGCAAAACAAATTGTCACCTATGCGAGCGCGGTGGGTGCGATGACAGCGATGAAGCCTGGAGCAATTGCAGCTCAACCAACCGCCGCTGAAGTAGAAGCTTTCTTGTATTTGTACAAAAAACATCCCGCCAAACATCTATAGGTTCGTAGTGAGGACTTGAGCCCGCATAAAGAAGGACTACAGTCCTTAGTACAAACCTATTTTTTGGTCGTAAATTAACCGCCAACTAGATGATTTTCAATCTGGCGCACCATTACCTCTAGTGGCTGCGAAGCATCTATAATAATTGCAGTTTCTGGTTCTTCGAGAGTAGCGCACTGACTTGACAGCAAGTCTGCTTTCATGTAGTGATTTTCGCGAGTTTTTAACCTGGCTGTTAATAGCTCAAAAGAAGCTTTGAGATAAACTATTTTAATTTGCTGCTGGTCTCGGCAGAGCATTTCGCGGTAAGATGCTTTTAAGGCAGAACAAGCTAACACGACATTTTTATTTTCTAATAACCAGGTGTCTATTTCACTTTGCAGTTGCAAAAGCCACGGAATGCGATCGGCATCTTCTAAAGGAATGCCCCGACTCATTTTTTTGATGTTGGCTGGCGGGTGAAAATCGTCGGCATCGCTGAAATCCCAATTGAGAGATTGCGCCAGCAACTTGCCAACAGTAGTTTTTCCCGAACCGGAGACTCCCATCACGATCGCAATCATCGCTCTTATTTACTAAATATTTGTAATTGGATCGAGTTGGGCGATCGACAAACCGAGTTTCTTAAATTTTATGATAAATCCTACAACCCATAAAAAGTTCAAGAAACCCAGTCTGTTTCTAATTCTAGATCAAATTTCTTCCCTCGTGTTTTTAATTAAATTATAAGCCAAAACCCCGATAATTCCACCAATCACCGGGAACACAATAAACGCCCACAACTGTTGAATTGCCCATCCGCCTTGAAAAAGTGCCACACCGATACTTCTAGCCGGGTTGACTGAAGTATTGGTTACGGGAATTCCGACTAAGTGAATCAACACCAGCATCAAGCCGATCGGAATTCCGCCCAAACCCACGGGATAATTGGGATCGGTAGTACCCATGATGGTAAATAACAGAAAAGCCGTCAGTACAATTTCCGTCAAAGCTGCCGCCAAAAGTCCGTAACCTGTGGGAGAATGTTCTCCAAAACCGTTGGAAGCAAATCCCGAAGCAGCCACATCAAAACCCGGTTTTCCGGATGCTATCACATACAAAACAAGACCGCCTAAAATTCCGCCTACAATCTGACCTCCTATATAATAAGGAAGCAAAACAGCATCGATCAGTTTGGCAACTACTAAACCGATGCTTACCGCTGGATTGATGTGGCATCCAGAGATAGGCCCGATCGTATAAGCCATGACTAAGAGGGACAAGCCAAAGGCGATCGCCACTCCCAAAAAGCCGATTTTGTCTCCTGCTAAAACTGCACTGCCGCATCCACCTAATACCAGTACAAAAGTACCGAAGGCTTCAGCAACTCCTATTTTTATTTTTTTGTTCATGCTCACACTCTCTATTTTTGATAGGTTAATTATGCACCCTGTTATAATCTGACATTCTCAAAATTGAAGCTACATTTTTCCCGCCAGCACTACAATACCAAGGAAAACCTTACAAGAATGTGTAACTTGAATTTCGAGAACCTGTATTGGCTCAACTGAAATTGTGGAATTTGAATTCAACAAATCAGCTCAGAGCTTACTATTTTATAAAAAAAATGTCAAGCCTTAGCGATTTTTTTGTATAAATTGTGCGAATCAATCACAAATACTTAACTAATTTTTATATAACTGTGGGATTAAATTGTCAAGAGTCAGCCTATTTTTTGTATAGATTGGGCAAGCTATTAGGAATTTATTTCAGAATAATTAATTTGGGTTTTTGGCTAACTTGGCGATCGCAATTTTACTGCTTGTTGCTGTGAAAGCCGATCGCCCTTGCAGCTAAAACATCACTGCTAAACGGCTGGTACCTCCAACCTTGGAAGGGGCGAAAGTCTCGCCAATCGGCGGTCATCTTGCACAGCAAGCGGAACTGTAGCGGGGTTGGGGGTTGGTTGAGGCGATCGACTTCTACGCGAACCAATTCTTGATGCTGCGAGATAATTTGAAAAAGATCCTCAAAAAGATAGCGCGGACAATAGCCTACAATCCCGCGATCTTTAGTACACAGAAGCAAAGCAGAGGAATCGTGCGGATTTGGAAATTCGTGGGCTAAATACAAAAGTTCGCCCACTTGAAGCCCATTAATCCGTTCAATTGCCGGCTTGGGAAGGTGTCGCAGTCCCTGTGCAAAAAAATGGATGCGGTAACGTCCATTTTCATCCGGTTCGGGACAGGGGAATACCTCAAAATTATCAGTTACCCGTTTCCCTCCGCTGCGGGCCAATAAAGTAATTGGGTCATCTTCGTGTTGAGGGATATTCAACCACTGTACAAATTCAGGGTAGTCAGGGCGCGATCGCGGCATCACTCGATTGGAAAACAAGGGAAACAGTTTCTGTGAAGTGTAAACCTTACTGAAATCAGGGAAAGATGGCAAGGGTTCAAACCTGCACTTATGTTGAGCTTCTAGAACACCATTTGTATAATTGAACTGGTATTCTTTACCGTTAAATGTCAATTTTGCGATCGAAAACCAAGAACTGTTGCCCGGGTCTTGCCAAGCCAAAAATAGTGTTTTCAAGGTAAGTTTCCTCCTATTCAAGTAGGGTACGCAGTGCGCACCTTACCGCTATTTATAGCGCGTCAAACCAATTTTTACGTAAGTCCTGTGAATTTATTCTCCTAGTCTATAGGAAATGGCATCAAAATTTAGTATTTTTGGCTTTCTGCCATTACAACTACAGCACCAATCAACTGAATAAACATCTTTTTTAACCCATAAGCTAAAGCTGGAATAAGACCACAAATGCGGACAAGAACTTAAATTGTGCTTAACAGGGTTGTAGTGAATATAGTTTAAATGCTGTTCAAAATCATCTTCATCGCAGATAGTATGTTCCCAAAAGCGCCGATGCCAAACATCACTTTCTCGACGCTTACGACGCGAAAAGGAGACATTTTGAGGCAAAGTTCCTTGACCGCGCAAAGATTGTGTAAATAAAACTTTTATCCGTCCAAGACGTTTGGGATAGGCAGTATCATTAGGAGGTAATTTCCACAAAAAATGGATATGGTCGGGCAATACAACTGCCCCAAGAATTTCAAAAGGTTGTTCTGATTTAATCGCCGCTACAGCGTTGCGGAGTCGCGAGACATTTTCTGACTCTGAAAATAGCGGTGTGCGATTGTAGGTAACAAGCGTTAGGAAGAAAGTTCCACCAGGAAGGTAAAATCGGCGATAGTTTGGCATTAATATCGTCCTCTTACTTTTTTATAGGGCATCTTACACTCATCTCTGCGGGTGCGCAGTGCGCACCTTACATTCATCTCGTAGGGTGCGGCGCACCTTCCAGGGGTCTCCGGGTGCGCAGTGCGCACCTTACATTCATCTCGTAGGGTGCGGCGCACCTTCCAGGGGTCTGGGGGTGCGCAGTGCGCACCTTACATTCATCTCGTAGGGTGCGCATTGCGCACCTTCCAGGGGCTACTACATTCATCTCGTAGGGTGCGGCGCACCTTCCAGGGGCCTCCTACATTCATCTCGTAGGGTGCGGCGCACCTTCCAGGGGTCTGCGGGTGCGCAGTGCGCACCTTACATTCATCTCGTAGGGTGCGCATTGCGCACCTTCCAGGGGCTACTATCTAACTACATTCATCTCGTAGGGTGCGCATTGCGCACCTTCCAGGGGCTACTATCTAACGCAGGAATTCGCGCGGATCCGTGACGTGCCCAGTCAGCGCCGAAGCCGCCGCCGTGTAAGGCGAAGCTAGATAAACTTGCGCTTCTTTATTCCCCATGCGGCCGGGGAAATTGCGGTTAGTTGTAGACACGCAAATTTCGGGTTTGTTCATCCGCCCAAATGTGTCTTTCGGCCCGCCCAAACAAGCGGCGCAAGAAGGCGCTGCAGGTTCGATGCAGCCGGCTGCTAAGAAGATTTCCGACAGGGTTTGACCGTCGTATTTTGTGACAAACAAATCTTCGTAAACTTTCTGAGTGGCCGGTACTAAATATGTCGGAACTTTGACTTGATTTCCTTTGAGAATGCGGGCTGCATTCAAAAAGTCGGAGGTTTTGCCGCCGGTGCAGGAACCGATGTAAACTCGATCGATCTTGACATCGCGACAGTTGCGGGCCAATTCGCGGTTGTCGGGGGAGTGCGGTTTGGCGACGACTGGTTCTAATTTGCTGACATCGTAGGTGCGATCGCTATAAAAACTAGCATCAGGATCAGTGTAAAATGCCTCAAAGGGCACATTAGTCCGGGGATTAACGTAATCAAACGTGGTTTTGTCCGCAGCCACCGTGCCGTTTTTGCCGCCAGCTTCGATTACCATATTGCACAGCGTCATCCGTTCTTCCATCGTCAAACGTTCGACTGTATCGCCGGCAAATTCCATTGTCCGGTAGTTAGCCCCGGCGACGCTGATATCGCCAATAATTTGCAAAATCAAATCTTTTGCTAACAAATAATCGGGCAATTCACCGTTGAGCACAAACCGCATGGTTGCGGGAACTTTAATCAACAATTTGCCGGTTCCCATAATAAATGCCGCGTCGGTATTGCCGATACCGGTCGCAAATTGTCCGAAAGCGCCGGCATTGCAGGTGTGGGAATCTGTGCCGAAAAGCACTTCGCCGGGCCGCGTGTGCCCTTCTTGGGCTAGGGCGATGTGGCAAACTCCTTTGTAGTCGGGATTTGCTTTGAAGTCCGATCGATCCGTGATGTCGTAAAAGTATTTTATCCCTTGTTCTGCGGCAAAATCGCGGAGAATATCGACGTTGCGGTTAGCGCGTTCGTCGTTGGTGAAAATGTAGTGGTCGGGAATTAGGACGATTTTGTCTGGATTCCAGACTTTAGCATTTTCGCCGAATTCCCGTTTGAAAACGCCGATGGTGCCCGGCCCGCAGACATCGTGGGTCATCAACACGTCTGTTTCTACCCAAATGTTTTCTCCGGGCTCTACTTTGGTGCGGCCTGATGCTTTGGCTAAGATTTTTTCGGTCAGGGTCATTCCCATAGTTCGATCGCTCTTTTTGGTAAGATGCTACATAACTGTATTGTACGAAACATCGCCTGATACTGACAGGTAATTTATTAAGCAAACATTATAACAAAAATCAATTTCCCTATTTTCCACCAACTATAGCGGCAGTTAGATTTTTTTTAAAGTCATAATAACTTCGTGCAAAAGCAGCAATACACTGTCTCTGCAAATTTCCATAAATCAGTAATTTATCAATACAAAAATACCAGTGTTCCTCCATAATATCAATTCCGGTTGCACTCATACATGATGTTAACAGTTAACAGTTAACAGTTAACAGTTAACAGTTAACAGTTAACAGTTAACAGTTAACATCCTTCCTATGCAACCGGATACGATATAACTCGGAGACGGTGGCTGATTAGAATTCTCGTTTTGTGCTGTAAACCAGCAGTCTATCCAGCACTTCAGTTTTCGTTAGCGGTTAGTAAATCCATTTTTGCTAAGCCCAAATAGCGCACACCTTCCGGCGTCACGTCAAACCGGCAAGGCAAAACTTCCACACCTTCAGCCACAGCCTGTCTGAACAATTGTCCGTAAAGGCGATCGGCACTATCTCCGGGAGCAAAATCCGTACAATCTCCCCGATTAATAAAATACAGCATTACAGCCCTCGAACCCTGCCGCACCACATCGATCAACTCTCTCAAATGTTTCTGTCCCCGCTCCGTCACTGTATCAGGAAATAAAGCTAATGTATCTTTGACCCAAGTTGTATTTTTCACTTCCAGAAAAATTGGTTTTTCCTCACCAGTCAGCCAAAAATCAACACGACTTTTTTTATCGATACCGTAAACAACCTCCGGCTGAATTAAACTGTAATTGCCCAACTCAGGAAACAATCGCAACTCCAAAGCTAATTTAATCGCTCGATTTGGCAGCCCAGTATTAACTCCCACCCAAACAGGTACAGTATCGCAAACCTTAATTAATTCCCAAGTATAAGCCAACTTGCGTTTGGGATTGTCGCTAGCAGATACTAGGACAGGATTACCCGGAATCAAAACACCAGTCATCGGGCCAGTATTCGGACAGTGCGCGGTGATAATTTCTCCCGAATCTAGTTCGATTTCGGCAAAAAATCGCTTGTACCGCTTGATGAGAATTCCGGGTAAAAGAGGAGGATATTTGTAAATTAAGTTAGTCATTAGTCATTAGTCATTAGTCATTGGTCATTAGTCATTGGTCATCTCAAATCCGGTAACAGCGGAATGATTCAGATATATATTCTCTCCCTCTGCGTACTCTGTGTTCTCTGTGGTTAAATCATTCCGATGCTACCGAAAACGATATCATCGGTCATTAAACCTGCTACAACAAATGAAACTTATCTTGAATTGCATCTGCGTTAATCTGTGTTTATCTGCCTCGCATCTGCGGCTGCATTGTCAATCAAAATTTCCGGCAATAAATCTCTGCACAAACTAACCTTGCTGAGGTTTCATCAACTGTTTCATCTGCGCTTTAAAAGCTTCCACAAGTTCGGGACTGGCTTGCGTTTGCTGCCAAGAAGGTCGGGAATTTAAGCGTTCCGACCAAGCTTGCAATTTGGGGTAATTGTCCAAAGACACGCCTAGTTCGGGCAGCCAAGGCACGGAAACACCCGCCACAACATCTGCGAGGGTAATCGCGCTGCTGCCAAAAAAAGGTTTATCGCCCAACAAATCCTCAAAAAACCTCAATACCGCCGCCACTTGCTGCCCAGCTTTTTCCAGCTTTTCCGGGTCGCCTACACCACCGAAACTATTGCGGACAAAGGGACTCAGCGCTGGTGTCAATTCGTTGACTGTGACCATTTGTACCATGCGGGCGATCGCCAAATCCTTAGCATCCGGCGGCAACAGTGCGGGCGCGGGATACTTAGCTTCCAGATAATCAAGAATTGCCAGAGTTTCTATTAAGTGAAAATCGCCATCAGCTAAAACAGGGACGTGGTGAAAAGGACTAATTGCCAAAAAAATCGGTTGAAATTGATCGCCGTTTAATTTAAGCGGCACTAATTCAAATTCAATCTCTTTTTCCAGCAAAGCAATCCAGACGCGGCGAGAGTTAGTAGAGAGGGGATTGTGATAAAGTTTCAGCACAGTCATGTGATTTGAGATTTGAGATTTTAGATTTAAATATCATAGCATAAAACATTTGTAGTAAAAACATTAGTCCTGCATTCTTTGTTTCATATCCTTAGCAGCTAAAGTATAACCTCCTTCAGCGCCATCTACAAAATGCACTTGCCGGCCGCTGCGTTCAAACACCAAACAAGTCATCAACGCCCTGTCAGCAACGTGCAAACCATAAACCAGCTTGCCTTCTCGGTAATTTTTTTCCAAGTACCGCGTCAATTGTTTTCGCTGCCACCCATTGCCCGAAATTACCATTCGCAACATATCATCAAATTTGCGGTAATCCGTAGCGGCGATCGCAATATCCTTATAAACTCCCCAATCTAACTCTTCTGTCTTAACTTTCAAATTCATTAGCAGCGAACCAAGCGCCGTCTCTAACTGTATTTTTGATAAATCTATCTGGCGGTCTAGCCAACTAGCATTGCTCGCCCTAACTTGAATTTCTTTAATTAGCTTTTTGCTATTCAATGTCAAATTAAGATTTTTACCATTAATAGGATTTAAACAATCTTCCTTGCCGTAAATGTATTCAATTTTTTCTAAAATATTTCTATAAAATAGATGGCTTTGCCGATCGAAATCCGATCGCACCATTACCAGCAGCGTTACTATTTCCCCGTACTTGCTGGGAATATCCTGCCATCGGCACTCCAATCCTGAAAAATCGGTTGTTTCTGAAACGCCCTGATTTTTAATACTGTAAATATTACCAGCAGCAGGGTCTTTAATAAGTTCAGTCGCACGGGTTAAGCCGCCCCCGATAAAAACAGCTTGGCTGTAATTTTCGGAAACTTTAAACTTAGCTATTTTAACCGGGTAATTAGCTGCTACCACAACTTTAACCGGCACAGCCCCAACTCGCAAATCCATATCAAATTCAGTCTTAGCCATTTGTTGAGTGGCAAGCAAAGCTTTCTGGGCAGCGGGTAAAAGTTGCGGCCCAATTAACAGAGAAGCGCCATCACCACCAAAGATAAATGGAATCTCTGTTTTGCCCGCGACGTTCAAAACAGCAACGATCGAACAAGCTCCCAATAAGTTAACATCTTTGTAGCGTCCGGCTTCCACCGCTTGCGTCGAACCGCGAATATCTGTGACAAGAATGTACCAGTCATCCGGCACATCAACAAAGTTTTGGGGTTCAGTAATATCGTAAAAATTATCGAGTAAAGGTAATTCGGAATAGAAATTTTCTGAATTCATGTTATGATTTTCCCGATTTGCTATTAAACTTAGTGAAGCCTTTTAGCACTAGCATTTGTAACTATTTGTGTCTGAACCGCAGAAGCCCTCTCGTTCCCTGGCGGGGATTGCCGGCATTGTCGCAGTCGCCACTCTGATTAGCAAAGTCTTCGGGTTGGTGCGCCAAATTGCGATCGCCGCAGCCTTTGGAGTCGGTGTCGCCGTCGATGCCTACAACTACGCCTACGTCATCCCCGGTTTCTTATTTATTTTGCTCGGAGGAATCAACGGGCCATTTCACAGCGCCATAGTCAGCGTTTTAGCCCGCCGCGACAAAAAAGAAGCTGCACCCTTAGTCGAGACTATCACCACCTTAGTCGGCGGCATACTTTTGTTAGTAACAGTCGCTTTAATTATTTTCGCCGATCCGCTGATAGATTTGGTAGCACCGGGATTAAATAGAACAGCAGAAGGCTTAGCAATCAAAGCAATTGCTGTCCAACAATTTCGGATCATGGCACCGATGGCATTACTTTCAGGCTTAATCGGTATTGGTTTCGGCACTCTCAACGCCGCCGATATGTACTGGTTGCCTTCGATTAGTCCTTTATTTTCTAGTGTTGCACTTGTCGGCGGTTTGGCGATTCTCGCCCTGCAACTCGGAGAAAAAATTACTCAGCCTGGGTACGCACTAATGGGCGGTTTAGTGTTAGCTTGGGGAACTTTAGCGGGAGCAGTTTTGCAGTGGTTGGTGCAACTAGCGGCGCAGTGGCGCGCAGGCTTGGGAACATTGCGTTTGCGGTTCAATTTTAAACGTCCCGGAGTACAAGAAGTAGTTAAGGTGATGGTTCCTGCTACTTTATCATCGGGAATGCTGCAAATTAATGTCTATACTGACCTATTTTTTGCATCCTACATCCCTCAAGCTGCATCTGCGATGGGTTACAGCGGCTTGTTGGTCATGACTCCTTTAGGCATTATTTCTAATGTAATTTTAGTACCTTTTTTGCCAATTTTTTCTCGCCTTGCCGAACCCAAAGACTGGCCGGAATTAAAAGATAGAATTCGTCAAGCTTTAGTTTTGACTGGGCTGACGATGCTGCCACTGAGCGCTTTAATGGTGACGCTTGCCGGGCCGATAGTCCGCGTTGTTTACGAACGCTATGCTTTTAATCAGTCAGCATCGCAGTTTGTCACGCCCTTGTTGATGGCTTACAGTATTGGGATGTTTGTGTATTTGGGCCGCGACGTTTTGGTACGGGTATTTTACGCTTTGGGAGATGGAGAAACGCCTTTTCGGATCAGTATTATCAATATTTTTTTGAACGGACTGCTGGATTATTTGTTAGTAGGAGCTTTTGGCGCGCCCGGATTAGTTTTGGCGACGGTGGGAGTGAATCTTGTTTCGATGCTGATGCTTTTGTACTTATTAGATAAAAAGCTGGGCGGCTTGCCTTGGCGGAAGTGGAGTTTGCCATTTTTGGGGTTAGCTTCTGGTAGTTCTTTAACTGCTTTCGTGTCTTTGGCTACTCTGCAAGGCTGTCAAAGAGTTTTGGGTACTGAAGGTTTGATAGTTCAATTAGTACAGTTGAGTGTGGCAAGTTTCGCGGGGTTGGGAGTTTTTATAATTTTTGTGAGTCAGATGAAGTTGCCGGAAGTTGATATGTTTGTCGATCGCATTCGGGGACGTTTTCGCAAATAAATATCATAAATTTGCTGCATATTCCAGGAAATTGAGACAAAGGGCGATCGCCCTTACACCCAAATCAACAATTATCCGCGTCCATCCGCGTCCATTCGCCCGCATCAGCGGTTTAAACTTCCCCAATAATTAACAACGGCGATGTCTAGATTGTAAAGATATCGTCAACCTTAATGCTGTCTGGCAAAACAGCCAATAAAATTCTTACAAAAAAAATACGCCCTCATACCCACAGCCTCTGAGGGAGGTCTAAATTATGTCCACATGGAAAAGATCCGACTTTTCCGACTTTAAGATCCGACTTTTCCGACTTTACAGAGGCAGAGGCAGGAAGCAATGATAGAGACAGGGAAAGTAAACCCGCGATGTCTAGATTGTAAAGATATCGTAAACCAGCAGAGTTGTGTTGCGGAGTATAAATAAAAATATGCTATAAAAAATATGTCTTTAGTATGATACATTTGGATTGCATCTATGTTATATGCATTCCTACGCGAAGCCAGTGAGATCCCACTTCATATCAGGACTACCACGCTCAGGGTCTACTTTGCTGGCTGCACTACTACGACAAAATCCCCGGTTTCACAGCGGTATGACTTCCCGTGTTGGGAGTTTAGCTGAGCGAATGTTGTGCGCCATGAGCGACAACAATCAGTGTTCCGTGTTCATTTCCCCTGAACAAAAACTGGCGCTAATTTGAAGCAATAAGACTAATAAATTATTCAGTCTTCATAGCGAGGACTTAAGCTTTGATGCGGGGATTCAACCCCTGCCGGACTTGTATGTAAACAATAGATATAAAGGATTTCCGCAATTATGAACGTACCAACCGCGAACAAGCAAATTATTTTCGTAGACTCTTCTGTACAAGATTATCAGAGCCTGCTCCAAGGCATCGATCCTGCTCAAATTGTGATTTTAAATGAAAATTTCAGCGCGATCGACCAAATTACTAACGCCTTGGCCGATCAAAAAGATATTGAAGCAGTTCATATAGTTTCTCACGGCAGCGAAGGCACCCTATTTCTGGGTAACTCACCCCTGGACAAAACAACCCTAGAAACCCATGCAGCCACCCTAAAAAAATGGGGCAAAGCCTTAAAACTAAATGCAGATATTCTCCTCTACGGCTGTAATGTTGCCCAAACTGAGCAAGGAAAAGCCTTCGTTAAACGCCTCAGTCAATTAACGAAAGCGAATGTTGCCGCATCCACTACTCTCACAGGCAATGCCAAATTAGGAGGTGACTGGAACCTGGATTTTATCATAGGTAAAATTCAAGCCGCCTTAACATTTTCCCCAGAAGCGATGCGGGATTATAGCTTTGTCCTGACTCAGTTGGTGAACCAAACTTTTACCGGAGCAAGCGTTACTGGTCCTTGGATTTATGCTCAGTCTGGAGCTGGTGTTGTTGGTTTGACCACATCTGGTACTAACACTCCTCTGCCAAATTTGAACTTGGGTGACACTGCTGGCAATGGAGCCTTGAGGTTAACTTCTGCTACAGGAAATCAATCAGGGTTTGTTCTCTACAATACCCCCATATCTTCTACATCCGGGGTAAATGTTACCTTTGACTTCTTTGCCTATGGTGGAAATGGCGCAGATGGTACTAGCTTCTTCCTGGTTGATGGTACAGCTAACCCGACTACACCTGGAGGTGTCGGTGCCGGTCTTGGCTATGCCCACACAACCAATACTACCAATGGTACCAATTTTCCTGGTTTGGTAGGAGGCTATATAGGAATCGGATTTGATGAGTATGGTTCTTTCGCTTCCAAAGCTGAGCAGACAACCGGAATCGGAACAGGCCTATATCCGAATAGTGTGACAGTTCGAGGCAAAGCATTAAACGATTACCAATATATAGCCTCTGGAAGTGTCACGGGTGGCATCAGTGCTGGTAATGTGACTAGGAACGTCGCCTTAAGACGAGCCCAGATCATTTTAACGCCCAGCACCGCCGCCCTCCCGAATCGCCTATCGGTAGCGATGGATTTGAATAACAACGGCAGCTTTACTGATGCGGGTGAAACCATTATTGCCCCCTTCGATATCACAACAACTAACGGAGCAGTACCGACAACTTTTAAATTTGGCTTTGCCAGTTCCACGGGAGGATCTACAAATATTCACGAAATCCGCAATGTCATTTACGAGACGCTTACTGCCCCCGTCCTTAATAATACCCCGGTTGTCACCCTCAGCAACATCCTCGAAGACCCCGGTGCTCCCACTGGTCCAGTCGGCACTCTCATCTCCCAACTCGCAGACTTAACAGGAGGCGGCGGTCTAAATAACATCACCGACCCCGACACTGGCGCAGTAGCAGGCGTGGCCATCACCGCCGCCGACACCACCAACGGCAGTTGGTTCTACACCATCAACGGCGGCACAACTTGGACGGCCTTGGGCACAGTATCCAATACCAATGCTCGCCTACTCGCCGCCAATGCCAATACCCGTATTTACTTCCAACCAAGCACCAACTACAACGGCACCGTTAACAACGCCCTCACTTTCCGCGCTTGGGATCAAGTAAGTGGGACAAATGGTGGCACCGCTGACACCAGCAATAACGGCGGCAACAATCCCTTCAGCATCGCCACCGACACCGCAGACATCACCGTTACTTCTGTCAACGACCAACCGAGCTTCATTGCCACCAACCAAACCGTCAACGAAGACGCTGGGGCCCAAACAGTAGCAGGTTGGGCAACTTTCAACGCCGGCGCACCCAACGAAGTCGGCCAAACTGCCACCTACACCGTCAGCAGCATCGGCACCCCCAGCTTATTTGCGACATTACCTGCCGTAAATGCCAGTGGCAACCTCACTTACACACCCGCCCCTAACGCCTTCGGCACCTCCACCTTCGGTGTAAGAGTCCAAGACAGCGGCGGCACCCCCGGCGTCGATACCTCGACTACCCAAACCTTCACCATCACCGTTAACCCCGTCAATGATAAACCCAGTTTCAGTAACTTAGGAAATCAAACCCTAACAGCTTGGACAAACACAGTTCAAGCAGTTAGCAACTGGGCAAATACTGTTATCTTCGGCCCCAATGAAGCCCTTCAAGCAGTTAGCAACTACATCGTTACTAACAACGACAACACCTTATTTACAACTCAACCAAGTGTAGCAACCAATGGCACGCTGACCTACACTCCCAGTGGCAAACCCGGTACTGCCACTGTTAGCGTGCAACTGCGAGATAACGGTGGTATCGCGAATAGTGGTGTTGACCTTTCCGACATAGCCACCTTTAATATCACCATTCCCGTACCGAAAGTTAACCTCACTGCCAGCACAACTACTGCCAGTGAAGCCGGGCCAACAGCTATTACCTTTACCGCTACTGCCGAAGGTAATGTCGTCGGCGCTCAAACCATTAATTTAGCATTAACGGGTACTGCGAGTGCGGCTGATTTTACTGGTACTATTCCCGCTCAAATAACCATCCCAAATGGCAGTAATACGGGGCAAGTAACCATTACAGTTAATGATGATTTTCTGGTCGAAGGTACGGAAACAGCTACTTTAACAATTAGCACCCCGTCAACAGGGATCGCATTAGGAACTACTACCAACCAAAGTGTGACAATTACCGACAACGATACTGCGGGAGTAACCATCACACCCACGACAGGATTAACTACCACAGAAGCCGGTGGAACTGCTACATTTACAGTCAAGTTAAATACGCAACCAACAGCCGATGTCACCATTCCATTAAGTAGCAGCAAAACTACCGAAGGTACTGTAGATAAATCCAGTTTAACCTTCACTTCTGCTAACTGGAATACTCCCCAAACCGTCACAGTTACAGGAGTAGATGACTCAATTGCTGACGGTAATCAAGCCTATCAAATCATCACCGCTGCTGATACAACTACCACAGATACCAACTACAAAAATCTCAAACCTGCTGATGTAGCTGTCATCAACACCGACAACGAAACTGCTGGTATCACAGTCAGTCCAACCACAGGATTAACTACCACAGAAGCCGGTGGAACTGCTACATTTACAGTCAAGTTAAATACGCAACCAACAGCCGATGTCACCATTCCATTAAGTAGCAGCAAAACTACCGAAGGTACTGTAGATAAATCCAGTTTAACCTTCACTTCTGCTAACTGGAATACTCCCCAAACCGTCACAGTTACAGGAGTAGATGACTCAATTGCTGACGGTAATCAAGCCTATCAAATCATCACCGCTGCTGATACAACTACCACAGATACCAACTACAAAAATCTCAAACCTGCTGATGTAGCTGTCATCAACACCGACAACGAAACTGCTGGTATCAC
>NZ_JAUBPN010000039.1:0-35021 GCF_036700745.1 Microcoleus sp. S36a_B3 | reverse complement strand
AATGGGGCTGGCTGGCATGATAGGAAAGCATCAGCACTACATTCTACTCCTCTATCCTTACATATTTAGCACTACCCGAAATTCTACATCGGAGTCTTTGAGCAGGGGAACTAGCTGTGGGAGTGCAGTTTTAGCTTCTGTGCCGATACTCCCCAAGGCAGAGGCAGCATTGACGCGCACACCTGCATCGGAGTCTTTGAGCAGGGGAACTAGCTGTGGGAGTGCAGTTTTAGCTTCTGTGCCGATACTCCCCAAAGCAGAAGCAGCAGTGCTACGCACATTTGCATCTGAGTCTTTCAAGGCTTTAGCAAGGGCAGGAATAGCAGGAACACCAATTTGTTTCAGAACTTGGGCAGCACTCCGCCTGACTAGCAAGTTCTTATCCTGCAAAGCTTCCATCAAATCGGGAATAGCTGGTTCACCTATTTTTCCTAACTTCTTAATAGCTGCATCAAGTTCCCTTTGATTGTTACTCTTTAACTCCTGAATTAAGGAATCAATCTCTTTGGGATTAGTCTTGGATGCGCTGAGGTTTTGGGCCGCAACATAGCGAGTCAACAGCAACGGTGATGTGAAAGATAGAAACGAAAGGGCAATTACGGCAACTAATCTTTGTCGGTAGTGCTTCGTCATGGCCAGAATCCTTATATTTGATGGGCCGTTTCAGTCATTTGAATTATTGTATCTACATTCTCATCCAATTGGTTTCCAGAGTCCGGGCGATCTAAATTTGTGCTTGTCAGTGGTGAAGCAGATTTTGAGATAAACTGAAAGTTACTTATCTGTATCAGCTTTCCTATGCTCATTCCAAATGCAAAGAATGCAGTTGTTAATATTCGTAAACTTCGTGATTACTGCCTCAATTTATAACACGACGATGGCAAGCACAAAGCAAGGCTTTTTTCGTCAATTATGGGGATGACGGCTGATGATGCTGAGGAATTGCGCCAAATCTTGCTTGAAGTCGTTAAGACTCACGAAGCTCAGTTAGGGAGGCAAGATGAATTTGGGCAACGCTACACTCTAGACTTTAGAATTGAATGGCAAAATACAAATGCAACTCTTCGGAGTGGCTGGATCGTTGAGCGCGGGTCGGAAATCCCCAAATTAACGACCTGTTATCCTTTATAATTAGTGGAGGTAATAAACATGATAAACAGTACAAGCAAGTTGCTAGATGTTGTAGCCCTGACCGTTGACCTTCCCCAGTACAATTTGTGGCGCGGGCAGGAGGTTGGGACGATAGTTGAGATGCTAGCAGATGGTGCTGCATTTGAAGTTGAATTCAACGATCGCAATGGACGAACTTACGAATCTGTCGGGTTACGTCCAGAACAAATCATGGTACTGCGTTTTGATCCAGCAGCCCCCGATATCCAGTATAAAATGGTGACAGTGTAATGCGGCCGGGCAACCGTTTTGCAGCGGAAGGAACGAAGCAATACCAAAGCGCAAGCGAATTGCTTGGTTCCTCGCAATGACATGATGGCATTTATTTATGTTTGCCGAAGTCTAAGGCCTAATTAGATAATCACTATTCTATCATATTTGATGATTGGCGAACCACTTACCTTATCACAAACTAATCCCGTCTTAGAAGCCCAAGGATTAACTCGCCGCTTTGGCGGTTTAGTGGCTGTAAATGACGTATCTTTCACAGTTCAAAAACACGAGATTTTTGGATTGATCGGCCCTAACGGCGCTGGCAAGACTACTCTGTTTAATGTAATGACTGGACTGATACCTGCCTCTAGTGGCAATCTGATTTATCAAGACGAAAATATTTCTAAATTGCGGCCTTATCAAATTGCGAATAAAGGTATTGCCAGAACATTTCAAAATATTCGGTTGTTTGGGGAACTTTCGGTGTTGGATAATGTGGCGATCGCCCGACACATCCACAGCCGATCGCAAAATCCGGTATTATCGCTACTATCGGGGATTTTAGCCTTACCAGAGTCTAACGCAATGGAGCGCCAAACCCAGCGGAAAGCGCGGGAATTGTTGGATTTGGTCGGATTGGGCGATCGCGCGGCCGAACCAGCCAAAAACCTGCCCTACGGCGACCAGAGGCGCTTAGAAATTGCCCGCGCCTTAGCCCTAGAACCGACAATATTGCTGTTAGATGAACCAGCGGCGGGGATGAATCCCAGCGAAAAGCACAAGTTAAGTGAATTTATCCGGGAAGTGCGGGAACAATTCAATTTAACTGTAATATTGATCGAGCATCACGTACCGCTGGTGATGGGATTGTGCGATCGAATTGCGGTGCTGCATTTCGGTCAGCTTATTGCTTTGGGCGAGCCTGCTGTCGTCAGGAATAATCCTGCTGTGATTGAAGCTTATTTAGGAGATGAAAAATAACTCAGACAACCCGGCGATTGGAAGGTTGCAAAATAACCCAGCGATTGGAAATCGCGTCTATATAAACAATGTCCGCCTGCGCGGACTAAGAGTAATCATTACTATTAAATAGACCTCTCGCATAATTTTTGTGAACAGGTATCTTGCCTGTTCAAAACTATCTTTTTGGGAGATGTCTAATGTATCTCCCAGTCCTTTAAAGATGACTTTTATTATGAGACAGAGGTTTAAAACTCCTGGCAGACTGCGGGAAAAAAGAGAAAACCGATCGCTTATAATACAAAATATCAAGCAAAAGAACAATGCACGATCGCCCAACTGAAACAAAAGATAACATCCTCTTAGAAGTCAAAAATCTCTGTGTAAATTACGGAGGAATTCAAGCCCTAAAAAATATTGATTTAACCGTAAATGCAGGCGAAGTTGTCAGCCTCATCGGTGCTAACGGTGCGGGGAAAAGCACCGCCCTGAGAGCAATTTCTAAAATAGTTAATTTGCGTGAAGGACAAATAATCTACAGCGGGCGTGATATTACTCGCCGTCAAGCTCACGAAGTGGTAAAATTAGGCATCGCCCACAGTCCAGAAGGAAGGCGGGTTTTGGCGCAGCAAACGGTGTTGGCTAACTTGGAATTGGGGGCTTACGTGCGATCGGACTTTGCGGCCGTCAAAGCCGATTTAGCCCGCCAATTCGAGATATTTCCGCGCTTAGCAGAAAGGCGCACTCAACTAGCTGGAACCCTTAGCGGTGGGGAACAGCAAATGCTGGCGATCGCCCGCGCTCTGATGTCGCGCCCCAAACTGCTATTATTAGACGAACCCAGTTTAGGCTTAGCACCGGCGATCGTCAAAGAAATTTTCACAATTATTCAAAACCTGCGCTCCACGGGCGTTACAATTCTATTGGTAGAACAAAACGCGAATTTAGCACTGCAAATTGCCGATCGGGCTTACGTACTAGAAGCTGGTAAAATTACCCTCACAGGTATAGGATTGGACTTGCTAAACGACGAGCGAATCAGGAGCGCATACTTAGGATGACTTGGTTAATTTTAGGAATCTTGACCGCTTTCTTTGAAGCCGTCAAAGACGTTTTTGGCAAACAAAACCTCCAAAAAAGTGACGAATATGTCGTCGCTTGGTCTCTCTCATTTTTTTCAGTCATCTTTTTGCTTCCCTGGGTACTTTCTACAGGAATTCCGCCATTAAACTCTCAATATTGGCTTGCCCTATTAATCGGAGGTAGCATCAACGCTGTCACAGCCCTCCTCTACATGAAAGCCATCAAACTATCAGATTTATCCCTGACACTACCGATGGTAGCTTTAACACCATTATTCATGTTGTTAACTTCACCGTTAATGGTCGGTGAATATCCCAAACTTTTTGATTACATTGGCATTTTATTAATCGTAGCAGGCTCTTATTTATTAAATATTAAAGAGAAATCTAAAGGATATTTAGCTCCATTCAAAGCACTGCTGAATGAACCCGGGCCCAAATTGATGTTAATCGTCGCATTTCTATGGAGCATTGCCTCAAATTGTGACAAAATAGGAGTTACAAATTCCTACCCTATTTTTTGGGTATTCTCTTTGTTCGGTACAATGAGTGTTTTGCTACTGCCAGTTTTATTGCACAAAACCCCAAATCCAGGGCGACAAATTCTCCAACAATTACCAATGCTAGCTGCTATGGGGTTTATCAATGCTACTGGAGTAATTTTTCAAATGCAAGCTTTAACATTAACTTTCGTAGTGCGAGTGATCGCGCTTAAGCGTACTAGCGTGTTAATGGGTGTATTGTTCGGTCATTTCATTTTCAAGGAAAAAGATATTCAAGAAAGATTATTAGGGGCCGGAATCATGATTTTGGGAGTTTTATTTATCAGTTTATAGGTTGAGATTTCCGGGACTTTGACGGTAATTCTCCCCCCGAATGTAGGGCGGTGCCCCGTACCCGCCCTCTCTCGGTTGGGCGGGGATGTCCGGGTTGCGAAACACGCCCTAGCCTCTATTTATGTATAAGTCATGTTATAGTCAAAGACGATCGCACTTTCTCTCACTATTTATTAACATAAAAAAAATTAATGCACAAAATAGCGGCCACACCGGGAGGTTGGAACCCTCAAGGAGAAGGAGTAATTTTTATTCAACAAACCCCAGCACCAATCGTATTTATTAGTGCTGCTGACACCGACATTCAAACACTCGCGGCCGCCTCCTCCAAAATGCCGCCAGAATTCCCCAAAGTGCGCGCCGTAAACTTGCTTCAGTTACAGCAACAATTAACCATAGATACCTATGCAGAGGAAATTTTAGAACAGGCCGAGGTGATAATTTTAAGGCTATTAGGCGGGCGTTCCTATTGGTCTTACGGATTAGAAATTCTGCGGGAAACGGCGCAGAAAACTAATGCAGCATTGATTGTGATGCCCGGTGAAAACAGTCCAGATCCCGATTTAATCAGCCATTCCAATGTATCGCTGTCAGCAGTCGATAGACTGTGGCGCTACTTCACCGAAGGCGGAGTCCAAAATTTTGTTAACGCCCTCAAATTTACTGCTGATACTTGTCTGAAAACTGCTTACAATCCGCCTCTTCCTCAAACAGTTTCCCGCGTCGGAATTTACGATTGGCGGGGAGGCGGTGAAGCCTGTTTAGAGATTTTACAACCAGATGCAGAACCCCCTAAATCCCCCTTATTAAGGGGGACTTTGACACCCGATGCAGAACCCCCTAAATCCCCCTTATTAAGGGGGACTTTGACAAATTCTTGCTCCCCCCTTATTAAGGGGGGCTGGGGGGGATCTCCAGATTTACCCTCACAAACTAAAGTCGGGATTTTATTTTATCGCGCTCATTACTTGTCAGGAAATCTAGCACCAATTGACGCACTTTGTCAAGCTTTAACAGAGCGAAACTTAGTGCCAGTTCCCGTGTTTGTATCTTCGCTGCGGGAACCAGATTTGCAAATAGAATTGCTGCAATATTTCCAGCCAAAAGACTCAGAAAAAATTCAATTATTGGTAAACACCACAAGTTTTGCAGTCTCCGGTTTCAGCAGCCATGAACCGGAACAAAACAGTTTAAAATCCTTAGACCTTCCTGTATTGCAAGCAATCTTCAGCGGTGGCGGTTTGGAACAGTGGGAAACACAATTACAAGGACTTTCGCCCCGCGATGTGGCGATGAATGTAGCATTGCCCGAAGTAGACGGAAAAATCATTACTAGGGCTGTTTCTTTTAAAGCTGTACAGACTTGGAACGATGAATTAGAAACAGATGTGGTAGGCTATGTCGCAGCGGACGATCGCATTTCATTTGTAGCAGATTTAACCGCGAATTGGGTGAAAATGAAACAAACCCCAGCCGCCAACAGACGCATCGCCATTATTCTCGCCAATTATCCCACCCGCAACGCCCGCTTGGCCAACGGCGTCGGCTTAGATACGCCCGCTAGCTGTGTCGAAATCCTCAAAGCGATGCAGCAAGCCGGTTATCTAGTTGAAAACATCCCCGCTAGCGGTAACGAGTTAATTGAACTCCTGACTTCTGGCGTGACAAATGACCCGGAAGGACGCGAATTGCGGCCAGTTCATCAATCATTAGATTTGGCAGAATATCAAGAATATTTTGCTAGTTTGCCGCAGGAAGTACAGGATGGAATTTGCAATAGATGGGGGTTGGCAGAAGGTCATACACAAGGTAGGGACACGGCAATGCCGTGTCCCTACTTTCCGATTCCGGGGATTCATTTTGGCAATGTGTTTGTGGGAATTCAACCATCGCGCGGATATGAAATTGACCCGAGTTTGAACTATCACGCACCGGATTTAGAACCAACTCACAATTATCTAGCTTACTATTACTGGTTGCGAGAAAAATTAGGAATTGATGCGATAATTCATGCGGGAAAACACGGCAATTTAGAATGGCTTCCCGGTAAAAGTATTGCCTTGTCTAACAAATGTTATCCCGAAGTAGCATTAGGCGCGATGCCGAATTTTTATCCCTTCATTGTCAACGATCCGGGGGAAGGTTCCCAGGCAAAAAGACGATCGCAAGCCGTGATCATCGACCACCTGACCCCGCCGATGACTCGCGCCGAAC
Source organism: Microcoleus sp. S36a_B3 (assembly GCF_036700745.1). NCBI lineage: Bacteria > Bacillati > Cyanobacteriota > Cyanophyceae > Oscillatoriales > Microcoleaceae > Microcoleus > Microcoleus sp. S36a_B3. The sequence continues at coordinate 28,546 of NZ_JAUBPN010000039.1, read as the reverse complement.
TTTACGGGCCCTTGCAGCAATTAGAAGCCTTAATCGACGAATATTGCGAAGCCCAAAGCTTAGATCCGTCTCGATTACCGATGATTCGCGATCGCATTGTAGCCCTCACCAACCAGGAAAACTTAGATAAAGACTTAGGAATCCAGCTAAATAAATCCGAATTTACCGAATTTATTACCCGTACCGACGGCTATCTTTGCGAGCTCAAAGAATCGCAAATTCGCGACGGATTGCACATTTTTGGTCAATGTCCCCAAGGGCGACAGTTGAGAGATTTAATTATTGCGATCGCCCGCCATCCTAGCACAAATCGTTCCGGCTTAACCCGCTCCCTCGCCAAAGACTTAAATTACGATTTCGATCCCTTAACCACCGCCGGCGACTTAACAGCCGAATTAGAAGAAAAAGCCGCTGAATTAGTAGACAATTTAATCGAAAATATCCGCGTTTCTCCGTGCTTATCTGCCGTTGCAAATCCAGAAATTGGAGAAGCAACCCAACTAGAATTAGACTGGATAGAAAACTATCTTTTGCCTTCACTCCTCCAAACAAACCAAGAAATTACTAACCTGTTGCGCGGACTAGATGGGCGACACATCCCCAGCGGCGCATCCGGCGCGCCCACTCGCGGCAGACCCGATGTATTGCCCACCGGTCGCAATTTTTACTCGGTAGATATTCGCGCTATTCCCACAGAAACTGCTTGGAGAGTTGGTCGAGTTGCTGCGGAAACTTTAATCGAAAGATACACTCAAGAAAATGGCGAATATCCCAAAACTTTGGGTTTGTCAGTGTGGGGAACATCGACAATGCGGACAGGGGGAGATGACATCGCCGAAGCCTTAGCACTAATCGGAGTTCAACCAGTTTGGGATGGGCCTTCGCGCCGGGTTGTAGATTTTGAAATATTGCCGATTTCAGTTTTGGGACGGCCGCGGGTTGATGTTACTTTGCGAATTTCGGGATTTTTCCGCGATGCTTTTTTTAATTTAATTGATTTGTTTGACAGTGCGGTAAAAGCTGTGGCAAATTTAGAAGAACCTGCCGAAGATAATCCTTTAGCAGCGCAAGTTAAACAAGAGATTTTGGATTGGGAAGCGGCGGGTTTGAGTCGAGAAGATGCAGAAGTGCGATCGCAATTTCGAGTCTTTGGTTCAAAACCGGGGGCTTACGGCGCGGGACTTCAAGGCATAATTGAAGCTCAAAACTGGACAGGCGACGGCGATTTAGCAAAAGCTTACATTAATTGGAGCAGTTACGCCTATACCTCCTCTAGTTCCTCAAATTTGCAGGGAGATGTTGCAGGAGTTAAACAAAGTGAATGGGGATGTTGTGCACCCGAAGCATTTGAAAAACGCCTCGGCGAAATGCAAATAGTTCTGCAAAACCAAGACAACCGCGAACACGACATCCTCGACTCCGACGATTATTATCAATTCCAAGGCGGAATGACGGCGGCAATTCGCAATTTGCAAGGCAAAAATCCTGAAACTTATTTCGGCGATAATTCGATTCCAGAAAATCCGAAAGTGCGAAAACTAAAAGAAGAAATTGCGCGGGTTTATCGCAGCAGGGCGGTAAATCCGAAATGGATTGAAGGGGCGATGCGCCACGGTTATAAAGGTGCTTTTGAAATAGCTGCAACGGTGGATTTTTTGTTTGCTTACGATGCGACGGCAAATTGTGTAGAAGATTTTATGTATGAAGGAATTGCAGAGGCTTACATTTTTGATGAAAAAGTGCAGGGATTTATCCAAGAAAACAATCCTTGGGCCCTGCGAGATATGGCGGAGAGATTGCTAGAAGCTCGCCAGCGGGGATTGTGGCAGAGTGCTAATCAGGATACTCTTGATAAATTGCGATCGATCGCCCTGCAAGCCGAAGCAGTCATCGAATCCCATACTGGTTTCTAGTCTGAACGGAGAAATGATAGAATATAGTTAATATGCGAGGAATCTATGTTGCGCGATCTCACCATCCAAAATTATCGCTGTTTTAAAGATTTTCATATCGACGAGCTAGCTAGGGTTAATCTGATAGTTGGTCAGAACAATAGCGGTAAAACTACTTTTTTGGAAGCCATTTATTTATTAGTACACCAACAGAATATTCAAGCAGTGTTTGATATACTAAATAGTCGCGGTGAAACGAGCTACATACAGATACAAGGTGCATCTAGTCAAGTAAACCGCATCAAATATCACTTTGAACATATTTTTTACGGACATCAACTAACTCCAGCTAGAAGTATTCACATTCGATCTCAGCAAGAAGAACAACTATCGATCAAAATTCAAGCAAGTCCTAAAAATGAACAGGTATTAGTTCCCGCAGCCGAAGAATTAGAAACAAGATTTTTAGCATGGGAATTAATTGCTTGCTACAACGAGAATGCAAAATTCAAAATTTCACTGTTGCCCAATGCCACTATTTCTAGTTTTGTCTCTCCTCAATCGATCGAAAATAATAATAACTATTCATCGCTGGTTGGTACTAATAAAGATAACTTTAATTTAATCACAACTACGGAAATATCTTTTAAAGAATTGGCTCTGTATTGGGATGCGATTACACTGACCCCAAAAGAAGAAAACGTAGTAGCAGCGTTGCAAATATTAGAACCCGATGTAGAACGTATTAGTTTTACCAGCAATCCCACTAATTACAGCGGTATTTTGATTAAAATTAGAGGGCAAAATAACCCAGTTCCTCTAGGCAGTATGGGCAATGGTATGCACCGAATTCTTAGTATAGCAATGGCAGCAGTATCGTCAGAAGATGGATTTTTGCTAGTTGATGAAATCGATACTGGTCTTTACTATCAAACCCAAACTGATATGTGGCGATTGATATTTGAAACAGCAAAGCGACTGAACGTTCAAGTGTTTGCAACTACCCACAGTTGGGATTGCATAGCGGCATTTCAAGAAGCCTTAGACAACTCAGAAGATAGTTCGGTTGGCAAATTATTTCGCTTGAGCCGGCGCGGTGAGGATATCCGTGCAGTTGAATACACTCCCGATGAATTGTCCGTTGCAGTGCGCCAAAGTATCGAGGTGCGCTGATGCCAAAAGCACGAAAACCCCCTCAACCAAAACCTCAACAGTTATTGGTAGAAGGTAAGAACGACAGACACGTAATCTGGGCTTTGTGCCAGCAATGTCAACTACCAGAAACATTTTCAGTCGAAGTACCTCAAGAAGAAGGTACAGAAGGAGTTGAAGCGCTGCTCAATGGCTTGCCAGAAAGATTGAAAGCAGAGAATTTACGCACGTTGGGAATTGTGGTTGATGCCGATCGCAATTTAAGTGCGCGGTGGCAATCGATTAAAGATAAACTGAGTTCGATCGGCTATCGAGACATCCCCCAATCTCCCCCTCCCGAAGGCTGGGTTTGTTCACCTTCAGATCCCTACTTGCCTCGCGTCGGAGTTTGGTTGATGCCAGACAATCAACTTCCTGGAATGTTAGAAGATTTTGTCGCCTATCTAATCCCCCCCGGTGACATCCTGCATCCGAAAGCCGAAGCAATTTTACAAGACATCGAACAAGCAGGACTTAACCGCTACACTTTAATTCATCGTCCCAAAGTGCTAATCCACACTTGGCTGGCATGGCAAAAAACGCCGGCAATGCCGATGGGACAAGCAATAACAGCGCAGGTACTCAACTGCGATTGCCCGATCGCCTTAATTTTTATTGAATGGTTAAAACATCTGTTTGAACTAATTGCTCCATCCGCCGAATAATTAGTAATATCTACTAATGTTTCGCCAACGGTGAAAGCTGTATGATTCGCCGCTATATTGCTAGCCTGACCACTAACATCTTAAAACTTACCTGCGCCGCCGCAACCGCGATCGCCCTAACAGCCGGATGTTCGCAGCCCGACCCGCCCAAAAACTCCGGTGCATCTAACACCATCGAAGCGGCAGCCCTAGCGGAGCCGCCAAGCTCTGTGTTGGCTCAAAACCCCAACAAAAACCAAAAATCCCTCAGCGCTGCTTCCTGCACCCAAAACGACCCATTTGCGGAGTCAATTAGCTTTGCCACCCAAGCTTCTAATTTGGCTCAATCAGCCAATTCAAAAGAAAACTGGGACGAGGTAGCAGCCCTGTGGGTGCAAGCCGTCGCTTGGATGCAAGCGGTTCCCCCCGGCAGTCCCCGGCGGGCGTTTGCCGAGAAAAAAGTCACCGAGTACACGAAAAACCTGGTTTATTCGCAACAGCAAGCGAGCGCAACCCGATCGCAAGCCGCCAGTACAGTTAGTTTCAGCAGCGATTTGCTCAACGAACAACTAGAACTTTACCTATCCTACGTTGCGACTGTCGGGCCGCCAGATGTTTTGATTGTCGGCAGTTCCCGCGCCTTGCAAGGAGTCGATCCCAAACAGTTAAAACAAGCTTTGGCAGCGTCCGGGCGTCCGGGCTTAAAAATATTTAATTTTGCAATCAACGGCGCAACTGCACAAGTAGTTGACTTTCAACTGCGGCGGCTGTTGAAGCCGGATTATTTGCCTCAAATGATTGTCTGGGCCGACGGTGTGCGCGCATTTAACAGCGGCCGGGACGATCGCACTTTTAATTCAATCGTCGATTCACAAGGCAGCCAACTTTTAGCAACAGGCATTCGTCCCAAACTCCCGTCTGGTGAACCCAACGTGATTCCCCGGTGTTACAAATTCCCGCAGCCCTGTGGTGGTGGTGGCGGCGGTGGCGGCGATGGTATTTTCCGCAGAGCTCAGGGAGGAGGCGGGAAAGAGGCGAGCCCCACAATCAAATTCCTCTCTGGTGGAACGGAAATCTTGCCCGTTGTCTATGATGCAGCGCAGCCGACAACAGTAGCAATCAGACAAGTCAGCGCATCTGCAAATTCGATCGACTCCAACGGATTCATGCCCCTATCGGCGCGCTACAATCCCAACACCTATTATCAACAACGCCCCTACGTTTCAGGTAGGTACGATCGCGACTACGAAAACTTCAACCTCGGCGGAAAACAAGCAACAGCCTTTAACTCAGTCGTAGCATTTACCAAAACGCGCAAAATCCCCCTAATTTTCGTCAATTTACCCCTCTCCGACGACTACTTAGATCCCGCGCGACTGCAGGCAGAACAGCAGTTCCGGCAGCGAATGCAGCAACTCTCGCAGCAAAAAGGCTTCGCTTTTCGCGACTTGTCCCAGCGGTGGCCTGGCCGCAACGACTTTTTTTTCGATCCAAGCCACCTCAACCGTTTTGGGGCGATCGCCGTTTCTCGCCTGCTAGCATCCGATACCAGCATTATCTGGCCGCGCCCCAAATCCCGAATCAATGATGGGTGAAGGAAGAGGGAAGAAGGAAGAAGGAAGTTCGGCAACGGATTATGTACGGGATGTAACGGATGTAACGGATGTAAGTCCGTCGGAAGAAGGAAGAGGGAAGAACGAAGAGGGAAGAGGGAAGATGTCATTAGTCATCAGTCATTAGTCATCAGTCATTAGTGCTGTCGCCTCCTAGCTTTCCGTCCAACGTCCAACGTCATCAGGAAGAGGCAAGAGGGAAGATGTGGAAATGCGGTCATAATAATAATATTTCTTCCCGGCTTTCTCCTTACCAGGCAGATCCTGGTAACGCCGATCCACAGGCTCTGCCTCGCAATGCTCAAAAATAGTTTAAAATCTAACCTGATGTCCAAAACCAATTGGTGCGATCGAATATTTTAAGATATTTCAATCAGCCTAAAATCTAACAATCAAAAATCCAAAATCCATAGATTGTGAGCTCACTCTAAAATCTCAAAATCCAAAATCCAAAATCTAAAATCTAAAATAGATAGGTTGTGCAACTAAAACAAGTAATTATCGCCCACAAAGCCCGAGACATCATGAGCCAGCGGTGGGCAGAACAATGCGCCCGCCAGTTAGAAAGTCGCGGGTGTCAAGTTTTGATGGGCCCTAGCGGCGCGAAAGATAATCCGTATCCGGTGTTTTTAGCTTCTAGCAACAGCCGCATAGATTTAGCCGTGGTTCTGGGGGGCGACGGTACGGCCCTGGCTGCAGCGCGGAATTTAGCTGCTGACGGCATCCCGATTTTGGCGGTGAATGTGGGGGGACATCTGGGTTTTTTAACTGAGTCTTTTGATGATTTCCAGAATACTGACGAGATTTGGGACAGACTGGCGGAAGACAGGTATGCTGTGCAGAAGCGGATGATGTTGCAGGCGGCGATTTTTGAGGGAAACAGAACCAATCTCGAACCCCAGAGCGATCGATTTTTGGCACTCAATGAAATGTGCATTAAACCAGCTTCTGCCGATCGAATGCCTAGCTGTATTCTAGAAATGGAAGTTGACGGCGAAGTAGTCGATCAATACCAAGGCGACGGCTTAATTGTGGCAACTCCCACCGGTTCGACTTGCTACACCGCCTCCGCCAACGGGCCGATTATTCATCCCGGAATGGATGCGATCGCAGTTACTCCAATTTGCCCTTTAAGCTTATCGAGTCGGGCTGTAGTTTTGCCGCCCGGTTCAGTCGTCAGCATTTGGCCCCTAGCAGATTACGAACTCAGTACAAAACTCTGGACAGACGGCATTTTGGGTACTGCAATTTGGCCGGGACAGCGCGTAGATGTGCGGATGGCAGAGTGCGAAGCCAAGTTTATCATTTTGCGGGAAAACTATTCTTATTACGGCACTTTAAGGGAAAAACTGCAATGGGCAGGAGCTAGAATTAAGTACAGCAACAATCACCGCAATTAATCGATATTATTAATGTAGCAAATGTTTGAATTATTAAATTTTCGTTTCTAATCGGTTTTTGCTTTGAGATAAATATTTGGTTATCACTTTCCTTTGATTGCAAAAAAGCAATTGTGAAAAAAAAAATCAGCACCTGCTATCGTTATAGAAAATTTACAATAGATATGGAGCGTCAGCAATCAGCCCTTAACCTGCGGTGATTTCAGGATGAATTGCACCGAAACGGAGGCCGAAGTCAGAATCCTTAAGATATAGAAAAGAATCAGTTGTCAAAACAGGCAAGCGTGGTAAATTCTAACCCACACTAGGCGATCGATTAACGATATTTTCAAGAGGAGTTTAACAATGGCTGCATTAAAAGTCGGCATCAACGGATTTGGTCGCATCGGACGGTTAGTCATGCGTGCCGGCATCAAAAACCCCAACATCGAATTCGTCGGCATTAACGACTTAGTTTCGCCAGAAAACCTGGCTTATCTTTTCAAATACGACTCCACCCACGGAATTTATGACGGCGAAGTTGAAGGTAAGCCAGACGGTATCATCGTTGACGGAAAATTTATCCCCTGTACGTCAATTAGAAATCCAGCCGAATTGCCTTGGGCTAAAACAGGTGCAGATTATGTTGTAGAATCTACGGGATTGTTTACAGATTTTGAAGGCGCATCAAAACACTTGACGGCGGGAGCAAAAAGAGTAATACTTTCAGCACCGACTAAAGACCCGGAAAAAGTACCAACATATCTAGTAGGCGTCAATCACCACAAATTTGATCCGGCAAAAGATACTGTTGTTTCTAATGCTAGCTGCACTACGAATTGTTTAGCACCAATTGCCAAAGTTATTAACGATAACTTCGGTTTGGAAGAAGGTTTAATGACTACTGTTCACGCGATGACTTCTACTCAGCCTACTGTAGATGGGCCAAGCCAAAAAGATTGGCGGGGAGGACGAGGCGCGGCTCAAAATATTATTCCATCTTCAACTGGTGCGGCGAAAGCTGTTACTTTGGTGTTGCCGGAATTGAAGGGAAAATTGACGGGAATGGCTTTGCGAGTCCCAACTCCTGACGTTTCTGTAGTCGATCTTACTTTTAAAACGAGTAAGGAAACTAGCTACAAAGAAATTTGCGAGGCTATGAAAAAAGCCTCGGAGGGCGAACTGAAAGGCATTCTTGGATATACTGAGGATGCGGTGGTTTCGACGGATTTTCGGGGCGACGCGCGATCGAGCATTTTTGATGCAGGTGCGGGACTTGAACTGAATTCTACGTTTTTTAAAGTCATTTCCTGGTATGACAACGAGTGGGGTTATTCTTGGCGCGCGATCGATTTGATGCTGTCGATGGCCGAGAAGGACGGTATTTTGAGTAAGTAGTATTGTATTGTGGTTCGGCGGGGCGATCGACTGCTAGCACTAATCAATGCAGGTTTTCCCGCGCTGAACCTACTATTTCGGTAGACCGCTATAGGTTAAATTGTTGTTATTTGCGATCGCACTTTAATCATGTCAGAATTACCGCCACTCAATCACGAAACTATTTGGGCTATCCTCAACGAAGAAATGGACGATGCTGCTGTTAACAGATTAGTTTGGCTGTATCTGGGCTACCGCTGCGATGCCGAGACTGGGGTGTGGAATAATGAAAATGTTGCACCGGAATGGTACCAAGATTACCCGGAACCGCCGGATTTTATCGATTCTAGGCCTGCGACGGTGAAATTGACGCGATCGACCCCTCCAGAAAACAAGCAGTTACTGAAGGAAAAATTGGGGTTTAAGGGCTATAAAATTGGGGAATTCGGGCCCAGACAGACTCGCAGGGCGACGATGGCTAATTGGTTGATGGGTTTTATGGAAGCTGGGGTGTAGATGGAACTATATTTTTTGTTGAAAAGTGCGGTAGCCAGTAGGTGTAAAATTTGCAATGTTGAATTTTGAGGCTGTCATGTAGATGCTGCAAGAGTTTGATGCCTTTGGAGCGAAAAATCGATTAGCACGATCGCCCCTATTCTCTTCACCCCTCTACCTCTGCGATCTATGCGCCCTCTACGGTTAAATCTAAAAATTCCATCTCCCCGCTAACTATCGCGGGCCGGCGATCGTCCAGCCCGCCCCAAACCCTTCACTTCACCCAAGCCCGATGACCCATCAACGCCGCAAACGGCCGCACTCCTCGCAACTGATTTGACAGCGGCAAATGACCCCTAGGCGCGCTCAAATCCCAAATAAACTCCTGCGGGTAGCGCGTCCAATTATTCCCCTTCTTCCAGCCAATTAGCGGCCACAATTTATCCCAATTCTTGCCCGAACTCATCCAAATTTCGCGCTGCACCGAAAAGCCAAATTTACCTTCGGAATGAACTTTCCACAGCACATTCATTGTTTGCAAATCCGCCACCGGCAAACTCTCAACTTGCGTAAAATACAGCCACTTTCTTTGCAAAGCTGTGGAGCCCGCCAATTCACAAAGCTTCTCTAATGTCAAGCGATCGGCTTCTTGAAATTCCTGTAGCGCCAATAATTGTTGCAGCGGAGTGTAATCAATGTTAGAGTCCGATCGCAGCGGCACAACTCCAGTCGGAAAATTTGCCTGCAAAAACTCCGTAGCTCTCGGAGAGTCAGCACTGTAAAGAATTTGGTAAGCCTTACCCATTACCGCCGTCGGTTCCTCCGACTTGCGTTCTAATAAAAATTCCATCAATACGTCCCAACCGGCATCTGCTATGTGTTGTTGCAGCAGTTGCAGTTGAGCTTTTTCCGAACCAGACCTCAACTGAGAGCGTAGTTCGGCTGTATGGGCCGCCGAGTCTAAAGGAGAAGTAGAAATCGAGTCAGTCATGGGAAACTATCAGCTATCAGCTATCAGCTATCAGCTATTAGCTGAAGCCCTGGTTTTGCTCCATTGTACAACGGTACTGACTTCGATTCACTTCTCTATACTCCGATGGTTGCTCGTACCTTAGCGCCCTAACTCCGCCCCCGGCCAAGTCGAGAGTCGGTGGCGGCAATCGCAACCGCCCTTTACCATCAGAAATTTGCGATCGATCCCGTGCAAAAAAGTTTCTTACCCAGCTTAGTCGTCCACGATCGACACCCATGCAGAGAAAGAAGGGGGAAAATAGTTGATGTCATATTCGGAATCTTCCCACTCTTTGACCCAAAGCGGTACAACGCCGGGGCTAGGAGTTGCCGCAAAGATTCGGTCTTTCGATTCGATCGAGTGAAATAGCTGTTTCAAAGTATCTCCCCGATCCAAAGCTTCGCTGAGAATGTCGTCCAAGTCAGGATCTACCCGTTTGACGCGGTTTTTGTCCTCCTCATCCAGCCACAGAAATTTCAAAGACTTGAGATCCCTCGGACTCAGAATGCTCTTGTAGTACACGCGCTTGAGGGTAGCTACGGGTTCTAACGACCGTTCGATCCGGCGAATTTGCTGAACTCGCAGGTAGTGCCATTCCGCTAAACGCTTGCGTTCCGAAGGCGCGAGAGTTCCCTTCCCGTTCGAGTGTTTGTAGTCATAGTTAATTAAACTGCAAGCCATATTTGCCAGCAGGTGAATTAACTGTTTTTCTTTGGGTGTCGCCTGACGCCTTTCCTGGGTTCTAGTCAATACCCGCTGTCTGCGGGTAGTTTCGAGAATATTTTCCATTGGATTTTTAAGATATGAAATACGATTGTGCCAGATCCGAATCCCGAACATCAGAAGGTAAGGAAGTCCCAAGGTCGGGAAACTCCACCGACAGACTCGCCTCACCTCTTTATTTTCTCATTCACCGTTCTTGGAAGCTGACTCCACCCCCCGATATTAGGTAGACTGATATTCGCGATCGACTTTTGACCGCCTCAAGCCGAGGCGGTTGCGACAACAAACATCACAACCACAACTACGATCGCAACCGCACTGCGGGCAAACCACACAATATCGCCAATTATTTCCTGCCTTTACCCGTTTTGACCTCTTCCTGGTCCCCATCCTCATTCGTTCCAGTGTAGTTGAAGTCGGGATGACTCCCGGAAACCGTCAAACTGCTGGCTGTTTTTGGTTGTGGGACGATCGCAGAAGCGCTGGCGCTACCTGCCTGGAAAAAGCCGACGCCCGCCGAGGCAATTACCCCTAATACTAAGATGCTGTTTTTCATGTTCGATGACCCTGATTTCCGTAGATTGGCACTTTTTGGCTAACCCGATCTCTCAGAAGTGGGTTGATGCAATAGCCCACTTGTCTTCTGATAAATCTACCTGCCATAATCAATTCAGACAGGCACACCCGCTTGCGATCGAAAACGCCAGAAGTGACGTGTTACTAATGTCCACGATCATCCACCAACCTGAATTTTTTGGGTAGTGGGGCTAAAGCCATCAGGGCGTCGATCCATCAGGGAGTTATGTCATCAGGGTGCTCATCTATCGGGTAGTTAATTCATCAGGGCGCATCTTCTACAACTAGCCACCGACTTAGCTTTTATAGTTGAGCGAGTGGTTGGCGGGCACTGACAAAGCCTTTAAGAATTAAACTTTTTGTGGATTCATTCCAAAAAGTTTTTCCTTAAAAATCCCCGCGCTCATCGAAGTCGGGGGAGTGTCAGCAGCATGGAATTCCATGCTATCTAAGTCAACAAAAAAAACGCAGATTAACGATATCTCCCACTCAAGCAGTCCTCAGCCAAATGCTGAGGTTTTTTATTGCTACTCATTGCTGAGCATTTTTTTGTCTGCATTCGCCAGACGGAGCAGAAGGCAGAAGGTTGAGGGCATTGCAGTTATGAATTTCCCTGGCAATATCATACCATCGGGTGAATTTTAAAGTATTATTGTCAAAAAATATGAACTTAATGGCGTTTTGATGTTTTCAATCCGATCGAGCCCAAAAAATAGATATAGTTATAGTTTATGTAAACCAATGTAAATAATCGGATCTCGGAGTCCGATCGCCCGCCCAACCAGATTTGAGGTCAACAGTTGCAAAGATACGGTAAAGATTGAGCAGCAGAAAGTTTAGTTAGTAGACAATAGAGAAAGAGGCACAAAAATTTTCCACAAGAGTAAGCTGGCAATAATAATTATTGCAATTTGTAACCTTTCGATCGCACAGTATAGGGGCGCAGGATCTTGATGAATTCCCAGATGACAGCATTGGTCAACTCAACCTACCAATATCAAGTCGGAGGATATTTGCCTGCCGGTGCGCCCACCTATGTCAGGCGACCCGCAGACAGCGAACTCTACAAAGGACTCAAAGCCGGACAATTCTGCTACGTGTTGAGTTCGCCACAAATGGGCAAATCCAGCCTGCTAGTGCAAACAGCCAAAAAGTTGCAAGCAGAAGGTACAGTTTTTGCCGCCATCAACTTGAAAAGCATCAGCAGCCCGGATATCTCCCTCCAAAAGTGGTACGGGGCGATCGTGCACCGCATCGCCAGCAGTTTGCATCTCACAAACAGGTTTGATGCCATCAAGTGGTGGAACGATCGCGAACTGCTGTCGCCAGCGTACCGATTAGAGATATTTATCGAAAAAGTTTTGCTCAAGTCAGTTCGGCAAAATCTGGTAATTTTCATCGATGACATTGACAGCACTAGAAACCTAAATTTCAGTACCAACGATTTTTTTGCCACGATCCGGGCTTGTTACTCCAAGCGGGCAGAACAACCCGAATACGATCGCCTGACTTTTGCAGTTTTTGGAACAGCCGCCCCGTTAGAATCGATCCGAGATTCAAACTGCAACCCTTTTAATATTGGAAGATCGATTAATTTAAGTCAATTCCAACTCGAAGAAAGTTTGCCACTAGCAAAAGGATTGGCACTCAAAGCTTTTCGTCCCCAAAAAGTGCTCCAAGAAATATTAGTTTGGACGGGCGGTCAACCGTTTTTGACTCAAAAGCTTTGCAACTTGGTACTTGAATACGGGTCTTTTATTGGCCGAAATTGCGAAGCCCAGCAAGTCAAAACAATACTCAAACATCGAATTATTAAAAATTGGGAAGAATGGGACGAACCCCTACATTTGACAACAATTCGCAAACGCATTTTCCACAGCCGCTGCGACCTCACCAAGCTGTTAACCTGCTACCAGCAAATTTTGCGATCGCCAGACCAGACAAAACCAGCAGAAGCGCCGGGATTAGCGGTAGATTACTCTGCCGAACAAATAGAATTGCAACTGTCAGGACTGGTTGTTAAAGTTCAGGGTAAATTAAGAGTTGCCAACCTAATTTATCAGTCAGTTTTCAATCAATTCTGGGTGGAAAAAGAATTAGGAAATCTGGCACCCTACCGCGAGGCGCTGGCAGCGTGGCTGGCTTCCGATCGCGAAAATGACTCGCACTTATTGACCGGAGAAAGTTTGCAGTCAGCCTTGGATTGGGCGGCGAACAAACAATTAAGCCAAGAACACTATTGGTTTTTGCATCCGGGAACTTTTCAGGAAAAACCGACCATCATTGTCCCACAAGTTGCAGACCGCAGTCCAGAAACCGATGCAGACAGCAGCATTCTCACCCCGCCCTCAGATACTGTTCAATCCGGCAGCAACGAACAGAGATTGTACGATCACATCGTCTTCTGCGTGGAAACAGAATCCCCCCCGCAGGTAATCGAGCGGTTCCGCAAGCTATTTATCGACGGTATGGGCTATCCCGATCGCTCCATTGAAGCAACTCTATACAACATAATCTCCGTCAAGCGATCGGATCGGAACTTTAAATATATTCTCCACCGCTGCTGCTACATCCCGATCAACCGCTGGCAATTGCACTCGCAGAACAAATTTGCGATCGCCAACCTAGTAGCTTTATTTCAACAGACTTCTCCCCGATTCGGGATGGAATTTTACATAGTCAAGCGCTTGCAAGAACAAATAAAATTCTTTACTAAAAGTCAAGAATTCCAGACCTTAGAGCGTTTAGTAAAAGCCGTAGAACAAGACCCGGAAGCAGAGCAAGAAAATAGTCGTTACCCCTTGGGTCAATTGATTTATCGGTATCCTTATTTGTACGGGCATTCTCTGCTGAGCAAGGACAGCGTTGAGGAAGACCAGCAAACAATCAAAAAACTAGAAATTCAAAGATTGCGAAAATTTGAAAATAATTTATCTCAATATTTGAATTATTTGGTTGAGCCGAGAAATACAGAGATCGGCATTGTGGAACGCGCGCCTAATCCGACACTTTTGAATGATTCAGAACTGCACTTGGCTGTTAGGGAATTTGTCGGAAAAGTGGCAGGCGAGCGCACCCACAAAGAATCGGCTCAGTTTTTCTTAAGAGATGCCAGACAAACTCCATCTTACAGTTCATTTAAAGTTGATTTGTATGAATATTTAATCTCGGCAGTGGAGCCAGAATACGGCGGTCGTCAATTTAATGACCGCTTGTACAGGTACATCAAAAATACATTTTCTGAAAGCGATTCGGGGAAATTAAATAATATATTGTTAGCTCGGACTTGCAACCAATTGTTCAATTTTTTAGTAGTGGAAAATTCCCAACATCTCAGTCACTACGTTTTTTACGACTTGGTATACAACCTCGGCCCCAGCCGGACAATTGCTTTAATGCTGAAAATCCTGCTGCTTTCGGGCAAAGTTAAGCCTGAGTTGGAAAAGCGATTGTCTATTTTGTTTAATCACTATGAAGGTAAAGCTTCTGATGAAATTATGTGGTTTATAAAATCATTAGAAAATTTAAATGTGGCTTTGGCGGTGAATTTTGGCAAGACGGATTTGTCGTTGGTCAAAAAGCATCTTATTTTGAATTAAAAAATAACTATAGCCTTTCTCAGAAAGATGAGATACTATGCGGGATTGGGCATTGGCCAAACAGGGCATTGGCCCGCGCAGGCCAAACAGGGCATTGGCCAAACAGGGCATTGGGCATTGGGCATAGGCCTCTGCGGGCATACCTCATATCAAATCCTCTCTTCATCGGAATGATTCAGATATATATTCTCGGACTCTGTGTACTCTGTGTTCTAGCGCCGGTTAAATCATTCCGATGCAACCGGAAACGATATCACCACGCGATCGAACCGCTATAAGTTGATACAAAAGTGTAGTATTATTCAGTAAACAAGATTGAATTAATTGGTTTTCAAGAGTTGAAATTATCTGCGTCCATGGGCGTTTATCTACCTGACATCTGCGGTTTGCCCATCAATCAAATATCTATGCAATAAGTCTAGTAAAAAACAATATGATCAGCTATCTCAAAGGCACTGTCGCCAATATCTCCAAAGGCAGCAACCGCGTCATTTTGACTCTCGAAGTCAATCAAGTTGGCTATGAAATCCAAATTTTACCCCGCGTGACGGGTCAATTGCCAGCTTCCGGCGAAATCGCCCAAATATTTACTCACCAGCAAGTTAAGGAAGACCAAATCGTATTATACGGTTTTGGTAGCGCGGCAGAACGCGATTTGTTTAGGCAGTTGACGAGTGTTAGCGGTGTTGGTGCTCAACTGGCGATCGCCCTTTTGGATACTTTAGGAATGCAAGATTTAGTCCAGGCGATCGTCGGCGGAAACACCCGCATCCTCGCCAAAACCCCCGGAGTGGGTACAAAAACCGCCGAACGCCTCGCCTTGGAACTCAAAAGCAAACTCTCGGAATGGAGACAGGAAGCAGGTTTGACAACTTCTGTCGCCGCCGGAGTCCCCGCAGCTATTCAAGAAGAAGTCGAGATGATCCTGCTGGCGATGGGATACACTGGGGCGGAAGTCTTGCAAGCCTTGCAAACCCTCAGTCAAGACAGCAATTTGTCCAACAAAGGTAATGCGGATGATTGGATACGCGAGGCGATCAGCTATTTAAGCCGATAACTAAATCAGTTGGCGACAAGCAGCCGCCACTTCGCTGTAGCGGAATTGACTTCCCCCCAAGGGGATTTAAACTCGCCCGATCGCCCGGTCAACCCTTGCCGCCAAAAAATCAACCCCCACCGTTCTCGATCTGTGATAAGATCCCAGATTGTGACATCGTACAAAAAAACATAAAATCAATTCATGCCACTTACACAACAGCGCAAACTAGAAATCATGGGCGATTACCAAACCCATGAAACTGATACCGGATCGGCAGATGTCCAAGTCGCCATGCTGACCGATCGCATCAGCAAACTCAGCGCCCACCTGAAAATCAACCAAAAAGACTTCGCCTCCCGGCGCGGTTTAATGATGATGATCGGCCGTCGCAAGCGCCTCCTAGCCTACATCCAAAAAGGAAGCGTTGAACGCTACAAAGCATTGATTGCCCGTCTAGGCATTCGCGGCTAAACATCAAAGCCAAAATTTGCGACAATATTCAAGAATCTTGGACAAAAACCAAGACCTATTGAATAAATGTTCGAGAATTCAGGTTAGAGATAAAATATGTCCTCCGAACCACCCCGCCAGCGCTTACCGTTTGAACCGGTCACAAATCGTAAAAAAACGCCTAAAAAGCCCCCAGAACCTGAAACAAATGCAGCCTTAGAGTCAAATGTTGCCGACAAGCAGCCTCCAGCTAACAAAACACGAAAACAGGCGCAATCCATCCCAGAAGCAGTCAGCAAACGCATGATATCGCGCATAGCGGTATTTTGCGGCATACCGACCATTCTGGGAATTTCCACATTTTTTGTGAGTTATTTGATAGTCAGCAAAGGCTTGTTTGACTTGCCGAACACAGCAGTATTGCTGGTAAGCATGGGCTGTTTTGGTTTAGGCGTATTGGGATTGAGCTACGGACTCCTCTCAGCTTCCTGGGATGAAGAAACTTCAGGAAGCACTCTGGGGTGGGAAGAATTCACTACCAATTTTGGACGGATGCGAGAAGCATGGCGCGCCGCTAAACCAAAAAGTTAAAAATCATTAGTCAGTAGTCATTAGTCATTAGTCAGCAGTCATTAGTCATCAGTCAGCAGTCATTAGTCATTAGCATTTTGTAGGGGCGGGTTTAGAAGAGGATATATGATACAAGTGACTAAAAAAATTGCAAAATCCGCCCTCTGAGTCATCAGTCATCAGTAATTTAGCTAACAGACAAAATCACCAAAATTTCAAAGGTTTTTAGTAAAAACTTCAGTTTCTTCTAGGTAAAATTGCCAGCAAAGACTTTAGTCATTACTATAAACAGGTTGTTATAATAGATTTGGGCAATTGCTAACTGAGAAATGATGACAGGTGAAAGAATCTAGATGAATGCAGAATTAAAATTACATCAGTTTTTCTTCGTGCATCCGTGCCATAATCCGTGTTGAGCGCAACAGACCAAGGGAAAAAAATATGATTATTGTCATGAAAGTCGGCACTCCAGCAGCCGAGATCGATCGACTAGACGAAGAACTCCGCACTAACTGGGGTTTGATACCAGAAAAAATCGTTGGGCGTTACAAAGTCGTCATGGGTTTGGTAGGCGACACCGCAGAGCTCGAAGCGATGCAACTGCGCGAAATGAGCACTTGGATTGAAGAAGTGCTGCGGGTAGAAAAACCCTACAAACGCGCTTCTCTGGAATACCGCCAAGGTGAACCCAGCGGAGTCGCGATTGCTACTCCCTTGGGAACTGTGACGATCGGCTTAAATCACCCGATCGCAGTCGTAGCAGGCCCTTGCTCGGTCGAAAACGAAGAAATGATTGTCGAGACGGCGATGCGTGTCAAAGCTGCTGGCGCTCAATTTTTGCGCGGTGGAGCCTACAAACCGAGAACCTCTCCCTACGCTTTCCAAGGACACGGCGAGAGTGCTTTGGGACTGCTGGCGGCGGCGCGGGAAGCTAGCGGTTTGGGAATTATTACCGAAGTTATGGATGCGGCGGACTTAAGTGCGATCGTAGAAGTAGCCGACGTGATCCAAGTCGGAGCCCGAAATATGCAGAATTTCTCGCTGTTGAAGAAAGTCGGAGCTCAAGACAAACCAATTTTGCTGAAGCGCGGCATTTCCGCCACGATTGAAGAATGGTTGATGGCTGCCGAGTATATCATGGCTGCGGGCAATCCGAACGTGATTTTGTGCGAGCGCGGCATTCGCGGGTATGACAGGCAGTATACGCGGAATACGCTGGATTTGTCGGCGGTTCCAGTGCTGCGAACCCTGACTCACTTACCGATTATGGTTGATCCGAGTCACGGGACTGGTTGGGCGCAGTTTGTACCTTCGATGGCCTTTGCGTCGATCGCCTCTGGTACTGATTCGCTGATGATTGAAGTGCACCCGAATCCCAAAAAAGCTTTGTCTGACGGGCCGCAATCTTTAACACCGGATCAGTTCGACAACTTGATGGAAGAATTGGCGGTGATTGGTAAAGTCATGAAACGTTGGCCGCAGCCGGTGCCAGTTTTGGCGTAGAAAGATCGGTAATCAGTCACTAGGATTTAGCCTCGGCGGATCCCCCCTAACCCCCCTAAAAAAGGGGGGAATAAGAAATTGATCAAAGTCCCCCTTCTTAAGGGGGATTTAGGGGGATCTCCGGGGAATGAACAGTTTTAACCCAAGCGTATTGGGTTAAATCCCCGACTTCTTTAAGAAGTCGGGGATTTTGTTATTCGGTTTTTGGAAGAGAGGCCCAGGGGCGATCGTACTTCTAGGAAAGTTGGGAAATTTTGTATAATAGATATATGAATTAATTAGCGAGAGGGCTAGGAGTCATGGTAGGCATCGGAACCAAACTCACTTTAGCAGAATTTCTAGCTTTGCCCGACGGAGATATATATTGTGAGTTTGTCGATGGTGAAGCAGTTCCTAAAGTGTCTCCAAAATTTTTTCATTCCAGTTTACAGGGAGCTTTGTGTCGCCTGATTCGTGTATGGTGTAAAGGACGCGGGCGAGTGCTTCCAGAATGGGCGATTTTGTTAAAACGTCAGGGTAAAGATTGGGCACCTGTTCCCGATTTAACGTACATTTCTTATGCGCGTCTGCCGAAAAGTTGGCGGCGAAATGAAGCTTGTCCGGCAATTCCTGAACTGGCGATCGAGATCATCTCTCCCGATCAAAGTATGAAGGAATTTGAAGAGAAGGCGAAAGATTATTTGGCGGCGGGCGTTCCGCGAGTTTGGGTGATAGATCCAGAAGCTATTTTAATCAGAAGCTTTTTACCCGATGGTTCAAGTCAAGTTTATACGGATAATACACCGATTGTGGATGAGTTGCTGCCTGGTTTGGAGTTGACGACTCGGCAGATTTTTCAAGAAGCGGAATTGATTGATTGAGGGCGATCGTACTCTGTGCAAGATATCAGTCGTATGGTGCGTGACAACGGGAAAACTTTAACTCGTGGCGGTGGGACTATTGACTGTAACGCACCGCGACAAAACCATAGTATTTACAAGGTACGATGTTTTTTTTTGCTTACCTGTTACTCATTGAATTAGCGATCGCTCTGATTTAAAATAGCCTCAATTTGATTTTGTACTTGTTCGAGTTCCCGACGTTTCTCAGCCAGCCAAACTTTTTGGGCTTCGCATTCTGCTCGATCTCGATCGCACTTTTCCTGCTGTTCTAATAAATTCTCCCACAGCGACATTGCTTGCACGATCGCACCGCTAGCTGCTTCATTTCGCTCGTCAAATACTGCTTTAATTCTTTCTTTTATCTTCTCAAGAATCGACTCCTTAGATTCCTTAAATTTCTGCAACCCTAACTTACAAACTTTTTGCTTGATCTGAGAGTGAATTCCATCTACATCTAGCATCCCCAGCCCAAACGATCCACCTGATGCAGCAGCTAACCCTGCTAAAATAACTGGAATGATACCAACTCCTGCAAACGCCAGCAATGCAGCCGCGACGGCTCCACCAATACCTAAACCACCCAAAAAACCTCCAGCACCTCCAATATCTGAGTTGATTGATGAAGCGATATCTAGTCCATCGATACCAATTCCACCCAGATTTCTTGCGGCGAAGTTATTGAATTGAGTAACAAGGCTAGTGCTAAGTTGCAGATCCAACTGTTGAAAATCTTGTCGAATTGCAGAAATCTCTTCATTAATTTTGCTGTCTAAAATTGCTATTTTTTGTGTCAATATAAACGGCAATTTTTTGGCGCTCCAGTCATCAATCTCTTGTGTTAGTTCCTTCACAAATTGATTGGCATAATCTTGGATCAAGTGGTTTTGGCTCAAAATCTGATTGTGCTCTGAAGTCCATTCCTTACTTTTGGTAGCCATGCGATCGTCCAATCCTTCTTGCCACTCATGAAAAGACCGATCGACTTCCTTAGAAGATTGTTTTCTCAGTTCTCCTGCTAATAGTCTAATCTTAACATCGCGGCCGCTTGCTTCCGCCATCTGTTCAAATATTTTCTGTTTATCTCCTTGAGAAACTGTCAAATTTCCTTCTAACATTTCCCTATATTGACTCAATTTATCGCAGCCAGTATTAATAATTTGCTTAATTCCGGCTGCGGATTGGTTAAGTGCGATCGCGCCCCGTTTTTCTATCAAAAACTGTTCGAGAGATTTGGTGAAATCCTGAAAAGATTTCACATACTCATTTTCCGTCCCATCCAAAATAGCATTAAGTGCTGATTTAGCCGAAATAAAATGAATCCGGTTTTTACCAGCAATAATTGGTTTTTCCCCATAAACAATTGTTTCTACCCTTTCTTTTACATCCTGGCGATCCTCTTCACTCTCCAGCCAATCGAAAAAATTCACTGCAATAAAAATGTTTCTTGCACCTTCATCTTCTTTACCGTAATTCAATTCTTTTTTCAAGTACAAAAGCAGTTCTTTTTCTGTATTTGTTAAAACATTGTGAGCCTGAGTCAAAAAAATAACTGCATCAGCCGTTTTCAGGACTTGCTGAGTCGCCACTGCACGTTCCGCTTTTTCGTTCAATCCGGGAGTATCAATAATTTCTACGCCATTGCTGCACAACTCTAGTCCGGGATGCTCAAAAACGATTTCTGCCATTCCCAATTTGTCTTTTTCATCTGCAATAGAACCAGAAGCTGCCTTTTTAGAAATAGAAGCTTTCTCTTGATATTCTTCCGGCGAAATCTCTTCCTTATATCCATTTTTGTAGTGACAAATAACCCGGCGCTTCGATCCATATTTCAAAATAGTCACCGTACCGCTACAAGGAGTAGCCCGCACTGGTTGGATCTTCTCGCCCAGCAAAGCATTGAGTAAAGTAGATTTGCCTTTACTAAACTCGCCTACAACAGCCACACGAAACCGCTGAGATTGTAATTTTAGAGATTCTTTTGTTACTTCTTCTATTAAAGTAGGAGATAGCACGTTGCGATCGCTTCCATCTTGCAGAGTTAAATATAGTTTTCCACAAACAGCATCCAGTTGTTGTCGGTACAGTTGAAATTTTTTCAACTCCTGATAGGACGAAACTGACTGATTTTGATTTGTTTTGTGTTTCGGTTTTGCTGGTAAATGTCCGATAATGTGACTGGCAGCACGGACAAACATAGAATCGAGAGATTGAAATTGTGCTGGATCGAGTAACCTGTGCACTTCTGCTAAAGCTGCTGTATCTGCGATCGCTTGATTGCTAAAACTAGCTGCTAAAACTGCCAAGTATCGAGAGTCAATTTCCAGTGTGTTACCGATAAGTATTAAATACTCTTTTTCGCTATCGTCCATTGTCCCATCTGCTGCCGACATCTGATAGCCAAAACTAATCAGCAGCAGTTTGTCCTCCTCAGAAAAACACGCTGTCAGCGCCAACAACTCCTGCATTTTTTTGTAAACTTGCTGTTCCCGCACGCCCTTAACCATCGGCACTACCAATGGGCCAAAACTGCTGTTAGGGGGAATAAGTTCCGTCAAAGTTGCCCGGAATCGCTGCGTTTCCTCAGCACTTACCGTACCGTCAGCATGAATGACTCCCAGCAACACCGTCACCAGCCCCCCCAGAAAAAGCACAGGCGGAGTAATATCTTCTTTTCGGAGTTTTTGCCCTGTCAGCAGCGAAACAAGCTCAATTGTTTGGGGACTAATTAACGAATTATTCATTGGCAGCGCCTAATAATATTTCTTTTATTAAATGGATCATAATAGATCAGTTGTTGTGTTGGTTTATACCAGGGTAAAAATTTATGATGAACTTTGTATTTCCCGCAGCGGTACAGGCTGCGATCGAGGCTGGCAAGTATGTACAAGTTTTTACATCTGCCGGAGTGCCGATCGGCATGGCGAGGGATGCAGCGACGGGACAGTTTGTGGCTCATGCGGTTGGCGCGATCGTCAACAATAGCCCGCTAGCGCCCTTAGTGTTGCCCGTGCAGCTTGTCATGAGTGGCTTGCAGATGTACCAAAACTATAAGGGCGTTGAAGCCGTCAAAGCTGATTTGGAGGTGCAGAGGCAGCAAATTCACAT
The DNA here is from genome assembly GCF_036700745.1 of Microcoleus sp. S36a_B3. Lineage (NCBI taxonomy): Bacteria > Bacillati > Cyanobacteriota > Cyanophyceae > Oscillatoriales > Microcoleaceae > Microcoleus > Microcoleus sp. S36a_B3. The sequence continues at coordinate 6,497 of NZ_JAUBPN010000039.1, read as the reverse complement.
GGGCTTTCAAGCCGTCCAAGCCAGTATGGGAGTGCTGCAAGCGACAACAGCCGTCATTGGTGTGGGAGTTGCGGCTGGGGTAGCTTTGTCAGCGGTGAATTTGCACCAAACATTGAAACTAAAAAAAGCAGTAGAAAGGCTGGAAGTTAAAGTAGAAAATGGTTTCATCAATTTAGAACAACTTGTGAAAGGCCAAGGCGCGGAAATTAAGCAATTAATTTCGGAAGTTGTTGCAGATATAAAATTTGAGAACCACCGTTTAGTTTTAGTGCGGGCTTACGGGTTATTTAATCAAGCAATTCAACGAATGCGATCGGCTTTGCAACTGCAAGATATCAACCGCCGCAATGCTGAAATTGATGCGGCGCGGGGGATGCTGTTTGAAGCTTTAGCAGATTACAGAAATCCGCATTTGTTGGCAGAAACCTGTGCGGCGGGACAGTTGCGGCGGTTAGAGTGCAGTTGGGCGATCGAGCAAAGTATTATCGGCACGTATCAGGTGCAGAATGAATTTGGTGCTGCGGGCGATCGCATTTCTCAACTTCAACAACAAATCCGTCAAGATGGCCTCGGTATTATACAATGCTGTGACTCCGACGAAGAGCTTGACTTTCTCTTTCCTGAAATCACGCGAATTCACAATCATGATTTAGCCGCCTTAGACATTTGGCTGAATCAGATTGAATGGACGAAAGCTTTGCCGCCCAGTGAATTTGAAGAGCTACAAAGTGCTGATTTCAGCAAATCAAACTTAGCTGTTATTGAAGATAAAAAATCAGCAACAACAGCGTTAGCAATACCAGATGAACAGTTATTTTATGAGAATTTGAGGCCGAAGTCTCATTTTTATGCGCTTTACACTCAACTGGAATTTATGCTCGATCCGCAGCAACGAAAAGAGCATGAAAATTATATTATTGAGCAAGGGGAAATAGCTGGTCATAAAAGTTTAGTAGCGTCGAATTTGGAAAAAGCCTCAGATTTGGCTGTTGCTAATCTCTTTCACTACTTCAGAGTCCGGGATAAATCGGAAGACGAATCAGAATTAAATTCTGATGCAACTACGACTGATACTGCTACTCCTAACGTTGTTGCTGAATCTTACCCAAATGATAAGGTTAAGCAGCAAATCTATGAAAAACTTAAAGCGGTTGTTGCCAATCAGCTAGAAGTTGATGCAAGTAAAGTCACCATCAACGCTAATTTTGCCAAGGATTTAGGAGCCGATTCTCTTGATGCAGTAGAGCTCATTATGGCGATTGAGGAGGAATTCGACATTGAAATTCCCGATGAAGCTGCGGAGAAAATAGAAACAGTTCAACAGGCTGTTGATTATATTTACCAAAAAGTTGCTGTTTAAAAAGCAAAGACAGTAACTAAGTTCAAATTCCTGAAACAGAAGAAAGCACTAGAAAAGACTTCAAGGTTTCATGTAATACCAACTCAGCAGAGCGATCGGTGTAGGGACACGGCATTGCCGTGTCCCTACCAGGAACTCAGGCACAGCGGAAAACAAATACTGCGCGATCCCGGTAATTCTTAATCCAACAATCATCAAAAAAAATGAAGTCTAAATCAGTTACGCAAATCAGCGGTCTTCCCGGTCAATTAGTCGGTGCAGTTCCACTCCGAACCAGCGGTACAGGAACTATTAAAATAGTTGGAGACACCTTACAAGGAAATTTTACTTCATTTTTTGGCTTAGAAATCAAAGAAATTATCATTCCGATTCAAAATGTCAAAGCTGTTGAAATTGGGGAAGGCTGTACTTGGTGGCTGCTCGGACTGGGAATTTTGACCCTGGGGATCTTCTTTATTGGTATTATTTTCATTGTGTTGGCTTTTGTTGTAAAACAGCGTTATATTGTTATTTACACGAGTAGCAATAATTTAATTCTGTTTTATTCAAAAAGTGATAAAATTAACCAGTTTAGGAACGAAATAATAGAAGCTTGCCGTCCTAAACCGAGCTATATTCCCCGACCTTCTCAGTCTCCACCTGCACCGCCTTCTTTGCCAAAATGATTGATAGTTGGCTAAAGTCATGAACCAGTGAATTGGTATGAATACCCTTTTTGCGCTCGTGACTGTAATTCGCTCTCAAAAATTCTTTTGGCTCTTGAGAGTGGACAATTAAACAAGTCTAAATATCAAGCCCGACAAAAAGTTGATTTACTTTATTAAACATCTATTCAAATTTTGAGAAAGATTGAGCTCTTGATTTAGCATAGTAAGTGAGGAAGAACCTAAAAATCCGATTAACAGGCGGTAAATGTCTGTTAAACATCGCCAAACAACCTTGAATTAGCGCCAATTGTCTAATACAAAAACCTCCGATCGATTGTAACCGGGCTCGTTTGGCCTGTGCATTACTACACCTGTACTTTCTGTGCGAAAATGCCGATCGACCATTTTACCATAGGCCACATCATGGCTCGTATTCACTCCAGCCATCAGACGCAACATTTTTTCACTCGCCCCAAACGCTTCACAGACATCCAGCAACTGTTCAAATCGATCGCCTGCGCCAACACCCGATCGCACAACTCCAAATTTGACATAACATACATTAGAACCAGCTTCGCTACCCGCACCGCAATGACAAACAGCAAATCCCGCCAAACCCTTGTCATCCCACAATAAAACCGTATCGCCCAAATTTTGAGCCTCAACCGCTAAAATCTCCCGCGATAAATCCAGCCCTGCATAAATACCATCCGTCAATTCATAACATTCTTTCAGACAGTGCGATCGCTCCTGTGAATTTAATTCAGAATATTTTATTACCGAAAAATCCCGCTCCACAAACTGAATTGTTTTTGCCATAATGAAAGTCAAAAAACGCGGGTAAAACCCGAATTTATGATAAAGCCCCTGGTGTTTTGGACTGTTGGGAAAAGTAAATAACCCCGCCTGTCGTGTCCCCCATTCCGAGAATTTCCCGATCGCACATTCAATCAAACCTTGAGCAACACCTTGATTCCAGAAGTCAGGATGAACACTCAGCGGCCCAAAAAAACCCACACTCCCCCAACAAACAGCTATATTCGAGCCAACTAGCTGCCCGTCAACCTCCGCTGCGAAAGCCGCCGTGCGATCGACTAACCATCGCGTTTGAACATAGTTCGCATCACCACCAAAATCCGTCGGTTGAGCCAATCCAATAAAAGTACCAAAAGCCAGTCGAAAAATATGTTCAGCCGCCGCCAACTCATTTTCTTGAAGCAGTCGAATAGAGATATTCATTGTGTGCGATATCCGTTAACAAAGCGAACAATCATGCAATTATACATATTAAACGTCTTGCATAAATATTTAATTTAGCTTAAAACCGCCCGCTAATTGTTGCGGCAAATTCCGCACTACCAACCAATCCAAAACCTGTCAATCCACCGTATACGATATAGAACCCATTTGATATCTATTGTGCGTAAATCTCAGAAACCGGGTTTCTCTCTATATTTCTCGTCACCCAACCAAAAACTCCTAGAAACCCGGTTTATCGCCCCTTGCGTAAATCTCAGAAATCAGTTTCTCTCTATATTTCTCGTCACCCAACCCAAAAACTCAAAGATATCAAATGGGTTCTATAAGTCACAATCAAATGACTCCGTAATGTTCCACTGTTGGAAAAGGATCGTAAAAGTGATGCAATAAAGAACGCCACTTTTGATAATCTGGCGATTCTCGAAATCCCACAGTATGGTCTTCCAATTTCTGCCATCGCACCAGCAGAATATAGCGATTTCTAATCTCGATACACCGTTGCAGCTCGTGCGAAATATACCCCGGCATAGAAGAAATAATAGCTGAAGCTATTTTGAAAGCAATTTCAAATTCAGCAGCCATATTAGGTTTAACATCAAGAATAGCAACTTCTAATATCATAGGTTTAATCAGGCGATCGCCAATTTGCTGCTTTTCGATCGATTTCTTGAATAAACTCATCTTTTCCATCCATGTACCCCTGAATGTTATCCTGGTAAGTGTTTGCGAGTTTTCTTTTAAGTTCGCTGTATTGCTGCGCGTCTTCAGGATGGGAAATCATATAATCTCGAAACGCTAAGTGGCGATATATCTGTGCTGAGTTCACTTCAAACGTGTGAATGTGGTGCGTTCTAATCCCTAGTTCATTACTTTTACGAAAAAAACGGCGGCCCGGTATCCCAAACTCACCCATTGCTTCATAACCTAATGCCTCAACTCCCGAACTCTGTGCATCGACTTTCATAATATCTTTGACCTCAACTAGCATATCGATAATCGGCTTTGCATAAATTTGTGGAATGGCTGTGCTACCGATGTGATGTATAGCGATCGCATTTTCGGCAAGTGCAAGTGCAATCTGTTTCGACTCAGTTTCAAAAGCGTCTTGCCAACTTGGATCGTGGGGGACGACTTCTACTTTGAAAAAATCTAGTTTTATTGACATGACTGATAATTATTTGCGACTTTTGTGATTTCAGATGAGTTGACGATCGCATTTAACCGACACTGATTTTATCATTACTCATTTACCGGCTGCGCGCAAAACTCTTAAACATACGGATAACGGGGAAAAACTGACTGTTTGGGAGCGAAATTTCAAATCGATCGCCTTTTGTGTAAAGTTGCTCTCCCGCCAGCGTCGCGACAGGGAAAGCCCGACAAAGGAGTAGGCCAATAAAGAAGAGCGCCACCTCAAGCTTTGAGCGAACCCAAATTTCTTTTCCTCCCGCTTCTTGCAACTTTGTGGCAGGCTATGATTGACAGTTGCGAGCTTTTAACAATCTAAATGCCAAACACAACTACAATAATTTCCAGCCTGCTGATATTTATCCCAGTTTCCATCGCCGGACACTTTCTCGGCTGGGAATCCTCCACAATCTTCATTACATCAGCCCTAGCCATCATCCCCCTAGCCGCCTGGATGGGTACGGCTACCGAAGAAATCGCCGTCGTACTCGGCTCAAATTTGGGGGGTTTGCTCAACGCCACCTTCGGAAATGCCACAGAATTGATCATCGGCATCGTCGCCCTCAACGCCGGATTAATAGATGTTGTCAAAGCCAGCATCACCGGTTCAATTATGAGCAACCTGCTGCTAGTGATGGGACTTGCAATGCTGCTAGGTGGCTTGCGCTACAAAGAACAAGAATTTCAGCCGACAGTCGCCCGGTTGAACGCTTCAGCGATGAACTTAGCCGTGATTGCCATTTTGGTGCCGACGGCAGTTAATGCCACCTCTATTGGCATTCCAGAGGCAACTATGCAGAACCTCTCTAGCGCTGTGGCTGTAATCCTGATTGTCGTCTACGTGCTGACACTGCTGTTTTCGATGAAAACCCACACTTATCTCTACGATGCTGGCGTGGCAGAAGTAGAAATGCTCGAAGAATTAGCCGAAAGTAACTTAGCACCAGACAGTCCCGACCACAAGGTCAATCTGCCGCTGTGGATTGGTGTGCTGTTGGCCTGTACTCTCATGGTAGCGATCGAGTCAGAATTGCTGGTGGGTACCCTAGAAGAAGCTACCGCCACTTTGGGGCTGACATCACTGTTTACCGGGGTGATTTTAGTGCCGATTATTGGCAATGCGGCCGAACACACGACGGCGGTGACGGTGGCGATGAAAAATAAAATGGATTTGTCGGTTTCTGTAGCCGTGGGTTCGAGCTTGCAAATTGCTTTGTTTGTTGCGCCAGTGTTGGTTTTGGCAGGTTTTGTCTTGGGCAAACCGATGGACTTGAACTTCAACCCGTTTGAACTTGTAGCGGTTGCGGTGTCGGTGCTGATCGCCAATTCTATCAGTTCTGACGGCAACTCTAACTGGCTCGAAGGTACTTTGCTCTTGGCAGCTTATGCGGTTTTGGCACTGGCCTTCTACTTCCATCCGGTAATCGAGGGACTTGTTTAACAGGCTTTCTCGTGCCGAAGGAAGATCCAAGATGCAAGAAGGAAGATGGTGGATTTTCCAACTCTCCCCCACTCTCCCACTCAAAAGCCTCTCGGTTTTCCAGTATTTTTTTGACGACTTGCCAGCGTCCTCTTCGATGGAGTATATAATCTCTCGAAGAGGACGCTGGCACTACAGATGCTTGGGCGCTCGATGTTCCCCGGACGCTCTGCTTGCAGGACTTCTTTTTTTTTTGAAAGTGGTCGTGGCGATCGTACAATTGAAATATAGCTGCCGTAAGTTCTAGAAAAAGATTGGATTCGCACTCGCGATCGAGACTTTAACTTTAGTCCGTCTGCTTGGCTCGATCGACCCTTCTGGACTTCAATCAGCAAGTGCTGATGAGTGTTGTACTAGGTGTGCTACGATCGTCACAAGTTGAAAATTGAGTATAACGGTAAAAACTTAATTAGGTTGTTGAGTGCAGTCATGCCTAACGGTGTTGCCCCCTGGGAAAGCTCGCACTCGAACAAAAACCGAACTAGTTGACACTCCTCGACCTGAAGGTACGAGGATTCTTGGTTCACCGAGACCACTTAAACTAGATTCCTTGCAGTCTCTA
>NZ_JAUBPN010000038.1:0-35158 GCF_036700745.1 Microcoleus sp. S36a_B3 | reverse complement strand
TTTTTGGCTGGCATACACTATAACTAATGATTGCTTATTTTTTTATATTATACAATCTAGCTGCGTCTCAGCTTATCGGCGATCTGTTTTTTTGTTGGTCTACTGATTGTTGTATTTATGCTATTGTTCGGCGATCGCCAATTGACAACTATAGTCTACCAGCCGAGACAAATATGAGTTTGTGCGATCGACCAAAGTCCATCTCGGATCGAAATTCGACCAATTTTCGCCATCTTCGCTAATTCTGACTGTTCTAAACTCTCGCGAATTGCAGTTAACTTCCATTTGCACCAGCATTTTCTCGTTACTAAACTGCTGAGTGCCTAAAATAATTCTGACGGGATACGAAGGAGCACCGGGAATATCGGATTTGCTTAATTTTACGCTGCTGGGGTCGATGCAAATATCTACAAAACATCTTAATTTTTCGGCGCGGGCGCTCAAAGTGTTGACGGAAATTAATGTTGAAATTACTATCAAACAAATCGATGAATTCTTAATCATATAGTTTCTTTTGAGCGAATTTTATTCGCCCTGAATATTCGCCTTGAACTTTTTAAAGTTTCTTTTGAGTCGGCGGTTGAAACCGCTGCTAAACAGACAAAACCCGCCTGCGCGGGTTGAATTTCTTTACACCGCGCAGGCGGACTTTGTTTGTGTAGTCGCGAATTCTATTCGCCCTGAATATTCGCCTTGAACTTTTTAAAGCTGAGGAACGTACTGTTCTTTTTCGGGAACAAAAGTATATTCAGAGACGATCAGGCGCAACTCTTCGCCGTCGATGGTTTCTTTTTCAATCAGCAAATCGACTAAACGATCGACCACAGTGCGATTTTCGCGAATAATGCGGCGGGCATCTTCGTAACAGCGATCGACAATTTCCCGGACTTGTCCGTCAATCCGAGAGGCAATTTCTTCGGAATATTCCGATCGCGCCGTGTAGTCGCGGCCGAGGAAAATTTCGCTTTGCTGAGCTTCTAGGGCGATCGGGCCCAAGGTAGACATCCCGTAGCGAGTAACCATTTGGCGGGCCATACCGCTGACTTGCTGCAAGTCGTTGCCGGCACCGGTGGTAACTTCAGCATCACCGAAAACTACTTCTTCGGCTGCGCGGCCGCCCAAAGCACCGCTAATCCGGGCTAAGATTTGCGATCGAGAAATCAAACCTTGGTCTTCGCTAGGCATGAACCAAGTCAAGCCGCGAGCTTGTCCGCGAGGGACTAAGGTAACTTTTTGCACGGGATCGTGGGCTTGAATCAAAGTACCGACGACGGCGTGGCCGATTTCGTGGTAAGCAATCAAACGCTTGCTCTTGCTGTCCACCAGCGGCGTGCCTTCCATACCTGCTACCACGCGATCGACTGCATCGTCAACTTCGAGCATCGTAATCGCTTCTTTGCGGCGTCTCGCTGTTAAAATCGCAGCTTCGTTGAGCAAGTTAGCCAAATCAGCACCGGTAAAACCAGGAGTGCGGCGGGCGATGGCGTCCAGAGAAATCTCTGTAGACAGCTTCTTGTTGCGCGCGTGAACTTCCAAAATTTCCAAGCGGCCTTTGATATCCGGCGTATCTACGCTAACTTGGCGGTCAAAACGTCCCGGACGCAGCAGCGCTGAGTCGAGCACGTCGGGGCGGTTTGTAGCAGCAATGATGATAATCCCAGTATTGCCCTCAAAACCGTCCATTTCGGTCAGTAACTGGTTCAGGGTTTGTTCCCGTTCGTCGTTACCGCCGCCGATGCCTGCGCCGCGCTGACGGCCCACTGCATCGATTTCATCGATAAAGATTATGCAAGGAGCGTTTTCTTTGGCTTTTTTGAACAAGTCGCGGACGCGGGATGCGCCGACACCGACGAACATTTCCACAAATTCTGAACCGGAGATGCTGAAGAAAGGCACGCCGGCTTCGCCTGCGATCGCTTTTGCTAGCAAGGTTTTACCGGTTCCGGGAGGGCCTACTAGCAGCACGCCTTTGGGAATCTTCGCCCCTACTGCGGTGAAGCGTTCGGGTTTTTTGAGGAATGTTACGACTTCTTGAAGTTCTTCTTTGGCTTCCTCTACGCCTGCTACGTCGTCGAACAGTACGCCTGTTTTAGCTTCCATTTGAAAGCGTGCTTTGGATTTGCCAAAGTTCATCGCTTGGCCAGGGCCTCCGGGCACGTTGCCACCGCCGCGGCGGAAGAGGAAAAACAGCCCTCCGACTAACAAGAGGGGAAATACTAGATTGCCTAAAAGTCCCCAGACTGCGCCGTCGTTCCGCAGGGGATGGGTGTCGAAGCTGATTTGGGAGTCTCTTAGCCTAGAAACGAGTTCCGGGGAATTTGATGGCAAGTCCACCCGCCACCGCTGCTCGCGATTGTCTAATTCGGGATCTACGGCTAGGACGATCGCCGTCCGACCTCCGTCGTACAAATCAACGCTGGTGACTCGACCGGCGTTTAAGTAATCTAAGAATCGACCGTAGCTTAAGCGTGTGCTGGCGGTGTTCTTACTCATTTCTGCTGGGGATGGGGCAAAGGCTCCCTGCCACAAGAAAAAGCCGATTACCAGGGCGGGTAAAGTCCAAAGTAGTATAGTTCGCCAAGAAATTTTCATAAATAGGGATGCCTTGAATTGGGGACAGATCGGGTAAGAGCGCGGTGCCTCAGGAGCGGGACAAAACTTTACACTCAGAATCTTAACTAAATTTAACTTAACAATGCACGATCGGGCAACAGGCCTTGCTCGCGATCCCTAGAAAAAAAAGTTAGGTTAGTTACTGCAACTGCGATCGTCCCGAATATAATGTTTGGTGCTGATTTCGATACCGATATAGGTAGAGTTAAAAGAATCGCCTCAAAACCCACTGTCTTTAAGCGCGGCAGTGTCAAGGGATAAGGCATGATAATGGTGAGGCTCAGTGAGGTAACACATTTCGATGACAACTAGACAGCTTGTTCCTAATTCGGCTATGCTGACGCAGCAGACTAAGATCGCTTCTCACAAATCGATTATTAGTGCTGATTTGGGTCGTACTGCAACTAAAGCTTGCGTAAGTCGCAACCCAAACGGCGTTGTTTTTATCCCCGCCAACGTGGCTAATATGCCAGTGGAAAAGGTGCGGGGCGGCAGCTTTGAGTCCAAAGCAACAGACCCTCTGTTGGATATGTGGCTGGAGTACCAAGGCAAGGGATACGCGATCGGTCAACTGGCTGCAGACTTTGGCGCTAATCTCGGCGGCGCAGACCAGTCGAAAGTAGTGGATGCTTTGGTTAAGGTTTTTTCCTGTGCTGGATATTTCCAGATGAAGGGCGAAATGGCCGTAGTGCTGGGTTTGCCTTTTTATTCCCAGGATCAGTTTGAAAAAGAAAAGGAAGAGATTATCAGCCAACTTCGCTCTCCCCACGTGGTGGTCTACCGAGGTGAGCGCGTGGAAATTGACATCCGCCACGTTTGGGTGATGCCGGAAGGATTCGGCAGCCTGATTTGGTGTGAGGCTCAAGACAATAAGGAGTTTACGCCGGATTTACCGGAACTGTCGGTGGCTGTTGTCGATATCGGACACCAAACTACTGATTTGTTAATGGTCGATCGTTTCCGGTTCGCCCGGGCGGCTTCTAAGAGCGATTCTTTCGCCATGAACAAGTTCTACGAACAAGTAGCCTCCAAAATTCCGGGGGCAGACCCTCAATCTCTGTCTTTACTAGAAGCGGTGAATAAACCAGAAGGCGAGCGTTTCTACCGTCCGAGAGGAGCGACTAAGCCGACTAACTTAGATCCGATTATTAAGGATTTGCGGGAGGCTTTCGCTAACGAACTATCCGAACGTTTAGTGCAGTGGCTGCCAGAACGGGTGACGGATGTGGTTCTGACTGGCGGTGGCGGCGAGTTTTTCTGGGAGGTACTCCAACCTTTGCTCAAAGATGCCAATCTTAAGGCTCACTTGGCTCAACCTTCTCGGAAAGCTAATGCTTTGGGACAGTTTATTTATGCTGAGGCTCAGCTAGCCACAATTAAGTAACGCATTAAGGCTTGAACCCTATGGCACTGTGGGCAAAAAATAAGGCGAATTTCTCGGTGGCGTTTACTGAAGATGCTGCCGATCAAACTTTACTGGCCGCTATTGAAAAAGAGTTGGCTTTTACGAAGTATCAGACTTTCGGCAATCTCTGCAAGCAAGCTTTGTGGCAGTTTTTGTCTGTATCTGAGTCTGCTGGCTCTACAACAGATAGCTTTCAGCGCTTGGAACAGCGTATAGCTGAACTTGCGGTCAAATTTGCTGAGTTCGAGCGCCATGTTTCTGCTGAGGAATTAAGCCGTTTGGAAGGACTGGAACATCACCTAAGTCAACTGGGCGCGCAGTTGGATCAGTTGCAGGGAAGTGTTAACAGTAAGTTTGCTCAAGTTTCTTTTGCCCCAGTTTCAAAAGTAGTAGAGCCTGACTCGATTAAGTCTGATTCTGTGGCGGATGATAATGTCATTTCTGATGCTGAGGTTGGGCCTCGTCGGGAGTCCGATCCTTTGTTGGAGCGTTTAAGTTCTTTGTTACCGCAAGATTTCTAGTATGAGGTAGAACAAGGCTATCGGGCCTTGAGATTTGATGTTAGCGATCGGCTGTTGACAGTCGGTACTAGAATAAATAAAGTCGATCGCTCTTTTGAAAAAAAGGCGATCTTTTTTTATTAGTTATTAGTTATTGGTTATTGGTTATTGGTTATTGGTTATTGGTTATTCGTTATTGGTTATTAGTTGGTAGGGGCGGTGCCCCGTACCCGCCCTCAGTTGTTAGTTGTTAGTCATATCAAATCTATTGGCATCGGAATAGTAAATTAACTGTTAACTGTTAACTGTTAACATCATGTATGAGTGCAACCGGAATTGATATCATTAGTCTCGATATAGCGGTTCTCAATTTTCGTGAAATAGTAACCAATGCCCTGTTTTGCGAAGGCCCTGTTTGGTCAATTCCCTTGATATTATTCGATCGATCCTAGTTTTTGTAAGCGAGAACGAATAGCAGCCGGCTGTCGCTGAAATCTCTGAGCTAATTCGCCAATTTGTTGACCGCTAGCATATTCTTTCTGCAAATTTTCGTCTTCATCCTGACTCCACTTTACATAAGCTCTGGGATATTTTTGGCGAATTTTCTCGTTCTGGTTTTTAGGTCGATCGGCATTATGCTGCATCTGAGAACTGTCAGACTCCAAATTCGAGCCACCAGCGTTCAACTGCGGGTTGATTGCACCGCCACGACTAGCTACAGCTTCCTGTATGCGGTTGGGAATTGCAGCAATTTCTTGAGCAAGCTCGACCAAAGCATTGTCTGCTTTTTGCTGAATTTCTGTTAGCTGCCGCTGCTGCAAACTGCCCCACTGCGGCAGTTCGTTGATAAACTGCTGCAAGTCGAGAATGATTGTTGTCAAAGTTTCGATTTGTTGCAACTCCGGGCGCTGTTTGAATTGGCGACTGGTGACTTCGATATCGCTTTGAATCATTTTAATCGTTTTTTCTAAAATGATTAGTCGCTGGCGCAGGTTCTCAATGGCGGAAATTAGAGAGTGTACGTTTTCTCCCGATCCAACATTGAGGTTTTCGCGAGATGTTTGGCCTAGGGCTTCGTCTAGGGTATTTACAGCAAGTTGCAATTGCTCGATCGCGCGATCGGTAATAGTTGCTTGTTGATTTACACGATCGAACACAGCCGCCGTACTTGTTTTAACTTGGCCGTGCAGCTTCTGCCGGTTCACAAAATTCAACACCAGCGAAATCACTACAGGCACTTCGACATAAACGCCCTGCTGCCAAACCAAACTAGCAGCCAATCCCGCAGCCGAAGCAGCAAGAAAAACCAATTCAGCAGTGTCTAACAAATTGCTAGGCTGGGATTTTTTGATTGTAGTTGGTGAATTGGATGGTGACATAGGCTAATACCATTTTTGATTTTTAATTGTTGATTGGGAATGACCGAGGTCGATGGGAGTTTGGAGTTTGCCTATAATTCAATACAGTTCACTTAACATATTTATGCCCCGGAGATCCCCCTAAATCCCTTAAGAAGGGGAGTAGGGGTTGACTTTGAGGGGATTATTGTTCCCCCCTTTTTAAGGGGTGTGCCAGGGAGATCGTCTTAAGTAAACCGTATTGGCCTATAATTGCATGATTTTTAAATCAACTATAAATATTCAGGTAAAAATAAAGTGCGATCGGATGCAGACCGTGAATTGAGCAGCGGTGAAAAACAAATTAAATTTTTTATTAACCGTCATCTCATTAAATATATTAAATCTGCAAAATTGCCCGAGCTAAAGAGAAATAAATCAAAACTCCGAGGACATCAACGGCGGTGGTAATAAAAGGAGCAGACATTAAAGCTGGGTCTAAACCCAAAGAACGAAATAGAAACGGCAGAGATGAACCGGCAAGAGAAGCTAAAATTGCGATCGCCAACAAACTGACTCCCACTGCGATTGCGACTGCTAAATTCCCTTGCAGAGTGTAAGCCCAGCCCGTTGCTACAGTCCCTAATATAGCTCCTAACAGCGCTCCCGCCATCCCCTCGCGCACAATTACTTTAAACGGGCCCATAGCCGTAATTTCGTCAGTGTTCAAACCGCGAATTATAACTGTCGAAGACTGGGCACCGACATTGCCTCCAGTGCCCGTCAGCAGAGGAATAAAGGCTGCTAGGGCGACTACTTGCTGCAAAATATCTTCTTGCGCTCTAATAATTGCCCCAGTGACTGTATTGGTTAAGAGCAGAACAAACAGCCACACGACCCTTTTGCGAGCAACCGTGATCAAATCGGTCTGAAAATAATTGTCGCCGCCGGACTGGACACCGCCCAAGGTATAAATATCTTTATCGGCTTCTTCTTCTAAAATGTCGATCGCATCGTCAACTGTAATGATCCCCACAAGACGCTGTTCGCGGTCTACAACGGGTACTGCTAAAAAATCGTAACGCTGGATCAGCCTAGCTACTTCTTCTTGATCCGTTCCAGTCTGAACAGAAACTACATCGCGGGTCATAATTTCGCCGACAGTTTTGTCCAGGGGAGAAGTGACTAAATCCCGCAAGGATAAAATGCCCGTCAGGCTGCGGGCTGCGTCGGTGACATAAAGAGAATAAATTGTTTCAGTAGTTCTAGCCAAAGAGCGAATTCGGTCTAAAGCTTGGGAGACGGTAAAGCTTTCCTTGAGAGAAATGTATTCTGGGGTCATGATCCGGCCGGCGGTACTGGCTTCGTAACCCAAAAGTTGGGCCGTAGCTTCGCGTTCTGTTGGGCTCAATTGACCTAAAAGGCGGCGGACTAATATCGCCGGCAGTTCGTCAAACAGTTTTGCTCGATCGTCCGGCGACATTTTGTCTACAATGTCGAGGACTTCTTGGCGTTTGAATTTTTCGCAGAGGGACTGCTGAACGCTGGAGTCGAGATATTCGTAAACTCCGATGGCTTCGTCTTTGGAAAGCAACCGGAAAGCTATTACTTGCATGGTTTCTGGCAGGCCTTCGATCGCTTCAGCGATGTCCGCCTCCTGCACCGGATGCAAAATCGCTTTTGCTCCTTTAAAGTCTCCTTGTTCTAACAAAGCCCTTAACTGCGATCGAACTAATTCCCGCAGTTCTTTTCGCGCATAAGTGGGAAGCGAAGACGATTGATAACTTTTTTCTGTCACTGATGACCCTCCTAATGCCCTTTTCGCTTTTCGATTTTCGCATAGAAGATTATCGATTAAAGAATTGGGGATGACTTACGGAGTCAGCGGTTTTGGAGTTTACCTACAGTTACATTTTTGGGGGAAACTGGTATAAACCTGTGCTGCGCGCCTTCCTGAATCCAGTTTAGAGCCTATTGACACCACTCGTCGCAGCGATCGAACTTGCCATGACACAATCCGCACTTTACCAGAAAAAATTGGTTTAAAGCCTCTCCCTTGAAGGATCGAAGAAAAAAATTAATTTCCCTTGTCCGCAATCTCCTGGCGATCGAGCGCGGGGTAACTGTCAACCTATATGCTGTCAACTGTTGAACCGATTTGGGATCAAATACATTTATTTTGATCGGCGACACTCATCGGTAGGAAAGGAGAATTGGGCCCGAACACTTTTTCCAACAAATTCGTAGAACTTTGATTGCGAATAAAATTATTGACCGTTTCTTTCCATTCAGTATCACCTGCAGGCAGGATCATGCCATAGGAAATGCAGGTTAAAGGCTGCTCCGGTATCAAAGAATACTGGTTTTGAGTTAAACCCTGTCTCAGAGCTTCTCCAACTAACAGCATTCCATCGCTAGCGAAGGCATCAATTTTTCCGGCTGCCGCATCTGCCACACCAGACTCTCTCCCCGCCATACCTTGATAAATTTTCTGGTTGGCTAGTTGATATCTGCCTGCAATGAATTGTTCGGTAAGAGAACCGCTCAACACGCCAATTGTCGCCCCTTGCAGGAATCCCGAAGGATTGACTCTCAGTTTGTTTTCTGGCTTGACTAACAGATAAGTGCCGCTGTATAAAAAAGGTAGCGAATAGGCAATTCCGCTGGGGGGATTTTGGAGGATTGTATTGGGCCCGCATTCCAGGTGAGCGCGCTTGCTGGTGACGCTACGAAATCGCCCTTTTTCGGCTGATTCGTTGAGGTTTGTTTCGAGTTTTTCTAAGCGAACAGAGCGATTTAATTTCTTTTCTAAGTCAGCTCGGAAAAGCTCTAACCCTTCGATGCAAACTCCTTGCCACTTTTCGCCTTCTAAGTAGCCGAAGGGAGCAGCATCTTTTCTGATGCCGACTTTCAGAATGCCGGTTTGCTTAATTTCTTGCAGTGCTGTTTCGGCGGAGGCAACTGAAGGTAAAACTGCGGGAAACAATATCGACAATACGCAGCCGATCGCTGCAAATTTTAGGCTTTTGCTGGTGATTTTTTTGCTTGTCACTTTGGCATTCCTATAAATATTTGACCGATTATATTATACAAATAAAACAAATTTTGTCAATATATTTTTGGAGTTAATGGGGCCCTTTTGAACTATGCCTGGTAACGCAGAGCGATCGGCTATGCCGACTAAATCGTGTGCCGGGGTTCTTCCTCGCTTGCATGGGTTCCCAGGAAAATCCGGGGAACCGATTAACTCCATCATTTCAAGTTAAATGGTAGCTTTACGACAATAATTAGTTGCTGATTTAACGAAAGTAGATCGCTATATTGCTATCCTATTTGAGAGCAAAATTAAACCAACAACTGATATTTTTCTTGTGCCAAACGGTAAAGCGGCCGCCACACCAAACGGTTAGTCAATACCACCAGCAGCGACATGACAGAAGTTGCTGCCAATAGCAGAGGAAAATTGCCCGATGCTGTGGCTTCAGAAATCGTCTCGCCCAAGCCGCTTGTTTTAATTATTTCGCCTTTAAACTGCACGTATTCGCTGACAATACTCGCATTCCAAGCTCCCCCCACCGCCGTAATAATTCCTGTAATTAAGTAAGGGAATATTCCGGGAATGATTAAAGTTTTCCAGCGCTGAATTAGTGAAAGCTTATAAACTTGCGCGGCTTCAAACAATTCCGATGGTATGGATTGAGCGCCGGCAATTACATTAAACAGCAAATACCACATTGTACCCAACATCATCAACGCCACAGAACCTATTTGTAAGCCGCCTCCTGCGTGAATTAAAGCTAGCAGCAATACAGGAAATAAAGCCGTTGCTGGTACAGAAGCGGCTATTTGTACTAAGGGTTGCAAAAGTTGAGCTAAACGCGGATTTCGCCCGATCGCCACTCCGAGGGGTACTGTCCACAACAGCGATAAAAATAGGGCGCAAATGACTCGTAAAGCGGTAAAAAATGCACCTCCCATGACTTTTTGCCAGTCCGAAAAACTCAGCAACCTGAGCAGCAGCACTGCTTCCCATGTTCCCCAAAGCACGATCGCGGAAAACCCGCACAGAAACAGCCAATTTATCCAATTTCCGAGGCGGCTTTGCGGGCGATCGCTTGTTGGTAAGTTAGCAGGTGCAAAACCTCTTGCTAAAGTGCGATCGAAACTGTCGCCTAGGGGCGAAATCCGCGACTTCAACACCCGCAGTGTGGGCGATCGCCTTAAAAAATCCAACACCTTTGACTGCGGTACGTTGGTAGCTTCCACGGTTTGATATTTAAATTTTTCTGCCCAAGCAATTAAAGGCTGCCAGATAAAAAAGTCGATCGCTACAATCACACCAATTAATATTGCTAAGCCCCAACCGATCGCCCCAAAATTGCCTTCATTGGCTGCTTTGCCCAAATAGGAACCAAGTCCGGGCAAATTAAAATTTTTGTCGCCCAAGGTAAAAGACTCGATCGCAATCAAAAAGAACCACCCGCCAGCCACTGACATGACGCTGTTCCACACCAGTCCGATCGCACCAGCGGGCAATTCTAACGTCCAAAATTGCTGCCAAGCATTGAGGCGATAAACTCGTGCAGCTTCCTTTAGTTCTTGCGGAATGCCGGAAAGCGACTGATAGAAACTAAAGGTCATATTCCAAGTCATTCCAGTAAATATTAAGATAATCGATGCGAGTTCTACGCCGATTCTTTGACCTGGAAATAAAGTCACTAGGGCTAAAACAACTCCGGGCAAAAAAGATAAAACCGGAATTGACTGTAAAATGTCTAACAAGGGAATTAAAATTTTTGCTGCTAGGGCAGAACGGTAAGCAGAATAAGCATAAACTAAGGTAAATAGCAAGGATAAAAAATAGGCGGCTGTCATGCGTAAAAGAGTCTGGGCTGTATACCCTGGCAAGACATTTAGTGTGGTTTCAATTTTAAAGTTAGGGTTGTACTCACCGTTGAATTGAGATGCTGTTTGAACGATTACGAAAATTAGAGAAAATATCGCTAGAATCAGCAATCCATCTTGCCAAGTCCAAGCGGATCTTTCTAAAGTTTGATTGGCGGGTATTAGGGGTCTTGTCATAATTCCGAAGGAAGAAGGAAGAAGGAAGAAGGAAGTTCGGCAGCGGATTTTTAACGGATTTAGCGGATGAAAGGAAGGTTCGGCAGCATATTTTTTAACGGATTTAATGGATGAAATAAAGGTTGGGGAGCGGATTTTTTAACGAATTTAACTGATTTAACGGATTTAACGAAGGTTGAAGTCAGAAGTTGTTATTAGTAATTCGGTAAAAATACCAATGACTACTGTCAACAGTCAACAGTTAACAGTCAACAGTCAACAGTCAACAGTCAACTGACTACTCATCTTTAGCTTCGGATTCTAAGAATATTTCGCCTCCTGGTTCGTCGTAGCTGTACAACTCGGCATAGCGACCCCAATCAATCGCGGTTTGCAATTGTCGCATTGCTTCTTTCGGGCTAAAGTGGGCTTCGAGAATATCCAGAATTAACTCTTCTGAAATACGGTGATTGCGCTTAGCCTGAAGCATTCGAGAAATTTGCTGTACGAGGAGAATGTTGCTGATAATTTGGGTGCGGACAATTTGTTTGCGCTGGTCAATTCCGCCGGCGATGAATTGAATGCCAACTGGTGTTAAAAGCAGGTCGCCTTCTTGGATTACTAGGAAGTCCATTAATTTTGCTCCTTCGACGATCGGCAAAATGTCGTCTACCTCTAGCATTAATTCTTGACCGAGGCGGTAGAGGTCTTTCTCTTGGCGGTCTTCTAGCAGTTCCAGCAAACCTGCGATCGCACCTGTTCGCACCTGCGGCAGAGATTGGTATTTAGGCGTTGGGACTGGTTCAGGTTGAGACACAGCAGCACTTTCAGCAGGTGCTGTCACTGTGGGGCCGCTCAATTCGGGATTGGTGAGGATTTTGTAAACTTGGTCTACGATAGCTTGGAATTCGGCTGTTTTGCGATCGCGGTAGTGCGGCAAATTCACGGTCAATTCGGCGCGAATTCGCCCCGGATTGCGGCCGAGGACTACAATGCGATCGGCTAAAATAACCGCTTCCTCAATTCCGTGAGTTACGATTAACACAGCTTTGGTAGGAATCTTTTTTTCCAGCCACAAATCTAATAACTCAAACCGCAAGTTTTCCGCAGTCAGAACATCTAAAGCTGAAAACGGTTCATCCATGCAAAGCAGTTCGGGTTCTACCGCCAAAGCTCTAGCAAATCCCACCCGCTGCCGCATTCCGCCAGAAAGTTCTTTGGGATAAGCATTTTCAAATCCGTCCAAACCGATAATATCAATCATTTTCAAGGCTTTTTGGAGGCGCGGTTCGGGCATTTCTCCTTTAGCTTTTAAGCCTAATTCTACATTTTCTAGTACCGTCAACCAGGGATAAAGAGCAAAGTTTTGAAATACAATTGCCACCCCAGGATTTAAGCCGATTAAAGGACGATTATGGTAGAAAATTTGACCTTCGCTGGGCGGAATTAGTCCGGCTATCATCCGCATTAATGTTGATTTGCCTGAGCCGGAAGGGCCGAGCAAAGCTACTATTTCGCCCGATCGCAATTCTAAATTAATTTGCTCTAAAATAGAAATTTTTTGACCGTTTGGCTGCTGGTAAGCTTTGCTAACGCCTTTTAAGGTAATGAGGCACTCTGTTGCTGTTTTAGCTATCACAGCTAAACCCCCTCGCTTGTTGTTTAAGTTTAGTTATTAGTCATTGGTCATTAGTCATTGGTCATTAGTCATTGGTCATTAGTCATTAGTCATTAGTCGTTAGTCATTAGTCATTAGTCATTGGTCATTAGTCATTGGTCATTGGTCATTAGTCATTGGTCATCCGTCATTAAACCAAAACTATCATAAACTCAGGGCTATTTTATTCTTTGTAGGGGCAATCCTCCCGCGATCGCCCTCCGAGACAGGGGAGGGTCGGCCCGCACCATCCACGACCCCTACAAAATCCTGATTTTCCTGAGAATGAAATAGCCCCGATCGTAAACTGACAACGGATATTTGTCGGCAGACAGGAGTTCCCGTCCGCTAGTCTTAAAATTGATTCTTGGGTTTCCATACCTATACCCCATAAACTCATTTTTAGCAAGACCTGCTGGCGACAATGGGTAAAATCTGCGAGATATCAATTAAAGCTGAAATGATGAGCGATCGCCAAAACTTGGTTTCTCTAAAAAAACTGGATTTTGAGATTAATTTTAAATATTATTGCTACAATGACTAATTTTATATAAATTATCTTTAATTTGCCGATAACTCGCTGGACTTAGGCATTGGTGTTTCCCTACAGGTGTTCGATTCTCTATAATGTAAAGATGTAAACGGTATTTGATCTATTTGCCAATTCGTGCTAAAATGCTGCCTAACTGAACGGCAATTACTCCAAGTATGGCACTGGCTACCCAGTAAAAAATGGCAAGGCTGTAAGCTCGATCGCGCTACAAGACATTGGACTCTAAACCGTAAGTCGAAAAAGTAGTATAGAACCCATTTGATATCTATTCTGCGTAAATCTCAGAAACCGGGTTGATCTCTATATTTCTCGTCACCCAAGCAAAAACTCGTAGAAACTCGGTTTCTTGCCTCTTGCGTAAATATCAGAAACCAGTTTCTCTCTATATTTATCGTCACCCAACCCAAAAACTCAAAAATATCAAATGGGTTCTATCTCGATACAAATTTCCTCAATCTTGGCTGTACGCCCAAAAAAGTCACCAATTGTTACAGACTAGCGATGTCCGAGATTTGCAGGGGGAAGATTGAAATTTTAAAGCTTTAAGTTTGATGTTAAAAAATTAAGTTTGTTGTGCGTTGTTAGGTGAAGGGAATTATCATAAATTTAAGTGCGCTAAACCGTACCTGCAAGTGGGCGATATCCGACAGGCGGCTTCAATGCTAAAATGCCAGAATGAGTTCTGGCGCTATAAATACAAAGTCCATTTGCAGCGGATTTAAGAAAGGAGATAATTCTGATGACAGATCCAAATTTGACTGAAACAACAATTGTAGAGGTAACTCCCGAAACGACGGCGATCGTCAAACAAGAGATGCCCGAAGCGACTGATGAAACGATCGCAGAAACTGCGGCCCTGTTTGAATCAATCAAAAAACGCGCTGCTGCCGAATTTCAAGCCGCCGGCGAACTCACCCGCGAAGCTTATTTGAAAGCTGTGACGAAAGCCAGTGACGCGATCGACGAAAATAAGTCGATCGCCAAAGACAGAATGACAGCAGCAGTCAGCCTGATCAAAAAAGAATCCGAGAAAAATTGGCTGGTACTTGATGCGATTAAAACGCGGGCGCAAGCGCAGGTACAAGATGCCGGCGAAGTCAGCCGCGAAGCTTATTTGAAAGCAGTGCGACAAGCGCGAGAAGCGGTGGAACAAAATAAATTGGTCGAACGCGATCGCATCGAACAAGCTGTTGACGACATTCAGAAACAAACTGAAAAAAATTGGCACGTTGTTGTGGGAGAAATTGAGTCGCTGGGCACTCGCTTGAAGGAAACGGCTAAGTCTGCATGGAACTCGCTAACGGCGTTTGTTGAGAAGTCTCGCAACAATGGCGGCGATTCCTAGCAAGATTGGACACAATCTGGCAATGTTTGCGCTACAGCCCGCCCGCCCGGTTTCAAAGCTGGGCGGGCTAATAGCGATCGCCCTTTAATTTGCATTCAGCAAAAGGTTCAGCCATACTGCATAATAAAAAAGCTTTATTCTTAGTCCAAAACCCCGAACCATGAGAACTTACTACTGCGGCGACCTGCGAAGCAAACATATCGGAGAGACTGTCACCCTTTACGGCTGGGTGGATCGCCGCCGCGATCATGGCGGAGTGATTTTTCTCGACGTGCGCGATCGATCGGGTATTGTGCAAATTGTCAGCGATCCTGAACGCACCCCCGACTCCTATCACGGCGCTGAGTCTTTGCGCGGCGAATACGTGGTGAAAATTACCGGTAGAGTCACCAGCCGGCCCGAAGATTCCCTCAACCCCAAATTGCCTACGGGTGAAATAGAAATTTACGCGGACGAAATTGAGTTGTTAAATGCGGTACGCAAGCAGTTACCGTTTCAGATTTCCACGGCGGATAATGAAAATGTGCGGGAAGATTTGCGCTTGAAATATCGGTATTTGGACTTGCGGCGCGATCGTATGAGTCGCAACTTGCAGCTTCGCCACCAAGTTGTCAAAGCTATGCGCCGCTACCTGGAAGATGTCGGCAATTTTATGGAAATTGAAACGCCGATTTTAACTCGATCGACTCCCGAAGGTGCAAGAGATTATTTAGTTCCCAGCCGCGTCAATTTGGGCGAATGGTATGCTTTGCCGCAGTCGCCGCAGTTGTTCAAACAATTGTTAATGGTTTCGGGATTTGACAGATACTATCAAATTGCCCGCTGTTTCCGCGATGAAGATTTGCGCGCCGACAGACAGCCGGAATTCACGCAATTAGACATGGAAATGAGTTTCATGTCTTTAGAAGAAATACTCGAATTAAACGAAGGTTTAGTTTGCCAAATTTTCCAAAGTGTTAAAGGCGTAGAATTGCCCCGTCCTTTCCCGCGTTTGACTTACGCCGAAGCAATGGATCGCTATGGTAGCGACAAACCGGATACTCGTTTTGGTATGGAATTAATCGATGTTTCCGATTTGATGAAAGATTCGGGATTTAAGGTATTTTCGGGCGCGATTGCTGCGGGCGGAATTGTGAAAACTTTGCCGATTCCGGGGGGGAATGATGCTTTTTCTAACGAACGGATTAAAAAAGGCGATTTGTTTAAGGAAGCCACTGAAGCCGGGGCTAAAGGATTAGCTTTTATCCGGGTGCGGGAAAATGGCGAAATTGATACGATCGGCGCAATTAAGGATAATTTAACGGAAGCGCAAAAACAGGAATTGCTCGATCGCACGGGCGCGAAACCTGGTCATTTGTTGTTGTTTGCAGCAGCCGACGCGACTGCTGTCAATAAGACTTTGGATAGATTGCGTTTGTTTGTCGGTAACGAATTGGGACTGATCGACAAAGAGAAGATGAATCTGCTGTGGGTGACAAATTTCCCGATGTTTGAATGGAACGCTGACGAGAAGCGTTTAGAAGCTATCCATCACCCGTTTACTGCGCCGCATCCTGACGATATTCACGATTTGAAGACGGCGAGAGCTCAAGCTTACGACTTGGTGTTAAACGGCACGGAAGTGGGCGGTGGTTCTCTGCGGATTTATCAGCGGGATGTTCAGGAAAAGGTGTTTGAGGCGATCGGCTTATCGACTGAGGAAGCTTACAATAAGTTTGGCTTTTTGTTGGATGCGTTTGAGTATGGAACTCCGCCCCACGGAGGCATTGCTTACGGCTTGGATCGGTTGGTGATGCTGTTGGCGGGGGAGGATTCGATTCGCGATGTGATTGCGTTTCCGAAGACGCAGCAGGCGGGTTGTTTGCTGACGAATGCGCCTGCTGGGGTGGATGAGAAGCAGTTGAAGGAGTTGCAAGTGCGATCGACTTACGTACCGAAAACATAGGTATGTAAAATACCTTCAATGAATAGTGGATGGGTGGCGAGAAACCGGGTTTTTTCCAGAATACTTCGCCACACCTCCTAGAAACTGCCAAAAACCCGGTTTCTTTGGTTTAGAAATCTTACAAGATATTTTAGCAGATAATATTGATGGGTAGAAAACGCGATATTAAACAGGTTGATGCGATCGCTAGGGAGTTTAAGATGGGAGGTGAATTAAGGATTGCTTTTGGTTTATTCATTGAGGAAGAAAAGAAAAATGGTTATGGCGGAACTTTAAACCGTAGAGGCGATTTTACCTATGAAGAACTCCGCCAGAAAGCAAAAGAATTTTTAGAGGATATTTAAATGGCTATTCAAACATCCATTGCTAATCAGAAACCAAATATCGAGCAAATTATTTCAGTCATTACTAAACCGATGATCGGAGAAATTTGTCATCAGGTTATATTTAGTTATGGGGATGAATTACGGCTAGATTTCGGTGAGATGTCTGCCTATACTCACCCAAAATTAGCACATCTATGCAAAGGTAGTTGGCAATTTGGCACAAGGGCAACACCTTGGGTTTTCAAGCAAGGCGATCGCATTTTAACTTCTTCCTTGCCAGTAGATATAGATGAGCTAGAAATAGATGAGGTAGAAATAGATGCTGTCAAAAAACTTTTGCAGCAATTGGAAAATAAAGAATTGATTGATTTTGTGATTTGTGCTCATAATATTAGTCTCACTCTAGTTTTTGAGGGTGATTACCAACTAATTTTACAGCCAGATTTCCCAGATGATTCTGGACTTCCCTATTGGGAATTGTTCATGCCAACAGAACAAGTTTTGACGGTTGGGCCTGGATTATTTTGGGAATGTAAATCAATTCACGAACGTTAAATGATTAGGGAAAGTATCTGTAAATCTCTTTCCGGTGGAGTATCCTAACGAAATAGACTACGCCATCATTAACTTTAATACCGATTCGGTAATCTCCCAGCCTAATACGATAGTAGTCTCCATCGCCTTTTAGTTTTTTAAGATTGCTGACTTCATTTAATTTTTCGGCGTTCTCAACATCTTCTATCGCTTCCTGAATTCTTTGCAACAAGTCGGCATCAAGAATCTTGAGTAAATCCTTTTCAAAGCTCTTTTTAAACTCCACATTCATGGTTGTCTCTTCAGGATTTTGAAAATTTGCTCGCGGCTGACTGTTTCAGTATTTTCGCCTTCTTTGATAGCATTTTCCATCCCTATATCTTCTAGGGCTTCTGTTAAAATTTCAGAAAATACTTCTTTTTGTTCTTTTAATAACTCAAAAATCGCTGCTTTGAGCAATTCTTTAAGTTTGGTTTCGTCTAGAGTAATTTCAGACATAGCTTTTTTCTGTGCTATTTTTTTTAAGGTTTTAATTATATCACAAAACAGGGCAGATTTAGCCAACTTTAGTTCGCGGGTGGCCAGAAACCGGGTTTTTCCCTTAAATACTTGTCACACCTGGTAGAAACTCCCAAAAACCCGGTTTCTTTGAGTTCGCGGGTAATCAGAAACCGGGTTTTTTCCAGAATACTTCGCCACACCTCCCAGAAACTGCGAAAAACCCGGTTTCTTTGGTTTACGAATGGCCAGATAACTCAGGACTCAAAATGAACTCTTTTGAGCCAATTTACGATAGTTTGAAGTAAATCGGGGTCATGGGGGGAGAAGGTTTGCAGGGGTGGATGAGGTGTGTCGGTGATGAGACAGATTGTACCGTCGAAGCGGGTAAGGGCATCGAGGAAAATAGGGCTAAAACCTCGGGTGGCGGGGGATGTGGGGTCTTCGTAGAAGATGAGGATGGGGTGTTTGTCCCAGTCGAGAAGTTGCCAGTAGATTTTGAGTTCGGCGAGGGTGCGGGGTGTGCCTTCTGTGGATTTGGGACAGTGGTGTTTTTTGACGAGTTGCAGGTAGATATCGGTGGCGGGGTTATCGGAGTCGATGAATTTGCTGCCGTCGATGCAGAGGAGTTGGAGGGTTTGGTGGAGGTTGGTTTCGGTGAGTTGGGTTTGCAGGAGTTGGGGGAGTTGGGCGAGGTTGATGGGCTCAAGAGTTGGTATCTTGCGATGCCATGCTTGATAAAACTCTTGATATGACATACTTTTAGCGCAATACCATACAAAAGCATTGAGACGCGGACAAAACTCCCAGAAATCCATAACATTTTCTTGGTTGATAGGAGATGAAAGTACCTCAAACATTTTTTGCACAATTTCTGATTTATTAATATCTAAATTAGGGGCGAAATTTAAAAATATTTCCACCATCGACATACAAGTAAACCAATGTCCTTTGAACAATTTGGGATCGAAAATCTCCATAAATATTTTTTTATAACTTAATAAACTTGATTTCATTTTTTGATCGAAGTAGGTAGAATCTACATAGGTCATTGCTATATTTCCAAAAAGCCAGTTCTCTTTGTCTGATCCCTGCTGGTTCTGTAAATATTCAGTTAGCTCTAAGTCTAAGGTTCCAGAATAATTGATTTGAGCTAGACTGTAAGCAGCTTGAAAACGATGGGTATGTTTGTGACTATTTTTAGCAATATTGGATAAAATATCAACTTGACGTAAAATTCTAGCAAATCTAATTTGCAATTCGTCATCATCAGTTACGGGAAAGAAATCTATTTGAGTTAAAATACTCTTGAAATTGACTAAATCAACTTTTTCTAGTATTTCCAATTTCGTGCATAAATTATTTTCTAATAATTGAAAATTCCAATCAATTATAAACTCTAATTGTTCGTTGTTAAGTTGCCAACTTTCTATAATGTTCTGAAAATCAGTGAAAGATTCTAAAGCTAATTGTATCTCCTGTTGAAAAATTAAAAGCCCAGCTTGGTTTTCAAACACTTGACTACTATGTTTAGTATCTAAATAAAATAATGCTTTTTTCATAATTAGTAAATACTCTATTTCAATGCAAAGAATACTTACTACTCTATTTTTATCTGTTTGCTTAAGCGTCTCAACAGCAGCCTCTCTAATAGCAAACCAAAATACCCAATGCTGAAGATTCTGTTTTTCTAAGGTACAGCTAAAGCCATAATTTAAATTAATTCCTCGGTTTTCTCCAAATTTAAAACATTGACCAAAGCTCAATTGAATGAGCCACAACACAATATCATCAGCAATGCTACATTCTTTAAATTCTGCAATTCCTGATGCAGCGATCAAAAAACTCCGGTATCCATAAAATCCTCCGCAGCTATCGTCGAAATTAACTAAGTCTTTAATTAACGCTTCTTTATAAGTTTTATTAATATCTTTTCTGCCCATCCAAAGCAAAAATACTTGCTTCCACTGCGGATCAAAAATCCGATATGAATACTTTTCAAATCCTTTCCAAGAGTTTGGATGAATGTGCTTGAAGAAAAAATTGCCATTATTAATAGCACAAGCAGCAAAATACTCCTGAAATGTGGCATGATAAAACCCGCAAATCGCCTCTGGCAAACGTTCCACCCGATTCAACCACCCCAACTTCATCACCGCCTGAAAAATTGGGCGACTTCCCAAAACCTTCAACACCCAACTTTCCCGCAACCGTAACCGTGAAACCTCATCATTCTGTTCCATCGCCGCCAACGCCAACCGCGCCAAGGCTTTATCAATTGCCTCCCGTTGGTCTAAAATCTCCTCATCCGCCTTCCAGTCATACACCCAATCCACAAACTGCCCGTATAACCCCGCCTGCGTCTCCGGTAAACCGCCCCCCGTCTGCCAAATTTGACACAACATCCACAACCGCAACGGATTTTGAATCAACTCCTTGAGACGGGAATTCTCCGATTCTGCCAACGCCAACTCCAAACTCTCCCCCGTCGCAGCATCCCCCATCCCCGCAAACCAACGGCGAATATACTCCGTCACTTGTTCCGAATTAAACTGCAAATTGCGAAACACATCAAAGCCCGAAAAAGCATTTCGATCCGCCTCCCAAACATTCACCCGACAAGTCACCACCACCCGCGAATCCTGCACCCATGTCCTTAACAAATCTTTCCCCAACTTCTGCATTCCTTGAGTGTGCGTCATTTCATCCACACCATCCAGCAACAACCAAACCCGACTCATTTGCGGCTCTAAATCACGGCGCGTCACTTCTCCTTGACACCGAGACAACCACACTTTTTCCAAATACTGACAGATGTCTTGTTCCCCTAATTCAGCTAAATCTATCCAAATCGGCAACCCCAATTCTTGCTCTAAAATCCAATCAGCAATCTTCTGCAACCGCGTGGTTTTCCCCGCACCCGGTTCGCCAATAATCGCAATTTTGCGCCCTTGACTAATTTCGCTTTTCCCTTGTCGCAACACATCCTCAAAAAAGCGTTCTTCAGCAATGGGAATCAGTTTTTCTGTTTCTTTTTCCTTTTCCTTTTCTTCATGCTGATTCCTTGGCTGAGGTTTGGGTTTTTGGCGTTCAACAATGGCTAAGGGAACATAAACGCCATCGAGTTGCGGAGTCATCCCGCAGGCGTTGGTGAAGAGGTTGGTGGTGAGTTCTTTTTGTAGCGCGAGGTTGTGGCGGCAGATTTCTTCCCAATTTATGGGTTCTTCTTGAGGTTTAGCGGTTTCATGGGATATCTCGACTGTGACTGACCCAATTTTAATCTTCCACTTTTCCTCAATTACTTCTAAATTATCTTTTTTCTCGGCAGTTTGATGCTTCAGATTGAGGGAAAATTTCCAAAATCCTTGATTTCTTGCACTAGGTTTCAGGACAAGTATATCTAAGTCTTTCAGACAGTCCAAAACATCTTGGATTGCATCTCCTCTTCTCTGGGCGTTATCGACATTCTTTTCATCCTTTGGTTGAGAGAGTTCTAATGCCTTTCCGAAACATTCCACCAATGCCCATAAATCATCCTTAGTGATGCCTTTGTCAACAGTTTGGGTTTTGTTGTTGCGTTTTTGCTGAATTTTCCCGGATACCAGCAACTCATCTTCCTTTACCCATTCCACGTTGAAGGTAGCTTTCAGCTTATCCCCCGGCACGGCAATTTCCCCATCCGCGAGGGCGAGTAACGCCTCAACCAGTTTGAAGACGTTATTTTTTGTGGTGGCGTTTTTCCCGTATTTTCGTGCCATCGCTACCTTTTGAATAAAATTCATCGTCGCTTGGGCAAGTTTGCCCAAACCAGTTGGTTTGCCCAAGCGCTTAACTCTGATTATACAAGGGTTTCAGAATTTTCTGGGTTGGCTTGCTTGGGGAAAAGCCCAAAAAAACAATTTACCTCATAAGCACAAAACGAGGTAAATTATGGCTACCCAGGAAGACAGAATCAAACAACGCGAAGCATTGGAAGATGCTTATGACAACTTTGTTCAACCATATATTAATCAATTGACTGAAGTTAACGCGCAGTCTTTACCCAATATTGATGTTGCGCTTCCTGGGTTTTGCTATGTGTCGGGATGGTTGGTATTGACTCTGTTATATTGTTTTTGGATGCGCTGGCGGATGTCATCCTAATAGATGATTCGGGGGTTGAAACCGCGTCTGCACGAGCATGATTCGGCGGTTGAAACCGCGTCTACACAAACCATGTC
Organism: Microcoleus sp. S36a_B3; assembly: GCF_036700745.1. Classification (NCBI taxonomy): domain Bacteria; kingdom Bacillati; phylum Cyanobacteriota; class Cyanophyceae; order Oscillatoriales; family Microcoleaceae; genus Microcoleus; species Microcoleus sp. S36a_B3. The sequence goes on along the minus strand of NZ_JAUBPN010000038.1, from coordinate 13,164 downwards.
CGCGCAACGCGAGACTAAGAGTTTATTGCGTTTCTCTGGGATCGTCTGTTGGTGGATGACAGCCAGCTTTAATCCATAAACTACGTGCTTCCTGAATCGATCGCTCTCCTTGATACCGTTCGTCATTCACGTCAAGCCGATCGCAAGTAGCGCGACCAATTGGTGTAATTCCGATAATTTTTGTACCCTCCCGCGTCCAAATAAAATGCTCTTGCCATTGCTGACTTCGAGGGTTAAATAGAGCTACTTCCGATTGAGTTTCTAAATCGCTAGCGACTGTAAAATTGTAACGGCGTTGATTGCAACGGCTACAAGCAAGCGCCAAATTATTGACATCATCTGTACCATCTAAAGAACGAGGTTTAATATGGTCGATCGTAAAACGAGAGGTGCTGATTTCTTCTGGAGAGTGACAATATTCGCAAAGGTATTGAGCCCGTTCTCTGACATATTGGCGGTTTGCTTCGGTAAGGGTCATGTTTGAGCGAGGAGGAGGGAGTTGAGGTAAGTAAAAAGACGATCGAGTTCGTTGATGGCGTTGAGTTCGTCTTGTTCTTCAGCGGTTAGGTTATTAATTTTATTTTTTTCCAGAAGGGTTTCTAGATGGAGTTGAAGTCGATCGGTAAACTTGAACAGAGGACGATTATTGACTGTTTCGACTTTAATTCCGGTTTCAATCAGGGAGGGAGGTTGAATGACAACTTGCATAATATTTGATTTTGATAAATTGCTTGTCATGTTTAGGCCTTGTCCATATTTTATCTCAAATTATGGGATGCCAGAAACCGGGTTTTTTCGAGAATACTCGTCACACCTGGCAGAAACTGCTAAAAACCCGGTTTCTTTGGTATTTAAATGATTACTCTTTCCAGTAACGAGTTAAAATCCGAATTACCTCACCCGCTAGAGGTGAAGGTAAAGGTGGACTCCACTCTCCAACTTGTGCAAAACCCAAAACGTGCAGCAGATTAACAATGCTTTCTACCGCTTTAGGAACCCCGCAAATCAGCAAACGAATCGGTTGTTTGCCAGCGGGTACGTCGGGAATTTCTTCCCGGAGCAGTTCGGGAACTGACTTGGGCGGTGATATCATAGAGTTTCCTCCTAAATATGGGAGTTCAAGCCCCCACCAAACGATCGTGAGTCTGACCGGTGGGGGTTTTGTTTTGTGTTAACTCTAAAGTATCACGGTAGGCACTCCGAGTCAACCCTTGAGGGTAAAATTGATACTGTAGAGGTCAAAAAAAGGTACAATAGGGCAGTCAAAGCACAAATAACAGCCTTGCCAGCCAAACTTCCCAGAATTGTTGTGTACCTTCCAGAAGAACTGAAAGCAGACCTAGAGCGGTTAGCCAAATCGCATTATCGACCGGTCTCGAATATGGTGTTGACATTAATTCAAGAAGCAGTAGATGAGGCTAAATCTGAGGGGAGAATTCCCAGCGAAGAGCGATCGCCACCACAGAAAATCGACAGCGACGAGTAAAATGACATGGTGAACACGCTACCCCCAAACAATGTGAGTCCTGCAAAATCTCCCAGAGTTGCCTTTTACCCGCCGCCCGAAATTAAGGAGAAATTAGAGAAGCTGGCGAGCATTGAGCGTCGTTCGATGTCCCAAATGGCATTACTTTTGGTGGAGGAAGGGCTCGAAAGAGCGCAGAAGGAAGGGAGGTTCAATGAATCCAAAGACGATTGAGCCGCTGGAACAGGGAGGATGCCTGTTCCGGAGAATGGTGCTTGATGTGGGTTCACCCCCAAACATATGCGTTAACCTAGTTGACTACAACTTGTACCGCACTCCCCAAGATAATCTATGCTTCTTGCCCGCATCCAAGAACTAGCCGCCACCCTCGCACCCCGCTTAATCGAAATTCGCCGCCACATCCACTCACACCCCGAACTCAGCGGCCAAGAATATCAAACCGCCGCCTATGTAGCTGGAGTTCTCGCATCCAGCGGAGTCCGCGCCATAGAAGGAATCGGCAAAACAGGAGTGCTCGGCGAACTCAAAGGCAACAGCAGCGAGTCCCGGTGGCTGGCAATTCGCACCGATATGGACGCTTTGCCGATTCAAGAACGCACAAACTTAGAATTTGCCTCCCGCAACGAGGGAGTGATGCACGCCTGCGGCCACGACATCCACACCACGATCGGTTTGGGCGCAGCCATGATATTGTCTCAGCTAGAGGAAAAATTGCCCGGTCACGTCCGCTTCTTGTTTCAGCCGGCAGAAGAGATTGCCCAAGGTGCTCAATGGATGATTAAAGATGGGGCGATGCAAGATGTTGACGGCATCCTCGGAGTGCACGTTTTTCCGACGATTCCCGGCGGTTGCGTCGGTATCCGCCACGGGGCACTGACGGCGGCGGCAGATGACATAGAATTGATTGTGATGGGCGAATCCGGCCACGGTGCGCGTCCGCACGAGGCGATCGACGCAATTTGGATTGCTTCTCAGATAATTACCACTTTGCAGCAGGCAATTAGCCGCACGCAAAATCCTTTGAGGCCACTGGTTTTGACGATCGGGCAAATTAGCGGCGGACGAGCGCCCAACGTGATTGCCGATCGCGTAAAATTATTGGGAACCGTGCGATCGCTCCATCCCGAAACCCACGAAAAACTACCGGCTTGGATCGAACAAATTGTTTCCAGCGTCTGCGCGACTTACGGCGCTAAGTACGAACTCACCTACAAGCGCGGCGTGCCCGGAGTCCAAAACGACCCAAAACTCACACAATTAGTCGAAACAGCAGCTTTAGAAGCTTTAGGTCGATCGCGCGTCCAAATTTTACCAGAACCATCTCTCGGCGCGGAAGATTTTTCAATGTATCTAGAACACGCACCGGGAACCATGTTTCGCTTAGGAGTGGGACTGACTGACAAACCCAACTATCCCCTCCATCACCCGCAGTTTGAGGTGGATGAAGCGGCTATAGTTACGGGCGCTGTCACCTTAGCCTATGCCGCTTGTCAGTATTGGAAACAGCAAGCAACTAAGTGATATCAAATCCTCTCTTCATCGGAATAGTAAATTAACTGTTGACTGTTAACAATTAACAGCTAACAGTTAACAGTTAACAGCTAACATCATGTATGAGTGCAACCGGAATTGATATATATCCTTGCCGTTAAATTACCCAAAATTAACATAGGTTCGTAGTGAGAAATTCAGTTTTTTTCCAAATTAGAGGATTGAAGTCAGAACGATCGAATTAATCTTGTTGTTATCAATCCAGCAGACACGATATTAGTTAGTGTAGTTTGGACAGTTTCAGGGCTGATCGTGGGAGGCTAGAAACCGGGTTTCTAGGAAATTGTGCGTTTAGTAGCGACAAATCACGCAAGAAACCCGGTTTCTGAGATCGCGACTAGCCCAAGTATATTGGCCGATCTTCGGCAATTCCCCTCTCCGCAGCCGCCAAATGTGCTAACGTACAATCAAAACTCCCCAAATTTCAACTATCTGGAGACAGATAACTGTGTTCGCTCAAACACCTCCAACTCCAAGTTACAAATGGCTTAGCTGCCTTTCTCGCACTGTATTCGCCGCATTGTGCCTGTTGCCGATTTTGGGCGCTGCGGGAAACGCCCAAAATCCCCAAAATAGACTCATCAAAATTGGCGTGGTGCAGCGGTTTGGTAATAAAGCCACCGACAAACTCACGCTGAAAGCATTACCGGGCGACAGCTTAACATTAAGTTACAAAACTCCTCAAGGGACAGAAACCAAAACTGCTCCCAGCATCAAGCTAGAAATTGCCAATAAACCCCTGCAATCGCCATTAGTAGAAGAACGAGTTGTTCTGAGCTCCCACCGGAGTTTTGAAAGCGCAGAAGATAGCGCCAATCAGTGGCGCGCTAAGGGTATTGATGTAGAAATTGCTCAACCTTTGCGCTGGCAAGTTTGGGCGAAAAGAGATATTTATAATTCTCCTATAGTGCGGCGCTGGCTGTTGCAAAGTTTGCAAGCTCAAGGTAACAAAACAGCTTTTTTAGATTCCAAAGTTATCAAACAAATACCCCAAGCATTTTGGATTTTAAATGGCTTTCGTTTCAACCGCAATGAGTTGGATGTGACGGCCGGCAAAAATACGATTGAGGTATTGGAACAAACTACCCAAGAGGCGACAGCTACTGAACCCGAAAAAGCTCTTCAACAAACTCGCCGTTATGGTGGCAGTTTGCACCTGCAAAAAAATTCTTACGGCACTTATACTTTAGTTAATGAAGTGCCGACGGAAACTTATTTGCGGGGTGTTGTTCCTCACGAAATTGGGGCTTTTTCGCCTTATGCTTCGATTGTCGCTCAAACTATTTTAGCGAGAACCTACGCCCTGAGAAATTTGCGCCGGTTTGCTGTGGATAATTATGAGTTGTGCGCTGATGTTAACTGTCAGGTTTATAAGGGTTTGACGGAGGTTTATCCGCAGAGCGATAAGGCGATCGCCCAAACGAGCGGTTTAGTGCTAACTTATCAAAATCAGCTCGTAGACGCGCTCTATTCCGCGTCTAGCGGCGGTGTGACAGCTACTTTTGGCGATGTGTGGCACGGCCCGGAACGTCCATATTTGCGATCGATTATCGATTCCCCCAAGAACATCTGGGATTTGTCAAAGCAGAGCTTGTCTGACGAAAACAACTTCCGCCGCTTTATGACTCTCAAAACAGGGTTTAATGAGGAAAAAGAAGACACTTTCCGCTGGCGCGAAGAAGTTTCTTTGACATCGATTGGGGCATTTCTCAAACAGTATCTTCAAAAGAAACAGCACCCGCTAGCTAATTTTAAAACTCTCACTCAGGTGGAAGTGGTGGAAAGGTCGCCCGCCGGTCGAGTTTTGCAAATGAAGGTTCAAACTGACTTGGGCTCCATCGATATCGAAAAAGATGAGATTCGCAATGCTTTTTACCCGCCGATTAGCACGCTTTTTTATCTAGAACCGATTTACAATCCAGACAAAACTCTCAACGGTTATGCTTTTGTCGGAGGCGGTTTCGGACACGGCGTGGGAATGAGTCAGACTGGTTCTTACAATTTAGCTAATTTGGGCTGGAGTGGCGATCGAATTCTGGGCTTTTATTTTCCCGGCGCTCAAGTTGTCCCCCTCAACGATTCCATTACATTTTGGCGGGAATAGTTTATTGAGAGTCGCCATCAGAGTAGGCGATGGAAATCGCGCCTCGACAAACGAAGTCCATACCAAGCGGACTGAAAAAAATAACCTAATATTAACCGTCTTTGCTTCAACCCGCACGCCTGCGGGTTTTGTTTGACAAGAAGCGGTTTCAACCGCTGTCTATAACGCAGAAACCCGGTTTCTTAACGTAATTGAACTCAAATAGCTCAATTACGACAACGAAAAACCGGGTTACTTAACGCATCGCGCCGAAAATCCTTACTTAGTAAAGAGATTCTTCTTGGTGAGTTTCGATCGTACAATCAGACTTAGGATAAGCGACGCAGGTCAAAACAAATCCGGCTTCGATTTGGTCGTCATCCAAGAAAGATTGGTCAGATTGGTCAATTTCGCCTGATGTGATTTTGCCGGCGCAGGTGGAGCAAGCTCCAGCGCGGCAAGAATACGGGAGGTCGAGTCCTGCTTCTTCGGCAGCATCTAGAATGTAAGTATCGTCATCAACGTCAATGGTCTGGTTGATTCCTTCGGCTTCGCTGATGAGGGTAACTTTGTAAGTTGCCATGCACTAATCCTCTCAAAAATTCAACAATATTGATAATTTTTCCTAATGCAACCTTCAAGGCTATATGAGCTCTGAGATTAACTCTTAGGTTCGTTCCCTTTATGATATTAGGGGAAAGAAGCAAGCTTGCAACACTCATTTACAAAAAATTTGAATGGGATTCGTTATAACTTTTTCTAATTTCATCTTGATTACTTATACCTATGCGCGGCTCAGCCTTGTGATACTGTTGCTGCAAGACTTACGCAAAATAACCGGGTTTGGGGGAAAAATCCTGTTTTGAGCCCTACAGCCCAAATAACCGTTTTTTGCTATGGGGTTTGTCGATCGACTTTCCGCAAAGCTTGCTTGAGTTGGTCTTCTGTGCCTAAAATTTGGGCAATAAAACCCTAAACCCCTACACCGCAAGTCTGTAACTATCTAAAATCTAAATCCTATGACTCAAATTAATGCTGGCTTTGGTTTTTCCCTAAATTCCCCTATTCGCGTCGGGATTGTGGGTACTGGCTTTGCGGCTAAGTTGAGGGCCGAGACGCTGGTAGCTGACGCGCGATCGAACTTGGTAGCAGTTGCGGGCCACAACCAGGAGAAAACCGCAGCATTTTGCCAAACTTTCGGCGCTGAAGCTGCGGTTTCTTGGCGCAAGCTGGTAGAAAGAGACGATTTAGATTTGGTAATTGTCTGTACGGTGAACCGCGATCACGGGGCGATCGTCCTCGCCGCCCTGGAAAATGACAAGCACGTTGTGGTGGAATATCCTCTATCTTTAGAACTATCTGAGGGCGAAAGGGCGATCGAACTTGCCGCCCAAAAGCAAAAACTCCTCCACATCGAACACATCGAATTGTTAGGCGGTTTGCACTCCTCAATCAAAGAATCTTTGCCATTAGTCGGTAAAGTTTTTTATGCCCGCTACGTTACAATTACCTCTCAGCGTTCAGTACCTAAGCGCTGGACTTTTCAACATTCCCTATTTGGTTTTCCATTAATCGGTGCAATTTCTCGACTGCACCGATTTACAGACTTGTTCGGAGAAGTGACAAGCGTTAACTGTCAAACTCAATTTTGGGACACTCAGCCGGATTTCTACAAAGCTTGTTTGTGCAACGCACAGTTACGCTTTGCTAATGGCGTTCTCGCGGAAGCGGTTTACGGAAAAGGAGAGACTTTTTGGCAGTCGGAAAACATTTTTACCATCTACGGAGAAGCAGGAACGCTGATTTTTACTCCAGAATCCGGTCAATTAATTCAAGGAGAAAATCGACAAACCATCAAAGTAGGAACGCGGCGCGGTTTGTTTGCCAAAGATACCGAGGTGGTGTTAGACTGTTTGCTAAACGGTACGCCGTTGTATGTCAATAATACAAGTAGCTTGTACGCTTTGAAGGTGGCGGATGCTGCGAAGCGATCGAGCGAAACTAATCAAAAATTGGCGATCGACAATTCATAACTATTCCGATCAAACGGCGGTTGAAACCATGTTTATACAAACTTTCCTCTCTCTCAGTAGACTGCATTAAACAACGTAATTTTAATTGCCGGCTATTCAACCAGCGGAGGCTAGTTTTATCTGTATAGTAGCGGTATTAACCGCCGAGCGTTATCTGACCTAACAAATATATTAAAAATGAAATTACCCTGGAACTCTCATCAATTTGAGCCAGAAACAATTGGGCTAGTTTACGGTTTTCTAGGCGTAGTTGGTTTCAGCTTAACACTTCCAGGAACCAGAGCTGCAGTACAGGATTTAGACCCTATTATTGTAGGTTTAGGGCGCGGATTAGTAGCAGCTATACTAGCAGCCTTTACTCTGCGGATAACGCATCAACCAATTCCCTCCAAACAGCAATTGTGGAGTTTATCAATGGTCGGATTGGGAGTTGTTTTGGGATTTCCGCTATTATCAGCTTGGGCAATGCAGCAAGTACCGGCAGCCCACGGTGCTGTGGTATTAGGATTGTTGCCCTTAGCAACAGCAGTAGGGGGAGTTTTGCGATCGGGCGATCGCCCATCTTCTAGTTTTTGGATTGCTAGTATCGCCGGGAGTCTAACCGTCGTTGGTTTTGGAATTATTACTGGTGCAGGGCAACTCCAAGCCGCAGATCTAGCTTTATTTGCATCAGTCATTGCTGCTGCTTTTGGTTACGCCGAAGGTGGGCAATTAGCTAAGACTTTAGGCGGATGGCAAGTTATTAGTTGGGCATTGATAATTATCGCTCCCTTCGAGATTTTGCCTACAATATTTGTAGTCATACAACATGGATTAATAGCTGCACCGACGGCATGGTTGGGTTTTGCCTATGTGAGTATTATCAGTCAATTTGTAGCATTTTTTGCCTGGTATCAAGGGATGGCTATTGCCGGAGTTGCCAGGGTAGGGCAAATTCAGTTATTGCAACCATTTTTGACTATCCTAGCATCGGCAATTTTGCTTGGTGAAACTGTAGAACCGATCGCCCTAGGCAGCGCTTGTTTAGTTGTGATCTGTGTAGCAGTAGGGAAAAAAGCATCAATTCAGCAAGCAGCCGATTTGTGATGCGAACTAATTTTTTTGTGGTTTTTCAAAGCTTAAATTAGCTAAAGTGCGAGGTGCACCCTAGATTCATGTAATGCTGATATATCGAGGCTGATTTTTGACTCTACCGATCCAATTTTGAATTGCCGGAAACCCAGTCAAATCAAATCCGCCTTCGCCAGCAACGTGAGTGTAAGCAAATAAACCGATATCAGCAATAGAATAGCGATCGCCAACAAAAAAGTCATTTTTTTCTAAATGCTGTTCCATCACCCCCAAAGCGGCATAACCGGGCGCTTTTTTTTGTTGAAGTGCTGCTTGATATTCCTCAGCTTTTCCCAACACAGAAATCCAAAATCTGGAAGTTGCAATGTAAGGTTCGTGACTGTACTGTTCAAAAAACAACCACTGCATCACTTGAGCCCGTTCAAATTTATCGTTGGGGAAAAACTCAGTTTTTTCGCTCAAGTAAAACATAATCGCATTGGATTCAAACAGAAACTTACCCGGTGCAATCTCTAAAACAGGAATGCGGCCGTTAGGGTTTTTGACCAAAAATTCGGGTGTCCGACTTTCTTTTTGGAGAATATTAATTTCAGTGCGATCGAACGGAATATTGAGCTGAGTTAAAAGCAAGCGAACTTTGTAGCAATTGCCTGACGGAGAATATTCGTAAAGTTTAAACACGAGTCTTGAGGGGATTTTACAATCTTAAATCATCTCATAAATTAGATAATTTAGGGACGATGAGTTAACTGTTGTTTGTTAAGATTATTTTGGCGACTTTGGGCGATCGCCAAAACCAGCCACTTCAGCCAGCGTATAAAGCGGCCGGCCCTTCACCTCCTCGTAAATTCGCCCGATATACTGACCCAAAATCCCAATACTCACCAACTGCACCGCACCCAAAAAGAAAACCGCCATAATTATAATTGTCAAACCAGTTAATGCCGCACCAGGAGAGAAAAGACGCCAGTACAAAACCAAAAAAGCCATTAAAACAGAAACCAAAGCCGAAAATAAACCCAGATAAATCGAAAGTTGCAGGGGAACAGTTGAAAAAGACACTAAACCGTTCATCGCCAAAGCAAAAGATTTGCTGAAAGTATACTTAACATCGCCAGCAAAACGCGGATCTCGTTCAAACTTAACAGCAGTTTGTTTGAAACCAATCCAAGCGCGCAGTCCCCGAATATAACGGTTGCGTTCGGGCAGCGCATTGAGCACATCCACCACGCACCTATCCATCAAACAAAAATCTCCCGTATCTAGGGGAATATCAACATCAGCAAGATTCCGCAAAATACGATAATACATATAAGCTGGAAACCGTTTAAACCAACTTTCTTGACGGCGCTGAGTGCGCTGGGCATAAACAACTTGATACCCGTTCCGCCACTGTTCTATCATCTCTAAAATCAGTTCTGGCGGGTCTTGCAAATCGCCGTCCATGATGACTGCAACTTGACCAGTAGAAAAGTTTAAACCAGCAGTTACAGCTATTTGGTGACCAAAATTGCGGGCAAAACTGAGGTAACAAATTCGCGAGTCTTGTTCGTGCAATTCTCGCAAAATGTCGAGAGAGCGATCGCGACTACCATCATTGATTAAAATTAATTCCACTGGCCCGTCCAGGCGCTCCATCACCCCGCTAATTCGCCGGTACAATTCAGGGAGATTTTCTTCTTCGTTATAGATGGGAATTATTAAGGAATATTTAGGTCTATTTTTCATCTGACTTTCTGTTGTATAATCATGGGTTAAACAGTTAAATCAACAGTTTATTTTTTCACAAACACGCTCAGCGGCTCCATCGACCATTTTTGTATGTAAGTTTGATTTTTGACTATTATCTCTTTTGCTTGTTTGCCGTCATTTTTTGTAGGAGAGTAAATTATCGCACAAGGGATAAAACTTTTGTAAGGTTCCGAGTTGAGTTTTTGCTTAACAATAGGATCAATCGTCGAAATGTGTTCGATGCGAGGTGCTGGTTTTCCCGGCTCTGGAAGCATTACCCATAAGGGATATTCCCAGACACTTTTAGCCCAAAATGACAGTCCTATGTTGGTGCAGTTTTGAGATTTCACAAAATCTACTGCTTTATTGTGCGGCACCTCGATCTTCGGCCGATTGGTAAAGTAAAGCTCGTGTCTACTGCTATTAAAAATGTTACTATCTCCCAGGAGAGGTCTAAATTGGTTGTAAAAAATCCAAGGTAGCGACATGACAATCAGAATCGTAGCCAGATAATTTGCTATTTTTTGATTTGATAATTGCGATAATGCTAATCCAAATATGGGCGAAAACAATACAAATATTGACAGGTGGTGGCGGCCATGCCAAGGCTGCAATTTAAGGATAAGACATAGCAGTAAAAATGTCATTATTACAGCAATTAAATAAGTTACTACTATTTTTGTTTTTCTTAAATTTGGGGTTTTAAATATAAGTGCGATGGCGGCAAATGTCAGCCAGAAGTGAATGGGATTGGTAGCTGTGTTTTCATTAAATGACGGTGTGGCGATCGCAAATACCTGTCCGGGAGGCCAAGTGATGCGCGGGTCGTTTGTCGCTACGCCCAGTATTCGGTGCAGCACGTTAATCAGTCCCACAATCGCACCGTTAATTCTGGAAATCCTCGTGCCGGCTTGCATACCTAAGTTTCTAATGACATTTGACAGGAACGTTGGCAGCGTAATTGCTTCAATTTTATATTCTTTAGTAAAACTTTCAGGCGCTCCGATCGCATAACCGAACAGATCGTAATTTCGCCAAAAATGACCGAAGTTTATTATAAAAGTTACAGCGGCTATAATCAATATTGGTTGGAGCATTTTCCCTCGAAAGCCTTTAATTCCTCCGACAATAAACCAAACAATAAAAGGCAAACAAAATATATAAGCGGTCGTTTTTGTCAAGAGAGCTAGACCCAAACTCGCACCGATTTGGAAAGTATTAAATCCCGTGATTCCGGCCCAGAGTCCTGCTAAACCGCAGCAAACAAAACACACTACCCAGAAACACACAGCATAATCGTTTTGAGTGCTAGAACCCTGGAGGATACCCATCGGCAAAGTCGCAGCAAAGACTGCTGCAAAAACTTGACCCCGCAGATTAGCACCTAGTTGCTTGGCAATTAAAGAAACTGCGATCGCGCTGCCCACCATACTCAACCACTGTACCAAATTAGCAAAGCGATCGCCTCCGCTTAAAATCTGAAAGTGCATAATCGCAAACTCAGCCCCCGGCGGGTGATACAACTGCGGCACGTAAGAAGTCGGATAATGCTCGACACTGCGGTTTTGTATCCAGTGAGCAACCCGGCTCATGTGATAAGTCATCGAATCCCAATTGTTAGGCGGTGCAACTACAGCAATCAAACCCACCCCAGCAAAAATAAACAATACACCGCCTAGCAACCCCGCTAAGACAGTAGAAAATTCCTCGTCTTGACTTTTCTCAAAACTTAGTTTGACAGGTTTATATTTTATATAAACCATCAAACCTAGAATATTTGCTAGCAACCACAGCCCCAACACCCACTCAAAAGTCAGCAACCTAAATAAACTTAAAATTTCGGTAGATAAAGCAACAATAACTCCCCAAACAATTGCTGCGGATAGAATAGCGCTGCGCCAACAATTATCTATTTGCTTAAAGTTGAGGAACAAAATGCCTAGAGCCACCAATGGAATCAAGCCGAATATATCTGTTATCATAGATGTCGAGCCGCACTTTAAAAGTTATCAGAAAGAATTGGTTTAAAGCCGGAACCCTGATCGGGATCAATTAAAATCAGACTATTCATTACTCCAATCCTCTTCCTTCTTTTGTCAAGTGCTGTCAACTGTCAACTGTCAACTGAATGAACACCATCACCGATAAATAAAAAAATATGACAAATTCTAAGTATCTGTGGCAAGCCAATCAAGACTTAAGCGCAGCTTGTCTGCAACATCCGTTTGTTAGAGGTATTGCTGACGGTAGCCTCCACCAAAATAGTTTTGCATATTACGTTGCACAAGACGCATTTTTTCTGAGAGCATTTGCCCGGGCTTACAGTATCGCTGCGGCAAAAGCATCCGACTGGGATGGGTTTGAAATCCTCCACAATCTGGGCAGCGGCGTTTTAGAAGAACTTCGCTTACACCAAGGATATGCAGCGAAATGGGGTGTAAACTTGCAAGAGGCAAAACCGGGAATTGCTACCCGCCGCTACACGGATTTTTTATTAGCAACAGCCTGGGGAAACGGTGTAGGTTTGACAGCAGCGGCGATGACTCCTTGCTTGCGATTGTATGGTTTTTTGGGACAGCAGTTAGCTAAGCCTAATATACCGGAACACGCCTTTAGCGACTGGATTTCTACCTACAGCAGCCCTGAGTTTGAGATTTTAGCAAAACAACTGGAAAGTTTGGTCGATCGCTATGCTGACACAACGCCGGAAGTAGAATCAACCTATCGCTACGCTATGCTGTGCGAAAGAGACTTTTTTCAGGCAGCGTGGGAAATATCGTATCATTGTTCTACCCAAAAGTAGACCAGCACTAATTCACCCAAAAATGCCAAAGAGTTAATTAATACCCTTGCTACTTCCACTGGTATTCCGAAAGTCATCAATCCGCGCATGAGTAAAGGAAATAGCGGATCAAAAGCTACAGAATGATGATCCCGTTATTTGCGTAGCTATAGCCAGAAGTAGCTATTTGGACGTACCATTTACCGTCCCAGTGGGAAAACAATTCCCAACCGCTTTTGGGAAGGAAGGGCATACACCGAGGGTTTTTGGGAGATTAAAGGAGCAATTAGCTGCGTCCCGATCGCAATTAGCGATCGACTCATATCAAATCCGGTAGCATTGGAATTATATAGGGTTTGCTGAATAATCGATCGCAAACCAATCACAGGAGCGATCGATATATTCAAGCTTGGTTAATATAAGTTCT
>NZ_JAUBPN010000037.1:33952-36226 GCF_036700745.1 Microcoleus sp. S36a_B3 | reverse complement strand
TAATTTTAAATCACCCTAACCTTCCGTCAGTCCTATCCTATGGTACTCTCGCTGCTTAAAAACTGTCCGAAGTATTGATTAGCTTTACTTGCTACTAATTAGTGCTAGTTTCGGAGTTGAGGAAGGGGGAGGAGAGGGGAAGGGGGAAGGGAAAGGGTTGAAAAACTTGGGGAAAATCCTGTCATTTTCTACATTGGGGAGTTGATTATTTACAATTTGATAAGTGACAGAAGAAGGTTCAACTCAAAAGTAGAAAATTTATCCTTCCTTCCCCTTCCCCTTCCCCTTCCCCTTATTCACCCAAGGTGATGCCTCCCGGCATTTGAAACAATCCAGCTTGAGTAGAAGAAGCGGTAGCAGCCGCAGCATCCTGCCGTCTCTGGGCGGTGTTGATTTCGTTAAGTTCTTCTGCCTGTTGAGCGTTGAGAATGTTGGCAAGACTGCGGTCAATTTGCGCTTGCTGGCCCTGCATAACTAAGGCACTTTGATTTTCTGCTGATAAGGCTGCTTGTTGAGCTGCGATCGCACTTTGTTGAGATATATTTCTCATAATGTTCTGTGTGACATCTTGACCTTCTGAATCAGCACCCAATTCCATTGAATTTTGGCTCTCGCGATTAGTTTGCTCTACGTTTTGTTGGACAATTTCTTTCAGAGTCGCTTGCTTTTGTTGAGCATCTTTACTGAGAGTAGCTTTATTGGCTTCACTTACAGCACTTTCTCTTTCTGCTAACTCTGCGTTGTTCTCTTTGAGGCTGTAAGAATCTTGCGGTTTCTTCCTGACGGGGTGACAACCCCGTTAAAACCCATAGCTAACAAAGGTTTGACCGATTTATGGTAAAAAAAGATGGGCTCAATATCGTTAAACAACCCCATCTATAGAAAATGTTACCTCCATTTTACCAAATTTGTTTCCAGAAACAACTGAAACAAGCAGAATACTTAACCCTGAGTATTTTCATTTTTCTGCTTCAAATCAAGAAACAAGTGAGCATTGAATCCCTGGCAACATTAATGCCTTATCCAATTTTGTTTGAGAGCAGGCGACGAGGAATTCAAAGATTTTTGAAGCTACCTATTCTCAATGTTGAGAATCTGTGGTTTCCCCTCATTAAATACATTTTAAGAACTAAAGTTAACCAGGAAAAAGAGTTGAGAGTTGCCATTGATAGAACGCAGTGGCGGGACAAAAATATCTTTGTCATCAGCCTGATATTTCAGCGGAGAGCATTACCATTATACTGGCAAATTTTACCGAAAAAAGGATGTAGTAATATCCAAGATCAAAAAAGATTGATTGCCCCAATCCTGACCTTGTTAAAGAAATATAAATTTGTGATAATAGGAGACCGCGAATTTGGGAGTGTCAAACTGGGAAAATGGCTGTGTGATAAGAATGTAAGGTTTGTTTTAAGAATACAAAAGGGGCGATATATTGAACAAGCAGGTAAAGAATATAAGCGATTGAGTGAGTTGGGTTTGATGCCAGGTACTAGCTTTTATTTTAGGGATGTTAAAGTGACGAAGCAAACAGGATTTGGCAAGTTTGATATCGCAGGTTATTGGAAGCGTCGATATCAAGGTCATGTTGAAGATGAAGGTTGGTATCTCCTCACAAATGTAGGAACTTTAAAAGAAGCTGTAGCTACATTTAGATGTCGAAGTGGGATCGAAGCTATGTTCAAAGATTGCAAGACAGGAGGCTATAACCTCGAAAAAAGTCACGCTTGTGACGAGCGCTTAAAAACCTTGATTTTATTAATAGCTTTTGCATATACTTGCGCTATTTTTCAAGGAGACAAAATTAAAAGAATGGGCATTCAAAAATATGTGGGTCGGCTCACAGAAAGTGGGCGAACTGTAGCTCGGCATAGTAGCTTTTGGATTGGATTATCGGGTCAATCCTGGGTATTAGGCATAGAATATTGTCAGGAAATAGTTGTTGAATTAATGAAAATAAGACCTAATAAATTGCCATTTTTTCAGAAGGGTATGAGAGCTATGTCCTTGATTCAGTCTATGTTTTAACGGGGTTGTCACCCCGTCAGTATATGAAGTTCAACCTTAGTCTATCGCCACATCCCAAGACTATTCTCAAAGTTAACTCGGTTTTGAGAATCGTACCTCAGATATCGATATATGACGTTCACCGAGTGCATTTCGGTAGATTAGGCGAGCTCACCATCCCAAGACTGCGATCAAAGTTAACTCTGTGTTTACAACCCGTACCTCAGATATCGATATATGACGTTCGGCAGATTGTACGATCACCAA
>NZ_JAUBPN010000037.1:0-33852 GCF_036700745.1 Microcoleus sp. S36a_B3 | reverse complement strand
ATCCCAAGACTGCGATCAAAATCAACTCGGTTTTTAGAGTTCGTACCTCAGATATTGATATGTGACGTTCGGTAGATTGTACGATCACCAAATCCCAAGACTGCGATCAAAATCAACTCGGTTTTTAGAGTTCGTACCTCAGATATTGATATGTGACGTTCGGTAGATCGCAAAGCATTAGGACGATTTTGTTCAGAGCAGCACGATTTGACAGAGCAATGCCGAGCAGAGGTACAGCCGATAATCTGCTAACAACTCACGCTCACTTGATTGTTTACTCCCTGCTATCGGCTGTACCTGTCTGTACGTAACGACAGATGCGGGTTCGATCCGCAGTAGCAAGTCAGCGGATTTGGTCTGGGTGGAATGTGGCAGCGGGTCGAGCAGATTAGCGCTCAGTTGGAGATTCAGAGCGAGCTCTTATCGGGAACAAAGGTTATTATTGGTCATATCTGTTGGGAACATCCGTTCGTAAAAACCTACCAAAATCGGGACAAAGCTATGAATAGCTTCCTGGCTTAACGAACGCGATCTAAATATAAAATTAGAGCGACGGAGTGAAAGGTGCAACTATTATGTCTTATAGCGAATTTTCCCTAGATGATATTAAGCATAAACTCGGCTTAACAATTAAAGAAGTATCTGAAGTCTTTACGGCTGTAGAACCGATCGCACCCAGTCAGCTTTTAAAGGAAACCTTAGCCGAAAATATTCCCTTAGCCTTGGGAATTGACACGGAAAAAGCGCGATCGGAGATGATAGTCGCTCCGGTATTGATTGAACTCCGCAGGCGGTGCGATCGTCAAATCAGCCTCTTTTCCGGTACGGAATTTAATATTGATCGAGTCAAAGGACTGAATAACATTTGTGACTTTATGATTAGTCATTCACCAGAACAATTATCTTTAAATGCTCCCGTGTTTACACTTGTCGAAGCCAAGAATGACAATATCAAATCGGGAATTGCCCCGTGCATTGCAGAAATGTTGGCAGCCCAGATTTTTAATATTCAAAAAGATAACAGCATTTCCTGTGTTTATGGTGCAGTGACAACAGGCAGTATCTGGAGGTTCATGAAACTAGAAGATAGGACGGTTTATATTGAAACAACAGAGCATTTTATTGAAAACATTCAACTAATTCTAGGTATTTTAATGCAAATTGTTCAGTTGACTCGCCCAACCCTTCCGTGCCTTTGAAGTTCCCTAGTACATTGTACGATCGCACCGTCCCAAGACTGCGATCGAAGTTAACTCGGCGGTTAGATCCCATACCTCAGATATCGATATATGACGTTCCGTGTTTCAGTCTAGCGATCGAACTTAAATTCTTTTCAACAATCTTCCCCGTACTAAACTTGACGATAATCTACTCGTCAGACTAAATATTAACTTGCTGGATCAACGTAAGGCAGAACGGTGGTTAGCGGCGATGCCCTCTCATATATCGATATCTGATGCCGAATCTCGATATATCATACTTAAATCATCTACTTAATTCAAAACCATGCAAATTCGACTAGCAGTCATCAGCAATGCTGGCGGCACTGGCAAAACCACACTTTCAGTTCACCTCGCCTACGAACTGGGGTTAAGGGGTTTGAAAGTAGCCATTATGGATCTCGACCCTCAAGGCTCCCTGACCCTTTTTTGCGGCCTAAATCCGCCTGAGCCAGAACACACACTGTCCGCCATAATGCGAGAAAGCTTCAATGGTTCTTGGCCTCTTACTCCTAGCTGGAGTTCCCACACCAATAATGTAACCGTTTGTCAAGGCGGAATGACGCTGACGCAAACAGCAGACGAGTTAGTTCTGCACAAGCGTGGCGCTTATCTTCTAGGCGATTGCCTGAGCGACTATCCAATGGATCACGACCTAATTATCTTCGACTGCCCCGCTACCCTCGGCCCCTTGCCCTTGATGGCACTAACTGCTTGCACTCATATAATAGTGCCCGTACAGCTCGAACCAAAATCAATTCAAGGAGCAGCTCACCTGCTGGAGTGGTACTACCACCATTGCAAACAATTACGCCTCAAGCCGCAACCAGAAATCTTAGGGTTTGTACCCAACCAATACGATACGAAACGAGCCGTCCACCGACAACTTTTAGAGTCCTTGCCAGCCCAGCTAGAGCAGATGAATATCCGCGTTTTTCCACCTATTCGGGACAGTGCAGAATTTGTCAATGCCAGCGGTCAAGGGTTGCCATTACACCTTTATCGCCCGCTTCACCCAGCTTTAGGCGACTTCAAAGAGATTGTTAAACAGTTAGCTACTTTAATGGGAAATGGAGTCGAGCCGGCTGTTGCCAAAAAAGGGAAAAAAAAGAAATAGTGTTTGATTCGCGATCGCAACTTGCTTTCGCACAAAAACGAGTTCTTCGTTTCTCTTACTGCGGCCTATCCCACCAATCTGCTTATTTCGCAACTTGGTTTCGCATAAAAACAAGTTCTTCGTTTCTCTTGCTGCGGCCTATCCCAGCAGTCTGCTTATTTCGCAACTTGGTTTCGCACAAAAACGAGTTCTTCGTTTCCCTGAATGCTATTTCCACACTTCATTCTCAAATCGCTATGGCCACCCGTAAAGCTCCCGACTTGGGAAATTATTTTTCATCCGCCAAGCAGTCAATGCACCTCTCTGAAGCTGAATCCGAGATTCAGGAACTCAAAGCAGAAATTGAAGAACTGCGAAAATCGGATTCAACGGAATTGGAATCTCAATTGACTGCACTGCGAGAACAACTAGAATCCGCCAGCGGTATCCTCTCCATTTCACTAGACCAAATTCAGCCTAATCCTGAACAACCCAGACAGACATTTTTGCCGGAAAGTATCGAGTCCATGTCCCGTTCCCTCGCTAGTGACGGACAACTGCAACCCATTATCTTGATTCAACGGGGGGATTTGGTGATATTCGATGGAGAGCGGCGCTGGCGCAGCGCTAAAAATCTGGGCTGGGAAACTTTACAAGCTGTGATCGTTCCAGAACCCGCGGCTTTGCACCGCAAAGCACTGCTGACTTCCCTGCACCGGGAAGATCTCAATCCCCTCGATAAAGCAGAAGCTATTGTGCGGGAGTTGTCTGAAAATACGGGTTTGGAAGCTGCAACTATCCCCCGCATTCTCTCGACAGTGGTGCGACGCTTGAACGCGCAAAAACGGATGAACTTGGTTTCCGAGTTGGTGACGGTGGCACCTGACGAGCAGCAACAGGGTTTGGCCGCTTTGGGTTTGGATGAACAAGAGTTGGCCGTTTTGCGGACACTGTTGGATTTGCAGCTCAATCCCGCTTCTATCGATGCCAACATTTTCCCGATGCTGTCTTTGGCTGATGACCTTAAGACTGCTATCAGGCAATTAGGACTTAAAGGGGTTCATGCAATGGCTCTTTCTAAACTCTCTGCTAAAAATTTAGTCTTGCCAGAGGAAGAAGCGCTGCCGATTAGAGTTAAAACAACTAATCAAGTTATTGCCGAGAAATTGTCGGTGACTCAAACTCGTAAATTGGTGCAAGAAATTATCAATTCTAATCTGGATGATTTCCCAGGGGCAGCCCGCCAATTCAAGCAGGTTAAGTTGGCAGCCGGGAATTTGAAAAAGCTGTCACCGCAAGTGTTGGAGCAAGCTGAGGTTGAACAACTGGTGGAGTTGCAGGAGGTTTTGCGCCAAAAGCTGGCGGAAATTGAGGCGGTTTTGAAACAAAATGGTGGGGAATAATACCAATTTCATAAATTTCTGCTACAGAGGCAGTTCTAACTCCTCCCCTCGAACGGGGGAGTTGAGGGGGTAGATATTTAGCGATATTTTATGAATTTGGTATAACAACAAAGTTTCGATGGGGCTGTCTGCTGAAATCGATCGACTGTTTCTACCCATCGTTTTTATCGATCGCCTTCGATCTGATTAGCTGCCAGACAATCTATAATAAACGAATTGCATTGTGGAGGTAGTTATCCATGAGGCAATGCAAGCTTGTGAGTCAGTTTTTGAATTTTTTGATAAGTTGTTCTGTCTGACGGTAATTTCGATCGCAAAACAGCTTTTTGTTGGTTGTAGCAAGCACCGATCGCCTTGAGGAGTTTACCATTAATAGTCGGCGGGTTAAATCTTGCTTGATTCGATATATGTGGCAACCTGAAAACACATTGTCCTTATGAGAGACCGCGATCGCATCCAACAATACGCTCTCAAACTAGGTAGAGAAGGTAAACTCCTATCTTCAATATTAGTGAATATTGCTACCCGATTGCATCATGTTTTGAAAACAATTATATCTCAAAACAGTGGAATAAAACACTTACCGTATCGCGATTTAAAAATCACCCCACAATTATTAGGAACTATTGAAAAAACATTCGAGAAATACTTTATATCTGATTTTCTGGAAAAGAATGCAGAGTGGATACTGAATCAATTAGATATCTGCGAGCGAGGAGAAAACCTATCGGATATTCTGCCTGGAACGATCGCTTTTCACCCTGACGCATCCTTACCCAAATCCGAATCCCGGACAGAATCTCAGATAATTAGTGCGTGTGGATATCATGCTGCCGATGAATTACTACAACAAATAAATATACAAAATCTATCAGCAGCTCAGTTGGCAAAAATCTTAGAACTTGCACCCCTTCCAATTCCAGTAACCGAACCCCCATTATTCAAGAATAAATCTGTAGAAGCTGTTCCAACAGCAGCTCTGATGGCTTCCAGTCTCCGCGCGCAGATCCGACCTGATTTGTGGTATGAAGCTGCCAGCAGTATTGCTGTTTTTCAACATGAAGCAAAGGGTAACTCAAACAATTATATCGAGCATTACATTTCCAGCCCAGGTGACATTACCCTGCTGCCTTGGAACGAAGCCCAGCAAATCATTGATAAGTTTGGGTTTACCAGCGCAAAATTGCACATTATTTTTGCAGCTCACACCATGAAACAAGAGACTCCTTGGCACAGCAGCTTTACACTAAAAGCCAGCGATATTGTTAAGGAAATGGGATGGGATAAAAATCACAAAAAAACTCAAATAGAAAAACTGCTAGAGATTGCTAATACAGCATTTGCCCTTGATTGTTTGTTGGTCAAAGCTGTTTGGATTGAGGGAATGAACAAGAAAGGGCAAATTATAGCTAGTGCTCCTGTAGGGAGAATGTGGAATGTCTACATCAAACCCCAAGGTCAGTTAAATTTTGAAGGTAAGATAGACAACCCCCATGAAATCTACATCACAGTCCAACCCGGATTGTGGACTCAGGATTTTTTGAACCGAGCTGGAGCCAAGTCGAGAGAAGCGTTATATCAGTTTGGCTATCTTTCCCAGCAAGTGCTGAGAATCGATCCGTACCATAACGAATTTGCCTTAAGACTAGCAATTCATGTCACCATAGAAAGCCGATTTCACGCCAGTGGTGAATACCGAGTTTTAACGCTACTAAAAGCGATTTTACCATCTCCACAAATTGACTCAGCTCGCAGCGATAATCGCAAAGCCTACAAATTAAAGCATAGCTGGGATAGTGCCTTAAAACTATTAATGAATCTGGAGTGGCAAATAGAATTTGACCCGGAAACTTATCCAGATAAACTTCAGCCTGAGAACAAAGAAAGAAACCCAAAAGGCTACCTGGAATGCTGGCTGGCGGCCAAAATTACCATCCTTCAGCCAGAACCCATCCCACTTTTAATCTCAAAGAAGACCCAACCCAAACAATTAAAGCGCGCTTCGGCAAAACCACTCTCGATAGCAGGTGCTTCCGTGCGAAAAGCCCCTGAAGGTAAGGGGTGGACTCAGAGAAAATTAGCTGGTTGGTTGGGGGTTTCACAGTCGCTGATTGCTCAGATAGAGCGTGGTCAGCGGACTGTCAGCCCGGAAATAGAGACTAAATTGCTCGCTCTATTGGATATCGCTGAGTGAAGTCGATCGCATTTGAGATTGGAGATTTTAGATCGATGGGGGTTTGAAACTTGTCGGCTGTTGAATTCAGTTTTGGGGCGCGGTACTCGTACCAAACTGACTCGTCGCCTCACTGGTCGCTGCTTCGGAAAACTTATACCATTTCTCCAAAATAATGCAACAGTAGTTTGTACCGCTCGAATCTAATTGTATTGGGTACTCGACCCGCATTGTAGCAGCATTTTAGAGAAATTGTATTACCCAAAGCTGCTCATAGATTGGGTTAGTGTTTTTTATCCTACGATCGTGACCTCAAGCAGATAAAAAACTTTGACCTTACGCTGTGTCGATTTTAGGCACGTTAGAGAATTTTGATGTTACCCAGCAAAAGCCTTACTAATCAACAGCAAGCAAAAATTTTTTACGCCCGATCAATAAAAGATTGGTTATTCAAGTTGTTATTCAATTTGAGCGATCGCAGCGACAGAGCCTGGGGCTGGCTGCGTATCTGGCGGGTGTCATGACTTTCTTAACGTAACCTCAGTCCAGACTTTACCGGGCTGTATCTTTACTGATTTGAGCTGGTTGTCCAGTTTTGTCCTGTATCTCGCGGATAGCTATGCAGGCAAACGCATTCAAATACTCCTATTTTCAGAATTAGCGAGATCCAGCGATCCTAAAGGGCTAGTTGCCGTAATCAAGCCGACAGCAGCCGTGTAATCACAAAAAAAAATTTAAAAATCAAGCTCAAACCCTTACATTGTCGGGGTTTGAGCTTGATTACAAAAACATCCACATCCCAGGACAATCTAATCCACATCCCAGGATAATCTCATCCACATCCCGGGATTATGATTTTTTGAAACTCTTGCTATATATAAGTTTCAGCTTTTGATTACAACTCTTATAAGTCTGATAAGACTGATCCGCCACCACATCCCGCGACGATCGACCTGGCAGGATGGAAAAAATAATCGCGCACTCGACGATCGATCGCCAATGCAGCGCGATGGAGCGCATCCCGCCTTCCTGCTGCAAGCGGGAGCGGATACCCCGCGACCAAATTGATAACAACCCCTCTCGCACGCTTCTAGCGACCACTACAGTCGCTAAAAGTAACACGCTCATTTTTACCCCGGAATAAAAAATGGTTGCAGATACAACTACCTGGCACAAACCGCCATTCGCCCGACACGCCGCAATTTATGAAGCCCTAGCCGACATACTAGAAGGAGCTACCCCCAGCGCCGTCAAACTCGCCCTCTACCTGTACAGAACCTGCATCGGCGGCAAACCAGAGGAAATCGACATCAACTGCATCCCCTTGGGCGAAAAACGAGCCACAAGAGTCCGCAACGGCAAACCCTACAGCCCCAACACCAGGCGGACAGCCCTGAAGCAGCTCGAAAAACTTGGTTTGGTCAAAATCCTTAAAAACTACGGGCGTGGCATTTTCCGCATAGCAGTGCAGCACCTGGGCGACGTTCGCCCCTTCACTCATACCCATTCAAAATTCCAAAAACTGAGCAAGCAGTCAAAAAATCGACTGAACCAGCCAAAAATTGAGCAAACAGGGGGTTCAAACCCTGATGGTGCCGTACTCTTTACAGAGGATAAAAAAGAACAGCAAAGCACTGAAAATGTTGCTGCTGTTTTTTTAAATTTTTCTAAAGAGGAAGAAAATTTAACCTCACCAGATAAAAAACGACAGCTTGTAACTGGGCTCAAATCTAAAAGCACTGAATTAAATAAAAATTCAGAACAAGAACTAAAAACCCCTAGTGAAAATAAATGTTCCGCCCCAACCGCTGAATGTCTGAGAATTAATTCAGATAACAGTCAGGCAGTCGATGTGGCAATGCCTTGCACTTCAGAACAAATAGGTTTGACCTCTAAACCCCCGCAAAAACTGCTGACAGAACTCAACAGCCTCGACAATCCAACAATCTCTACCGCCAAATCACCAATACCTACCAATAAAGCTGTTCCGTTAATTCCTGAAATATCTTCGCCCGTTACTCCCCAAGTTCCTGAAATTGTCGAAGCGGTTGCAATTGCCAAACCCGATGCGACTGAAACTGTCAAAGCCGTTCCAATTACTAATCCTGATGCGACTGAGATTCTCAAAGCTGTTCCAATTGCCAATTCCGAGACAACTGAGATTGTCAAAGCCGTTCCAATTACTAATCCTGATGCGACTGAGATTATCGAAGCTGTTCCAATTGCCAATTCCGAGACAACTGAGATTGTCAAAGCCGTTCCAATTACTAATCCTAATGGAACTGAGATTATCGAAGCGGTTGTAATTGCCAACCCCGATGCGAATGAAATTGTCGAAGCGGTTCCAATTGCTAATTCCGATGCAACTGAAATTGTCGAAGCGGTTGCAATTGCCAATTCCGAGACAACTGAAATTATCGAAGCGGTTGCAATTGCCAATCCCGATGCAACTGAAATTGTCGAAGCCGTTACGCGAGCCACAGGAGGCATGAATCCCGAATTAAAAATTTGTGTCCTCCAGCACAGCTTAAACGAAATCCAAGCCGCCATAAACTTGCTGCAAGTCCGAAGCCAAACAAAGCAAATATCCAACCCTTCAGGGTGGGTCGTTGATTGTTTGCGCGGTCGCTGGTGGAAAAAAACTAACGGTTTTCAAAACTCGAACCCAACAAATGTTGTTTCGTCTCCAGCTTCAACAGGCTCTTCTCCAACTCCAAAAGATTCTCCTTCTGCACAGACTACAAGAATAACTGAGGATTATGTTGACCCTCATTATATGCCATTAGAAACTCATCGAACGTTATGCGAACAGTTACAGCAACTAGGCAAAGAAGCTTTTGCAGCGCTAGGTATTCAGCAGCAAATTTACTTGCAGTGGATGCATCGATTTCCTCAGCAACTCAAACAAATTTTGAACAAATTGTCTACTATTTAGCTATGAGGCCTAACTGTGAAAACACTGATTATTCAATTCCTGTAAACAGCTTCTAATCCTGTAGGCAACTAACAACACAGTTCAAGTAACAACAATATCAAAGGAGAATACCCGACATGGCAGTCAGTTTTGTTGACAAAATTATTCCGAGCAATATTGATGCAGAGGAAGCAATTTTAGGTGGAATTCTTATCGATCCAATCGCCATTAAAAGAATCGAAAATATTCTGCGTCCCGAAGCGTTGGCAATTACAGTCCACCAACATATTTATCGGGCCGCTTTAGCGCTGCATTCTCTAGAACAGCCCACAGATTTGATGAACATCACCACCTTCCTCGACAACCACAACCTGCTGGAAGTAGTAGGAGGTCAAATCAAACTGGTAATGCTGGTAGACCGAACTGTTTCAGCCGTCAATATCGACCAGTATGCCTTGCTAGTCATGGACAAGTTTGTCCGGCGCGAACTCATCAAAGTTGGCAATGACATCGTGCAGCTTGGCTACGAGACTTCCACCGAATTGGATGCGATACTAAATGAAGCCGAGCAAAAGATTTTTGTCCTCAATAAGTACAAAGAAGAGCGACAAAAAGCTATTCGGCCTCTTTCGGAATACTGCCACGAGCTTTGGCGATATCTAGATGAAATTGAGGAAGAGCGCTTGGAGACTGCTAACTACTTTCCTGGAATCAGCACAGGGTTTTACGACCTCGACGACCTATTGGGAGGCGGATTTTACCGAGGTGAATTGATTGTTATAGGAGGTCGTCCCGGCAGCGGCAAAACAGCTTTGGCTTGTGCCCTTGGCTACAACATTGCTTGCCTTCCCACGAACGGTCGAGTTTTGATGTTTTCGATGGAAATGCCAGGTCGGGACTTGGCAGCGCGGTTAATGGCACTTGAGAGTGGGGTGTCGGTGAAAGATATCAGGAAAGTTAACCTAGCTGGTAAGTACGAAGTCCTAGCTTCGGCTTTGGGGAAAGTTAGCGATGCTGATTTTTGGATAGACGAAAGTTTGGAACCGTCTCCCTTGGAGATTCGTTCCAGAGTTAGGGAGTTTGTTTGTGAGCGCGGCCCCTTGGGTTTGGTAATTGTTGATTACTTGCAATTGATGGTGAATTCGGCGGATGAAAATGTTGTCAATAAAATTAGCGAAATTATGCGGCAGATGAAGATTTTGGCTCGCGAGGTTGACGCGCCGGTTGTGCTGCTTTCTCAGCTCAATCGGGGGGTAGAGACTCGCACGAACAAGCGTCCAAGTTTATCGGATTTGCGTGGCTCTGGTGGAATTGAACAGGATGCGGATGTTGTGCTTGGAGTTTACAGGGACGATTATTACAATCCTGATTCTCCTGATGGGGGAACGGCTGAAATTATTGGATTGAAAGGACGGAATAGCGGAACGGGAACGGTTAAGTTGCTGTTTGATGCTGAATGCTGTCGGTTTCGGAATATCTATAAACTGCCATAATATTAAAGGACAGGAAAATATTGAACTCTGTCGCCTTACTTCAAGAGCCCGATCGCCTTGACAAGCTGTTCCGGCTGTACCTCCAAATAGCGCTGGAGACTCGAAAAATTTTTGTGTCCCGAAATCTCCATAATCACCCGCAGCGGCACCCCCGCATTGCTCAAATTAGTCAGCGCCGTCCGCCGCATCGAATGTGTTGAAGCCCCCTTAATTCTTACCCGCTTGCAAGCTTCTTTAAAAATCACATCCGATGCGGCGCGAGTCAAAGGCTTCGTATTGTCTCGCCCCGGAAACAAAAAACCCACATCTGGATTGTAAGCCTTTAAATACTTAGCCAGCATAGGATGGAGCGGCAGCGTTCGCGTTGCTGATTTCCCCTTTGTCGTCGCTTTCCGCAACGTGACTGACCCCCCAACAATGTCGTGAGTTGTTAAAGCTAACGCCTCTGAAATGCGGCAGGCGCAGTAAAAAGTTACAGCAAACAAAAGCCTGTCCCTTGCTGTAATAAAACCCCGGTCAAACAGTCGGTCAATTTCTGCGGGCGTCAAAATCTTAGCGCGCCCATTCCCAAGAACCTTCACGGCGCAGCCTCTTAGGGTAAATTCCTTCATTATTGGACGAAAGGGAGGTTACGTCAAGTAGGCTAACTGGCTTCTATTCTTTGATGCCCAACCAAATCCGGCTCAATCGCTTTCTGGACAATCGGAGGCGCTTGTTGCAACTCACTTCCGCTTATTGCTATTCAACTGACTCGAATTCTCGGAAAAGTTGATAATCGGCAAGGTAGCGATCGCGTCTATGAGGTCTCTGAAAGTAACAGGTTTTTGGGCGTTCATAACACCGCGCTACCAATAAAATTATTATTCACTAATCTAATTATACTATTGTTTGATTCTACCTGCAACCTTTTTTGCGGCCAGTTAGAGCCTGAAGAACAAGTCATCAATATTCTCCAATAATCCTTCTACTTCCCGATGTGGTTCGATTTGGAGACGTTTGTCGATCCTCGCACCTCGCTGACGAAAGCAACTACACCTTTACTATACAAGTCGGCTGCAACGGGACTTGACATCAACGCGATTGGGCGGTATCTCAAAAAACTGATAGCCTAGCCAGAGTTGGGCTTTGAGAATAGTTCGTCAAATATAGATTCCAATTGATTGATTTAAGGAAATATCGCGCTGCAATTTCTTTATCAAGAAATTGGCCTAAAAACCTATCAAAACAGATTTGTTGCAGTCGATGCACAGTTGAGAACTCATGTCAATCTCAAAAGGAAAGCGAGATTTGATTTCGTGCCTGCCACTAAAACATTTGAATGATATGCCGCCTGCAATTGAATTTCCTGTAAACTTTGCCAAAATTCATCTCCCGCGCTTTAAGTGCGGCGAGATGGTGCGCTGGACGGGTGTTAGCGAAGAAGCTGACAGAGGAATGGTTATCGGCAAATTTTACAATTACGAACAGTGTCAATGCTGTTGGATGTGGTGCTACATAATTTGCCTTACTCCTGATTTCAAAAGTGCAACGTGGTGTCATTTTGATACTGCCTGGGAGGAAGATTTGGAGAAGTTTGAGGATGATAAAAAAGCAGCAGACTTTGACAGATAGAGAACGCAATTTGATTGCAGTTTACAGTCAATGCCAATTCGGAATGACACCGAGGCAGTTTTATGCAAAGTGGGGAGTGAGTTATGAGGAAATTGCTTTTATTTGTTCTCGTTCTGATTCTACAGTGCGGGGTTGGTTTAGAAAGGGGAAAAATCGCAGATTTCCTACTGCTGTCGATTTGCGTCATTTGGCTTTAATGGATTTTCTGCTGGAACACTTTGAGGAAATTCCAGAGGCATTGGTGGCTTTCCTGTGTCCGCCTTGCGAAGATAATAGCCTGGATTAATAGTAGCGCGTATAACGGAAAGACTGTTTAGGGCAACGACTGTATACGTTATCGCAATCATATACTGCTGACTTGTTTTAACAGTTTTGGTGGCTGCTATACATCAAGCTTTTTCAGCATCAAAAGATAATTTGAGCTTGTCTTAGCACAAACCTCGTCAAATATCAATGTCACCGTGACCTGTCTTTGACAAGATTATTCAATTACTGTCTTGGCAAGCAATCAAACAAGAGCACAATCTGTTACTTTTACTGCTGAGGTACTAAAATGACCTACTCTGAAAAATTGCACCCGTGGTGTATCATTAGCCTGCTTCCTAATTGTCAGCGTGTTATTGTGGCACGATTTCGTAAGAGAAACGATGCAGATGATCATCTACGGGTTTTGCAGCGATTAGTGAAAACGCGCACATTTGTGATTATTTTTGACATGCAACCAAAGCCTACTGTGCCTAAAGAATAACGGCGAATGCAGCGAAGGTTTGAAATCGAATTAATCGAGATACCTGCGTTAGTTGAATAAACCGACTTTCCAGCGATTTCTCCCAGCGACAGAACCTACTGATAGCTGGGAGAATTTTTTATATATTTTACTGATTCTCTACTAACTACAACTTTTTATCATAGTATTGATTGACGCAAAGGAGCGATCGCATTTGTACGGATAGTTACAATTGCATAAGTAAATATGCTCTGATTGATAGCTGTGCAATCGTAGATGTGGCTAATAGTAATATAGCTTGCGAGCGCAATAGATATTCCTTCTCTATCAATACTTCGGAATTTTGAAGAGTTTTTTTGGGAGATGGCTCTGGCGCAAGGTTCGTAGGTGGCTAATGTTGCGCTGAGTTTTTGGATTTCTTGCCATAGCTCTACTATCAAGGCTTCTTTTGCCTCGTTCAATAGTTGCTTTAAGCTGGGTAGTTTTTCCATTCCTTTATCTAATGTCTATCTCGTCTTCTTGTCAAGGGGGTTGAGCAATTACCATTTAAGATTGCTATATCAAAGCATCAGAAGCCAATAAACTCCTTATAAACGGCTTGAAAAGCAACGCATCGCAGTAGAAAAATGGTCGTTTAGGCAATTATAAAATCGTTCACTTCGCTACCAACGGCATTGGCAACAGAAAAATCCCGAACTCCCAGGATTTGTGATTATTCTGATGAAGCTCGGTTGCTATAGCATCGTCAATTTACCATCAGGGATTGGCAGCAGGGAATCAAGGCAGAGGTGGATTTTTATGCGATGCGCTGTAGGATGGCTCGATGGGAGTTATGGAACTCATCTACTCAAGCCCAGACAAAACTCGAACGCTCCAACAGTTATTTCCGAATATAAACCACCGCGTCACCTGTAACGCGAGATCGCAACTCCCTCTTGATTCCGCTGCATCTACGGCTTGTTTGACTGCAATCCCAAACCAGGACGAAACCCCATGAAAATTAATCGCAAGGTATCCAAAGCCCTGGCTGCTGCTTTTTTAGCTTTAGGGGGTTTGAGCAGCAATCGTGCATAAATTTACGCCAAGCACTGAAATTTTTGCCAGCACCCCCGATCGGGCGCGAAACCGCTGCTAAGTGGAAGTTCTATTGATAGTTGCACGGTTCTCCTGGCTCAAACCGATGATTGCAAGCGGCGTTGCACTTAATCCTGGCGAGCGTTGTATTTAATCCTGTCGAGCGTCGCATTTACAGTTGCATTTAATTCTGGATCGTAAGTGTCAAGATTGCTGGCTGGAGTGTTTAGATTATTGCTAAAGGGCTTGTCCCGTTCTCTTCCAATATTTTCGATCGTTTTTATCGGACTATTTTGTTTATATTAAGGATATGTCTATAAAAGCGAGCGATAGTTGGCATTCCTTTTGTGATTAACAATCTCCACTTAGAAATGAGAATTTTGTCACAGCAACAATTAACCATCTTTCCCTGCACCCGCACCAGTAAGTCCATCAACTACTCCGAAGGTTAGGAACCGAGTCAATGAACAAAAAATTACGCAAAATCTTTCTCGCTAATGATGCTTCAACTTTAAGTAACGTCGGATTTGAACAATCTCCTGACGCGGCAATTTTTGCTAAAAATATTGCGAATTGGTTTGCGGGCGGTCGTCCAGGTAAGTTTCATTCTTACGCTGACCCGGATTTAGCAGAATCTGAATCGGCTTTAGCAGAGACAATGACTGAAGCTGGTCACACATGGACGGTTGGATATGACATCCCAGCAGATGTGGATGCGATTTTTACACATGAAATTTGTATTGATGAGACTAGAATCAGAGATTTGGTTGGAGCCGGAGGGAACGTTTATTTAGCTGCCGAGACGGAAAATGAGGACTATGCTGAAGCGTATAACTTTAACTGGTTTCTTTGGGAAGTTGGTTTACAGTTTAAAGAGGGCTATAACGGGATTTCAGGAAATCAACCCATTAATAGCGAACATCCGATTTTTGCTGGAGTTAAATCTCTCTATCAACGCAATGGCAGTTCGATTATCGATTTCCAACCTGACGAGCAGGCCAATCAAATTCTCGTTTCTAGTCCTGATGGAGAAGGGCTGTATGCAATACTCGATCTCTCACAGGCAACACCCCACGTCAGGATTTCGAGGATTTTTTCAGACGTCCGCGTTAAATCCGCTGAGGCGGACGAATATATCGCTATTGTCAACGATGGGCTGGTTGATATAGATATATCAGGCTGGAAAATTCACACAGACAATCGCAATCAAGAATTCTCTTTTCCCGCGGGGACAGTCTTGAAAAAAGGAGCTGAGTGTCGAGTTTATACTAACGAGGTGCATCCAGAGTCAGGCGGCTTCTCTTTCGGTAGCAAACGCTCTGTTTGGAATAACTCTTCAGACGAGGGAAGGCTTTTGGATGCGATGGGAAATTTGATGTCTAGCTATGCTTATACTGAGCACAGTCAGAAGTTATCTAATCTGACTTCATCCCTTGGCTTAGACAATCTAATCCTAGAGGCAGATCCAGAATCGATTGAGGCACAGAAAGCTTTAGGCGGTCAGGTAACTTTTGAGGAAGCATTAACTTCGGCATACGATAGCTTTGAACTTGACAACTCACAAGAAGGCTCGGTTCTAGACACGATCGCTGATAATGCTGCGGCTGTGGGTGTGCCCTACGCCTATTTTAACGGCGATCATGTACCCTCGTCTTACCAATATCTGCGAAAACCCACCACTAAAATTATCCTCTGTACTCCAGAGACACCGATGCTCCCAACAAAAGGGGAAAGCATAGAAGCTAACTGGATATTTATGTTACAAATTCCTGAACTCAACACAGTACATTGGGCGATTATTGACCGTTTGGGCGAAGAAGAAGTGTACAACTACGGTCGCTTCTTGTCCTGAGCGAGAGGCTTTCGTCTAAAGGCGTGCGGAATGTCGGATTTAATACTTTCCGCAAGAAAATCTATCGAAAAGTCCTTGTCAGGCCTTGCCATAAATCGAGAGTTGCCCGCTTTCACCGTTAGGTCATCGCACGCGATCGCTCAATTAATTGTTGTAACATCTGAACTATCTCAGCGATCGCTCCCAAGTTGAGACAAAAAACATTCTCAAGGGTAGCGCGTAACTCTGCAACCGTTGAAAGGACGCGATGTTCTGTTCGACCGTCCAAATAATGCACCGTAAACTGATTGTTCCACAAGGCATAACGACAATTTGACCCCGGTTTTGCCACAATCAAGTTAGTAACAAAAATCGAGTTGGGATGAGTTGAAACGTACCAATTACTCACCTCATAATCGGGTAATTCTTGCTCCTGAAGGTCGAATCTGTAAAGGGATTTCCACTCCTGCTTGATATATGCTTGCATAATGTAGCTGCGATCCGTTGCAATCAATCGAAATGGTTCGTGGGATGTAGGTTGTTCAATATCCGGTGTCAAAGCAAGCGGCGCGGTAAGCGTTAATCCTCCGAATCCCGCATCTGCAATGTACGGCTCTCCATCAATATTGACTAACAGCACCATATGGCTGCGAGGTGCGATCGTCCCGGATGGCAAATTCCACAGCACGCGAGCTGCTAGATTCGTTACCTGAAAGCCAAGAGCAAGCAAAACATCCCGCAACAGTGAGTTTTGCTCGAAACAATAGCCGCCCCGTCCCTGGTTGATGAGTTTTTGTTGCAAGGATGCTAAATCCAGCAAAACCGGTTGTTTCAGGAGCGAATTGAGGTTTTCAAAGGCGATCGTTTGGGAATGTCGTTGATGAATTTCCTGTAACGTTGTCAGCCTGGGCGAGCAGTCACCGCTATAGCCAATTCGTTGAAAATAGGCATCAAGGTCGATCTCAGTCAGTCGCTGTTGCAATTGCATATTTTATGATCAGAGTCAATGCTGAGTTTATTCATGGGGAGTAATTAATTATTACGCATCCAACGTTCCTTCATATTGAGCATCGAAGAAATCTATGATTTCGCTCGCTCCTTCACGTCGAATCATCCGCTTCCCGCCGATCGCTCCTTTCATCCCATCAAGTAAATCGGTAATGTCTCTTTGGTCGGGGCCGCGATTATCGCATACACCATCAAGGTATTTAAATTTTTGTGTCTGCTGAGTTTCTGAACTTTCCGCACATTACCGTCGGTCGCATCCAGCGCGGCCGTGATAGCTGTATGTGTATTCTACGCCCGCCATCCAGACCTGGACTACCACGTTAAGAAATCCCCCCGATCGATCCAGCAATGCAGTATTTGCGGCAAACTCTGTGGTATCGGGTCGAGTTTACCAAGATGAAGATAGAACGGCACGGCCAGGCCAAGATACTCACGCAACAGGAAATCGAGCTTTTGTTCAACAAAGGTTTGCAAACCGCTCGCGATCGCACCCTCTTCGGAGTTTGTCTCTACACCGCCTGTCGGATTGCCGAAGCTTGTTCCCTGATGGTTAAAGATATCTACACGAACTCTGGCACCGTCCGCTCTACGATTAACTTCCGCAAAGCCAATACCAAGGGCAAGCTGCAAACCAGAACGATTCCGGTGATCGAGGATTTGCGATCGCTCTTGACATCTTGGAAACCCCACGCGGGTCAGACTTACTTGTTCCCCGGCCGCCACCGCTGCCACCATTGGAAGCATTTGCAATCAGATTCAGCCGATCGGATTTTGAGAGAAGCGTTCGAGCGAGCCGGCATCGAGGGAGCATCCACCCACAGCTTGGTTGAGAACGGCCCTCACCCAGAGGAGCAACGCGGGTATCCCGCTGCGGATTATTCAAGAAATCAGCCGCCACCGCAACCTCGAACAGTTGCAGCACTACGAAAGAGGTGCCGGCCAGAACAAGTCACAGGAGCGATCTCTTCACTTTCCATGCTTTCTAACACTGGAAAACGCTCATTACCGAGTTGGCAACGGTCTGCTAGTTTCTGACGATCGCCCCCAACCGCCGCGATCGCTCCATCCCCACCTACCAGTGCAGTAGTAATGCAGTAAGTTTGACCGACTTCGCTGTCGGGTCGGGTATAAACCACAGGTCGCACGCCAACGGTCGCATGAAATATAGGTGGGTCGCGAGCTCAGTTTGCTTTCTTGATCGCTCGATAGAGAGTTTGTGATTGAGAAAATAGGCGTTAGGCGTTAAGAAAGCTCGATCCGATCGGTATTTGTGATATGACTGAAATATAAAAAGTTTGCAAGCTAACTCATGATGAGGTTATGAAGCAATGAATGTTAACAGCGCCGCTCAACTTCTGCAAACAGGCTTTCGTACAGCACTAGGAGCAAGCAGCGCGATCGCGGAACTGCTCAATAACCCGCAAAAATTAGCAGACATCCTCGCAAAACCGCCGCGATCGCCAGAGCAACTACTCCTAGACCTTGCTGCTAGAGGCGAAAGCATAGAACAAGAAGCACATAAATTTGGCGAGACATTTTTATCGGGCGGCAGTCACCATTTAAAACCGCCACAATACATTGAACGAGCTGGCGAGCAGTGTTTTCTTCAACCCTACGACATCAAAGGTACAAACCTCTATGGATTTATCTTAGAAGGTTCTTTGCATAAGCTACAAGCAGTATGCGACACATATCTCAACCAGCCAGCTAAAGGAGAAGTTGAGTATCGCCCTGCCATGCACTATGTTGTCCTTACTTTCGGAACGATGGATTCGCTCAGTTCCACAAACAAACCAGACAGCGAAAAGGGATATGTTCTTGAAGAAGAGGTAGTTTTTTGGATATTGACGATGGTCGGAAAACAAGTAGGACCTGCATTTGTAGTGGAGCGGCTAGCTTGGTTCATGCCTTACGTTTTTGTCAATAACTCACCAGTTTTAATTTCAGGGCGCGAGGTTTACGGTATTTCAAAACAACTGGGTTCTTTTCAAATTCCCAAACCCCCGCAGCCACCTGATTTATTCACTTTAGAGACGCTTTTATGGAAACATTTTAGACCGGACATTCAAGCCCAAGATGAAAGGTTGATAGAAGTTTGCAGAGTTGGTAAGGAGGTATCTTTTAAACCTAACAAGACTTGGGATACCCCACAAGAATTAGTCAATGAAATTTTAGAGCTACTTTTTGACAACAATGGTAGGATCGAGATTCCTGGTTTTAGTTTGCCACTCAATATTTTTGACTACCTAACTCATACAGCAGTTCCAGTCGTATTTCTCAAACAATTCCGCGATGCAGAAGATGGTAGCCGAGCTTGCTATCAAGCGATCGTCGAAAACTTGATGAAAATGTACAAATATCACAGCGGACGCATCCTGGGCTTCGGTTCTTTAGGCGATCAGTTTGAGGTCACACTGTACGATTATGCCAGCCACCCCATAGTTAACGATTTGGGGTTACGCCCACGTGGTACCAAACCAGGAGAATCAGTTCGATTGCCCGTCAAGCTGTCTTTCTGGATCAACTTCAACTTCACCGTCGAAAATGGTACTACAGTTTGGAAAGCGCCTTCTTAAATTAGCTTTCATCTCAGTCAAATTATAGCGCGAATCCATGAAAAAGCCGGCTAAAAAGCCCGGGATGAAGCGCAGTTAAAAATATACTTTTGAAAGTAGATTCTCTACTCAATCGATAAATGCCTGAAACATCGAAACTCAAAAAAATTGCCATTTTGGGAGGAGGAATCGCCTCCATAACTGCTGCATTTGAACTCACCAGCCAGCCGGGATGGAACGCTCTCTACGATATTACTGTGTACCAACAGGGCTGGCGTCTGGGAGGTAAAGGCGCATCAGGACGCAGCGTGGAGTCTAACCCGCCTTACCACGAACCAACCTACCGAATAGAAGAACATGGATTGCACATTTTCTTTGGATTCTACGAAAATGCTTTTCGATTGATGAAACAGTGCTACGACGAATTAGGAGAAGATGGTCCGTTTTTGAGTATAAAAGATGCCTTCAAACCTCACAGTCTCATAGTTCTCGAAGAATATATCAATGGTCGCTGGGTTCAGTGGCCTTTCAACTTTCCCCCAAATAAATTGCTTCCTTGGGAAGGAGGGGGCTATTTCTCGATGTGGGAGCATATCTGCTCCTTGCTCAAATTGATGCACGATGGATTTGAAGGTTCAAAATCTTTAAAATCTCAGTGTTCAGTTAACAGATTATCCAGCAATCAGCAAATCCCGAACTGGTTAGAACTTCTTGCCAAACAGATAGATATTGGCGGGGAAACTCTTAAACTCACCTCAGAAATCGCACCGCTTCACCTTCCCGACCAACTGGTGCAGTTACTTCTCAAAGAACCAGCCCGCTGGTGTCAGTGGTTGGAAAATACTATGAAACAGATAGGAACTACCTTAGACACTATTGATTTAACATCAGAAGGAACATTTCTAGGTCTGGCCTACAAGTTAGCCAAATCCATGCCGGACGATACCCGCACTCATCGCCCCGAACACCACAGAATTATTCTTAAGCTTTTAGAGCAATTTATGCAGCGGTTGAGAAGCTCTATCGAGTCAGAAATTGAGCAAGATGACGATACATTTCGGATTTTAGTTTTGTTAGATTTAGCATTTGCCAATATTCGGGGATTATTTGTAGATGAAGTGATTTATTCTGGTTCTTTAGAATCCTTAGACGAGTATGATTATAGAGAGTGGCTGAAAAAACACGGGGCCGGGGAAACCAGCATCAATTCAGCATTTATCCGCGTTTTGTATGACCTTGTTTATGCCTTTCCTGGGGGGAACGTTCATCAGCCCAGACTAGCAGCAGGAACAGCAATCCGCATCTTAACAACCGTAATTTTCCAGTACAGCGGGGCGATTATGTGGAAAATGCAAGCTGGTATGGGAGATACGATTTTCGCCCCGCTTTATAAAGTGCTGAAACGTCGGGGTGTCAAGTTTGAGTTTTTCCACCGCGTGAAACAGTTGCACCTTGACGATTCGCAGCAGTCGATCGCTAGCATTTCTTTGGGACGCCAGGTGAATCTCAAAGAACCAGCTCGGGAATACGATCCGCTGATTAAAGTTAAGAGGCTCCTCTGCTGGCCGAGCAAACCCCGCTACGAGCAAATTGTAGAAGGTGAAGAACTCCAACAACAGCAGGTAAATTTGGAGTCTTTTTGGACTCCGTGGCAAGATAATGAAACCCCAGTCACTCTCAATGTTGGAGAAGATTTTGACTTGGTAATTCTCGGCATTTCTCTCGGAGCTTTACCCTTTATCTGCGGCGACTTGATTAATGCTGAAAAAAATCCCGCTCATCAAAAATGGGCAAATATGGTAAATCAGATCGAGACAGTTCCCACTCAAGGCGGTCAGTTGTGGCTTAAATCTAATTTACAGCAGTTGGGGTGGAGGGGGGGCAGTCCTGTGGTCGGTTCTTATGTAGAACCCCTCGATACTTATGCCGATATGAGTGATTTGATCCAGCGCGAAAATTGGCCTTCCGAACATTATCCCTACAATCTTGCTTATTTTACAGGCGTAATAGCAGACTCAGGAATTCCTCCCAGCAGCGATCGCGATTTCCCCAAAAGGGAACAGGAGAAAGTAGAACAACAGGCTATCAACTTCCTCGAAAACCAAATCGGTAACTTATGGCCTAAAGCTACCACTCCAGAAAATCCTCAAGGGTTGAATTGGGATTTGCTTGTCGATCTAAAAAACCAGCCGGGACAGAAGCGTTTCTACTCTCAATACTGGCGAGTCAACATCGACCCTTCAGAGCGTTACGTGCTTTCTGTCCCCGGAAGTACAAAATATCGGCTCAAAACCGATGAATCTGGCTTCGATAACCTCTACTTGACGGGTGACTGGATCGACAACGGTTACAATTCAGGCTGTGTCGAAGCAACCGTTATGTCAGCTATGCAGGCTGCTCGTGCTATTTTGACACAAATTTTTGGGATTGAGTATGCAAAAAAAATTATCGGTGAGCGGGATTCCTGGTTCTGAAAACTGTGTCAGGGTGTAAGCCTGCTCAGCATTTAAATTGCATCTCAAGAAACAATCAAACTCTTGTCTGTCTTGGTTTTGGGATGTCCGATCTCATAAATACTTAATTAAGTTCGCTAAAAAATTCAACAATTATGCTAAGTCTTCTGAGATATACAAATTTAAAAAAAATAAATGAAGGAATCAAAACAGTTGTGTATCGAGGGCTGAATGTTCAGAACCAACAGCCTGTTATTGTTAAGTTGCTCAACTCAGAGTATCCCCATCCTATTGATGTTGCTAATTTAAAGTTTCAATATGAAATTACCAAGAACCTGAACATTTCAGGAGTTGTTAATTGCTTGGAATTGGAAAGATATCGGAATAGCTTTGCCTTAATCATGGAAGATTTTGGTGGCCAATCTTTGAATTACATTTTTGGCGAACTAAAAAACGATATAATCAGCTTTCTTAAAATAGCAATTAAGTTAGCAGAAACTTTAGGGCAACTGCACCAACAGCAGATTATTCATAAAGATATTAAACCGAGAAATATTATTATCAATCCCGCAACTGGGGTGGTTAAAATTACCGATTTTAGCATTTCTTCTCGCCTGGACAGAGAAAACCAAACAATTAACAATCCTAATTGTCTGGAAGGCACATTAGCCTATATATCCCCAGAGCAAACTGGCAGGATGAATCGGTCGATTGACTATCGCACCGACTTTTACTCTTTGGGTGCAACCTTTTATGAAATGCTGACAGGTTCCCTACCTTTTGCAGCCACTGATCCAATGGAATTGGTTCACTGCCATTTAGCAAAACAACCAGTTGCGCCGATTCACTTAAATCCAGAAATTCCCAAAGCTATTTCTGATATTACACTCAAATTATTAGCCAAAAACGCAGAAGAGCGATATCAAACTGCTGAGGGAATAAAAGCTGACCTAGAAACTTGCCTAGCTCAGTTACAGGAAAGCGGCACAATTTCACATTTTATTATAGGAGCTAAAGATTTATCCAATCAACTGCTAATTCCGCAGAAACTCTACGGTAGGGAAGAAGAGGTAGTTGTATTAATGGAAGCGTTTGAACGAACCAGTCTCGGTACCGCCGAAATGATGCTGGTCAGCGGTTCTTCAGGGATAGGTAAATCTTGTTTAGTGAATGAAATTCACAAACCTATTGTTACTAAGTGCGGATATTTTATTGCTGGTAAATTTGACCAGTTTAATCGCAATATTCCTTACGCTTCATTAATTGAAGCTTTTCAGTCACTAATGCGACAACTATTAACCGAAAACTCTGAAAAAATAGCTGTTTGGAGAGAGAAACTTTTAACTGCATTGGGTCAAAATGGTTCTCTAATTATTGATGTTATTCCCGAAGTTGAACTGATTGTCGGTCCTCAGCCAGAAGTGCCACAACTGAGTTCGTCTGAATCTCAAAACCGCTTTAATCGCGTTTTTCAACAGTTCTTCAGAGTCTTTTGTCAACCTTCTCATCCCCTCGTTCTCTTCCTTGACGACTTGCAGTGGGCTGATTCTGCATCGCTCAAACTAATCCAAATGTTGATGAGTGATCGCGATAGCCAATACCTGTTAACGATCGGAGCTTATCGAGATAACGAAGTCAATCCAGCTCATCCCTTGATTCAGACATTAGAAAAAATTCGAGAAAGTGGGGCTGCCATCAATAATATTACTGTTAAACCTTTACAGCTAAACCATGTTAGGCAGCTAATTGCAGACACGCTCAATGAATCTCCAGACACAAACCGTATAAAATCCTTCTCCGAACTACTTTTCAATAAAACCCAAGGCAATCCCTTCTTCTTGACTCAACTGTTGAAAGTCCTGTATTCTGAAAATCTACTAACCTACGATACTTTCATCGGTATTTGGCAGTGGGACATCGAAGAAATTCAAAGCATTGGCATTGTCGATTACAATATCGTTGAACTGATCGCAAAAAATATTCAAAAACTACCAGTATCAACCCAAAAAGTCTTAAAATTGGCTGCTTGTATAGGCAGCACTTTTAATTTAAACGTTTTAGCAATTGTTAATGAAGAATCAGAATTAGTTACTGCTTCTCAGTTGTGGGCATCACTTCATGCTGGTCTAATTTTACCCTTGAGTGAAAACTACAAAATTCCTCTAATTTTCGGGCAGGAGGAACTAGACGAACTTATGCTTCGTGATGCTAGAGTTGACTATAAGTTTTTGCACGATCGCGTCCAGCAAGCCGCTTATTCTTTAATCCCCGAATCCGATAAAAAAGTCACTCATCTGAGTATTGGCAAACTACTGTTGCAAAATACCACTCCTGAAGACAGAAAAGAAAATATTTTTGCTTTAGTCAATCAACTTAATTTTGGTGCTGATTTAGTTGTTGAGCAAGTAGAAAAAGATGAACTAGCTTTCCTAAATCTAATTGCTGGTCAGAAAGCAAAGGCAGCGACTGCCTATGAATCGGCTGTTAAGTATCTGAATATGGGTTTGGATCTCCTCGCTGCTAATAGCTGGCAGAGTCAGTATGACTTAACCCTGACTCTATATGTAGAAACAGTAGAAGTGGCATACTTAACGACTAATTTCGAGCGGGCGCGAGCGCTCTCTGAGATTGTCCTGGTTAATGCTACTCTCATTTTAGAAAAAATTCAAATTTACGAGTTACAAATGCTATTTTACATAGCTCAAAATCAAATGCAGTTGGCAATAGATACAGCCCTAAAAGTTTTAGAGATACTGGAAATTAGGCTACCTCAACAGCCGACTCAAAATGATATTGGTACAGCCCTCATCCAAACAAAAACTATTATGGGAGATAGACAAATTGAAGATTTAGAAAAACTCCCACAAATGACTGATAATTATAAATTAGCAGCACTACGAATCATGATGAATCTGTGCGCTCCTGCTTATATTGCGAATCCACCTTTGCTAATTTTCACAATTTTGACAATGGTAAGTCTATGTGTTGAATATGGCAACTCAGAAATTGCCAGTTTTGCTTATGGTTATTACGGACTGCTTTTGTGTAGCGTATTGGGCGATATAGATTTAGGTTATCGCTCTGGGAAACTTTCAATTAAACTATTGGAAAAATTTAAAACTAAAAAACTAAAAGCCAAAGTTTTCGCATTATTTAATATCTTTGTCAGACATTGGAAAGAACACGCTAGAGAATCTTTAGAGCCTTTCTGGGAGGGGATAGAAAGCGGATTAGAAACTGGAGATATAGAACACGCCTGTTATTGTGCTTGCAATTATTCAACTTACCCTCTTTTTCTGGGAGAAGAGTTGAAAAATGTGGCTAATAGGCAGGCACAATTTATTGACTTTACAAAAAAAAATAAGCAAGATTTTTCACTTTATTATATTAAAGTATGGCGACAAATGGTATTGAATTTGCTGGGACATTCAGCAGATAAATACAAGTTAATTGGTGAGAGTTTTAATGAAGAAGAGATGCTACCTGTTTTAGAGAAAAATCATAATAAATTATCGATTTTTCATACCTATTTTGCTAAAGCAATTATTTATTATTTATTTAGACAATATAATCTTTCAATTGCTAGTGCTAGGCAAGCAGAAACATATTTAGATGGGGCGATAGGATTTGTAACAGTTCCGCAACACAATTTTTATTATTCTCTGGCTCTTTTGGCTGAGTATTCTGATTCTCAGGGCGATATCAGTTCTTGCAACGAACAGCAGCAATACTTGGTTAATGTTGAGTCAAATCAAGAAAGAATGAAGCTGTGGGCGTACCATGCACCAGAAAACAACCAGCACAGATACGAGTTAGTAGAGGCAGAAATAGCGCGGGTGAAAGGGCAAAATTGGGAAGCGATGGAGTATTACGATCTCGCCATCGCGGGAGCTAAAAAACAGGGGTACGTTCAGGAGGAAGCTTTAGCTTACGAACTGGCGGCTGAATTTTATTTAGGGGCTTCAAGAGAGGAGATCGGTCAGACTTACATGGCATCAGCATACTACGGCTACGCTCGGTGGGGAGCGAAGACTAAGGTTGCAGATTTGGAGTCAAGATATCCCCAGCTTCTTTCTTTGATATCTGCTGCTGGGAACACCAGCATAGAGGGAACTCTCTCTACCACAACAACAGCTACAAATAGTACAACAGGTAACTCTTTCCTCGATTTAGCAACAGTAATGAAGGCTTCGCAAGTTTTAGCAAGCGAAGTTGTTTTGAGTAAATTGCTAGAAAAATTGCTCAAAATTGTGATGGAGAACGCTGGCGCACAAAGTGGTATTTTGATTTTAGCAAAAGATGGTGATTTGCTAATAGAAGCGTCTGGCTATATTGAACAAGATCGCATAATAGTGCAGCAGTCGCTTCCAATCGTTTTCAGCCAGGATTTGCCAGTCTCTGTAATAAATTATGTAGCTAGAACGAAAAAAGATGTTGTTTTAAATGATGCTGGGAAGGATGAATTATTCAAAAATGATATCTACATTGTCAAAAATCATCCCCTGTCTATTTTATGTGTTCCTCTCATTAATAGAGGCAGTTTAATCGCTCTGCTTTATTTAGAGAATAATCTGGCAACAGGTGCTTTTACAGAAGAACGGCAGGAAGTTTTAAAGATTCTTTCTACTCAGGCTGCAATTTCTTTAGAAAACGCTTTTCTCTATAAGAATTTGTCTGCTGCTAATGAAAAGTTGCAGGAGTACAGCGAGACTTTAGAGGTTAAAGTGCAAGAGAGAACGCGGGAAGTTACAGAAAAAAACGCGCTCTTACAACAAGAAATTCGCGAGCGAATCTCTATCGAATCAGCTTTGAGGCAGTCAGAAATGCAGTTGAAAGAACAAGCAATTCAGCTAGAAATTGCTCTGCGAGAGTTACAACAAACTCAAGCTCAAATGATTCACACTGAAAAAATGTCCAGTCTGGGACAGTTAGTGGCAGGAATTGCTCACGAAATTAATAATCCGATTAATTTCATTTACGGTAATCTTACTTACACAACTCAATATATGCAAAATTTGTTGAAACTGATCGATACCTACCAGCAAACATACCCCAATGTTACTCCAGATTTGGCAGCAGTCACAGAGGAAATTG
Source organism: Microcoleus sp. S36a_B3 (assembly GCF_036700745.1). Lineage (NCBI taxonomy): Bacteria > Bacillati > Cyanobacteriota > Cyanophyceae > Oscillatoriales > Microcoleaceae > Microcoleus > Microcoleus sp. S36a_B3. The sequence continues at coordinate 7,200 of NZ_JAUBPN010000037.1, read as the reverse complement.
AACTGGATTTCCTTAAACAAGACTTGCCGCAAATTCTGAAGTCGATGAATGTTGGAGCTGAGCGCATCCGCAATATTGTGATAGGCTTGCGGAATTTTTCGCGTCTTTCTGAGAGCGAGATGAAGCGGGTTGACATTCACGAAGGGATTGAGAGCACGCTGCTGATTTTGCAGCACCGCCTGCACCCTGCGGAACCACCGGGGGATGGGGAGGATAGCGGCAAGCCGGTCGGCATTGCGGGCAGAGAAATTCAAGTTGTTAAAGAATACGGGAACTTGCCTTTAGTCGAGTGTTTTGCTGGAGAACTCAATCAGGTGTTTATGAATATTCTAGGGAATGCGATCGACGCACTGGTACAGTTGGATAACCAGCAGTGTCCAACGCCTGCGATTCGGATTCGCACAGAGGTAAAAGGCACTAGCGCGATCGTCTCAATTGCAGACAACGGACTTGGAATGAGTGAATCAGTCCGCGTTAGGGTATTCGATCCCTTTTTTACAACTAAGCCTGTAGGTTCGGGTACTGGTCTGGGCTTGTCTGTTTCGCACTCAATTATCGTACAAAAACACGGCGGGAAGCTAACGTGCATTTCAGCACCGAGGCGGGGAGCTGAATTTGTTTTGGAAATTCCGTTATCGCAGGGTATATAGACGTTTTGCTAGTACATAATTGAGTTGAGTTTTGAGAACAATTTGGATAGAGAACAGTAACAGCAGTTTGTCAACCAATTTTAGCAGTGCATCAACCCATTTAGTATCCTTAATCCTACTACTTTTGTTAAGCTAATTGCTCCGATAAATGTGACCTTTGCACCTTTACTGCGTTAGCTGCACTTGGGCTAATTTATGACGATCGCCCTCAGCCGCCTCATTAAGAAATACCCCAGAACGGTGCAGTAATGCAGCAAGTATGCAAGACTCTCTGGTATCGGGTCGAGTATACACGCCTGCATGAAGATAGAACGGCACGGACAAGCTAAAATACTCACGCAACAGGAAATCGAACTGCTGTTCAACAAAGGTTTGCAAACCGCTCGCGATCGCACCCTCTTCGGAGTTTGTCTCTACACCGCCTGCCGCATTGCCGAAGCTTGTTCCTTGGAAGTCATCGATATTTACACTGCCAGAGGTACAGTCCGACCTACAATCAACTTCCGCAAGGGCAACACCAAAGGAAAACTCCAAACCAGGACAATTCCGGTAATCGAAGATTTGCGGAGTCTCCTGACATCTTGGCGTTCCCATGCGGGTCAGACTTATTTATTTCCCGGCCGCTACCCGAACCACCACTGGAAGCATTTGCACCCCAATTCAGCGGATCGGATTTTAAGAGAAGCGTTCGATCGCGCCGGCATCGAGGGAGCATCCACCCACAGCTTCAGGAGAACGGCTCTCACCCAGATGAGCAATGCCGGGATTCCGCTGCGGATTATTCAAGAAATCAGCGGTCACAGCAACCTCGAACAGTTGCAGAAATACTTAGAGGTGAAGCCGGAGCAAGTCAGAGGAGCGATCGCGAGTCTTTCCATGCTTTCCTACACGGGGAAACCTACATTTCCCCCTGTAGAGGATGAATTGTCTGCTGTGCCGTTGCCCCCTCACCAACTGTCACAAGACCTATCAGACTTCTCGCCTGAAGAAATTCCCGATTGGTGATAGATCGGTTTCTCCCTCAAGGCAGAAGCCCTCACCTCTAGATTTGTTACAATTCTCGTAGCGAAGCGGGGCGTAAGCCATCGTGTGGAGCGGGTGCACCTACGAAACCTGCTCAAAGGAGAATTGAAAGGCGATGTGGCTTAAATTTGGTGTTGCTCCCAGCGGAGAGCTGGCGGGCATTGATGAGGTTGTGCGCGGAAAAACTAACCTCGCTTGCCTTTACTGCGGCGGTTCCCTCACAGCGAAAAAGGGTTCGGTGAAAGAACATCACTTCGCCCACACCGGGGAAACTTGCAAGTTCGTTACCGCGCGAATCAAGACAAAAGCATTCCCCTCGCTGCCGCTTTACGATAATTTCACCATCCAGCTTAAGGGTGAGGAATTGGAGCAATTGAAAGTGCTGTGGAAAGAGTACGGGGCCCAAAAGCGATCGATTCCCAGAGACTTGGTAAGCTTTCGGTGGCAGTTGAAAGGATTGCTAGAGTCGGAAGGCGCGAGCTCTTATCAATTCACAAACCTCGGTAAAATCCCCGTCGGCGCTCTTCCCCTGGCGCTGTTCAACAAAGTCCAAGAACCTTTGCTGCTGTCAGAGTTGATGAAGTTAGAAGGCTCTGTAGAGATTGCTTTATCTGCGGGTTTATCTTGCTTGGAAGAACGGCGGGCTGACTTGCTGATTTATCGAGCGCAGCTTCGTCGGATTCTGGTGAATTCGCTCTATTTTCTTGAGGTCAAAGCGGACGGTCACTGCTTCTATAAAATTGGGGTGACAACTCGATCGATCGAGGAGAGAATCGCCGAGGTGCAGCGGGATGTCAGGGCGCATTACTCGGATGTGGTTGTTAATTTGCTGGGACTTTGGGAGAGCCGGGGGAATGTGGAGCTGTACTTCAAACACCGATATCAACCCTTTAATTATCGCATTGGCAAGCTGACGGAATATTTTGTGTTTCCCGATGTCAAACCTATTTTGAATGATTTATATGAAATGAAACCCAAAGTGCTGAGCGAGATTGAGTTGGACGTACTCAATCGCGAGCAATCAGATTTTGCTGCCAATCAGTCAACCTAGGCGAATGCACGAGCGAAAGCAAACCCGTCCCGTAATTGAGTTAAAGGATTGTTCGAGCTGCTTGTCCCACCAAATCAACAAAATCAGTCATTGTTCGCTCGAAGCGATCGACACTCTCAAACCGTGATTTTTGCGTTGTGTTTAAGGCGAGCGGGGCATAATGTAGGGTTAGAACCCTCGTTGTATTCCGCTCACCTTAAAGAAGATTTAGAGCCAAAAAAAGAGAGTGGATTGCGACACGGAGCCCAGCACCAAATCCATAGCTTGGCAGAACAAGAGGCGCAGTGTGACACGCTCGTAGTTGTGGTATCTGGGTTAGAAAGTGTTTAATCACCGCATTGGGCAACGGACGTTCGTATTTTGTGTTTCCGTTCGTCAAGGTTGTGCTACGGGATTTGTATGGGATGGAGCCAAAAGTTTTGAGTAAGGCAGTTTCGCGGGGAAAATTAAGTATTATCAATACGAGAGCGTGCTTGCTACAAATCATCCGCACCGCACCCAATCAAGGCATAGATTGCGCCGTTTGACAAAAGCGGCTCGCATTACTTGGAGGCTCACGCCGCCTTGATAAGTAGCCCAACAAAGGTTGTTGCAAGCAGCCACTACCTTCACAGTAGGTCGAACGATCGATTTTGTCGTTTCAATTCTACCTAGATAATCAGGAAAACAAATTCAATGGCAAAAAAAGCAAAAAAGCTCTGGCTTTCTTCTTCTGGCAAACAGTCTAAACCTACAGTGCCTGATACTGAGAAACAATTAATCGAACAAAAATGTAATGAGTTAATTCAAACAGAATTTAAGCCCAAATATATCGACTCTCCACCCACAGACCATGATTTCAACTATCGAACGGATATCTTTGGCAAGTGGTATCGCAACTATTTTTACTTCTGCTCAACTTATAATTGTCCGAGTCCGAGGGCGATTTCCCCGTCTTTTGAGTCTCGCTCCGCCCGCCTAGAATATGTTGGGCCAGATTGTTTTAATGTCGCCTACATGAGACATACGGGGCAATGGTGGGAAATTCTGCATGGTTTGTCTTTAGAAGAATGTTTATCGGAAATTAGAAACAATCCCCTGTTACATCCTTAATCGTTGCTCTAATTGGCAATCGTTCTTTTAATTATCGAATTGGCTCTCCTGACGTTCGTATTTTGTGTTTCCCGATGTCAAGGTTGTGTTGAACGATTTGTACGCAATGGAACCCAAAGTGCTGTCGGCTGTTGAGTTGGATGCAATTAACGGAGTGAGTGCGAACAACACGGATGGCTGAATTCCGCAGTTTGCTATAAGTCAAGTTACCCTGAAATTAACAGCCGTTTTGTGCAGGTGCTGGCTCAATACCCACTGAAAATGATGAAAGAAAACACCATCGAAATTGTTGGTTTTCACGCACATATTTACTTTGACAATGATAGTCGCGATGCAGCAGCGCGTGTACGCGAAGGATTGGCTCAGTTTGAAGTGCAGCTAGGGCGTTGGCATGATAAACCCATCGGCCCCCACCCCCAAGCGATGTATCAAGTTGCGTTTTTACCCCCACAGTTTGGCATGGTAGTTCCCTGGTTAATGCTCCACCGCGAGGGGTTAGATATTCTCGTCCATCCCGAAACAGGCGACGATGTGGCAGACCATACAACACATTCTTTGTGGCTGGGAGAAAAACTAGAGTTGAATGTCGAAGTTCTGCGACCTAGGACAGCCAACGCCAGCTTTTAAGTCATCACTCTCTGCGGTGGATTGTTCTATGTAGAGCAAACACTACTTGCTAGGTTCGGTAGTCCGCCAACTAAATTATTTGCTCAGAGATATCGTTGATTAATTAGTCAAATTAAGCTAATCTCTGGTAATCGTAATTTATTTGAACTCCAAAATGACAGTTAAAGCTATTTCTGCCACCATCCTTTTAGGTGCAATTCCACTTAGTGTTTACCAGCTACCCGATGGCGGCTACAAAGTCGATGCGATTGGGGTTATGGGTGTGGTGGACAAGCAAAAACAATCGCTGACCCGTTTTATTACTGGAAAATCGGCTTTAGCTCTGCCTTTCAACGGATACAATTTTACACAAGCTCCAAGCATTCCAGTGGAAGGCAACGCTCAATTAATCAAGCCCATTCCCATTGCATTAGCTACGGCATATTGGCTCAATGAAGCAACCAAAGGCAACGTAAAAGCTCAGGCTTTGGTTCAAGCCAGCATGGCAGAATCCATCGAACGGCGGGCTGATGTAGCATTTAGCCACAAGCGCACTGAAAGAGAGTACAATTTGCGGTTTGGTGAATTCGTTGAGGCGGTTATGTTGGAGAACCGAAAAGAGGTTATCGAACGCCGCCTGCCCGGTGATGATTTGTACTTACCAGAGGGGATTAACTGACCAGAAGTGCGATTGCTCCCAACACCTCAGTTTTGAGGAAAACCGAACCAAATCCCAACACCAACCCGTTCCCCAAATCTCGAATAGTGCGATCGTCAAACAATAACCTAGACGAACGCCACCTCCGATTTTTAATTCAGCTTCAGGGAACTAAGGCCCTGGGATGTCTGTGGCGATGGTTGAGACTGGGGGCGATCCTGGTCATGAAAGAGCTCGTCACACCTATGAAAAGGCGGGCTTCGAGCTATTCCCAGTTGCCAGATACTTCAAGAAGCTCGCTTGTGCAAATGTTAAGTCTCAAGGTTTACTTGGTTCTCTTTGGGCGATCGCACTCGTTCCAATACTCCGCCTTGACATGATTCGCGAAGGCTCTGCTTCCAGCAAGCGGCAAAGCTGCATCGGAGCGGTAGGTTGCGACATTAGGTTAATGTTGGATAAGACCGATATAGAGGATATTATTATTATCAGCAAAAGTGACGGATAGCACCCCAAATTTCCAGGATAAACTATCATTCGCGATGGATAACACCCAAGAACCCGGACTTAGCCTGCTTTCGTTTCTGTTTAATTCCTTAAAACTAGGATGTTTTCTAACCGCTCTGATGGATGATCTACCCCCCGGTAAAGGTATTATCCAGCCTATCTGCGGTTGAATGCACAGTTATATTTTTTTGGCATCAAATGTGCTCATAGCAACCATTGGAGAAAACAGATGTGGGATGAAAGATACAGTGCCCAAGAGTACGTATACGGCACAAACCCGAACGAGTTTTTGGAAGCAAACGTCAACAGTATTCCAAAAGGTAAAGTTCTGAGCTTGGCCGAAGGAGAAGGGCGGAATGCCGTTTTCCTTGCGAAACAGGGTTACTCTGTAACCGCTGTAGATGCCTCTCTAGTTGGTTTGAATAAAGCCAGAAAGTTAGCGGAGGATAACGGGGTGGTTGTTGAGTTTATTCATGCTAATTTAGCAGAGTATGATTTAGGCGAGAATCAATGGGACGGAATTGTATCTATATTTTGTCCGTTGCCCTCTTCAACAAGAAAACAGCTTCATAAAAAAGTTGAAGCAGGGTTAAAGCAAAACGGTGTGTTTCTGCTTGAAGCTTATACACCCGATCAGTTGAAGCATGGTACTGGCGGCGGAAATTCAGTAGATGTGATGCAATCTAAAGAATCTTTAAGCATTGAGTTAGCTGGCTTAAAGTTTAGGCATCTAATTGAGCTTGAGCGTGATGTAGTAGAAGGTATTTATCACACTGGCATGGGCGCAGTAGTTCAGGCGATAGCATCAAAACAAATATAACATTCTGGTGCAGCGGATTGCCTGAAGCCGATACGCTGAGATGCTCCAGATCCCAACAACCGAGGATATACGGAAAAATCCAGCCTTTCCTCCAGAAAATACTTAATATACGGAACAATTCTACCTATCCACTAAATTTAGAATGATATACAGAACGACTCTGACTATCCCTCTAGTTCTGGGGAATAGCTAGAATCCTTCAGCCTAATAATATTTAGACACTCGGAGAGAGCAGATGGATAAGCCCAGCATTCACGGTAGTTGCCTTTGCGGAACTGTGACCTTTGAAGTGAACCCACCGTTCCAGAAAATGGCTCATTGCTACTGCTCGCGGTGTCGCAAAGGCACGGGCACAGGCCACGCCACAAATCTAACCGTTGATCCGAGCCAGTTCCGATGGCTTTCAGGGGAGGAAGGCATCACACGTTACGACCTTCCCACAGCAACGAGCTTCGGCAAATGGTTTTGCAGTCATTGCGGGTGTCCCGTCCCGCGTCTAACGCGCAACGGTCTAATTGTGGTTGTTCCAGCCGGCTCGCTGGATACAGCACCGCCTATGGCTCCGACAGATCGCATTTTCTGGGCATCGAGAGCGCCGTGGAGTTGTGCTAGCGGGGGACTTCCAACCCATGCCGAGTATCCAGAGTCATGGTAGAGCAAGAACGTGCCTAAAAAGATCCTCCAGCCGTCGGCTGAGCTTGTGCGGAGCGATCGCTATGTAGGGTTTGCTGAATAATCGATCGCAAACCAATCACAGGAGCGATCGATATATTCAAGCTTGGTTAATATAAGTTCT
>NZ_JAUBPN010000036.1:9593-36431 GCF_036700745.1 Microcoleus sp. S36a_B3 | reverse complement strand
GATGAATACAGAACTATGAAGCGCGGATTTGATCTGACTCGATTTTATAATTCCGATGCTACCGGATTTGATATTACCAATGCCCAATTCCCTGTTTGGCCAATTCCCAATTACCAATTACCAATGCCCAATCCCTCCGCTTCGCGCTCGCCCAATGCCCTGTTTGCCCAATGCCCAATGACTAATCTTTTCATTTCCAATACCTGCGCCAGTGAAATAAATTCTCGCATAAATTCTGCATCAAAGTATTGCTGCGGAAGCGCTGCGACTCCCAGATAGTAGCAGTTTGACCGTTAATTGCCGAAAAACTCGACCAAATATAAGGAAGTTCCGCGATCGCCTCAACCTTCATCCCGTGACGCACAGCCAGAGCGATCGCATGAATCAACTCAGCAGCTTGTGCCCCTACAATACTCGCTCCCAAAATCTCCCCATTGCGACGCGCGACAATCTTACAAAAACCAGTAGTCTCCCCGCACATTTGAGCTTTTTCAACATTCTTAAAATATTCTCGACAAACAATCAAATCGTCTCCAAAACGACGCCTTGCTTGCGCCTCAGTCAAACCAACCCTCGCCAACTGCGGATCGGAAAAAATCGCCCAAGGAATCCCGCGATAATCTATTTGAAACAGCGGCAAAAACAAAGCATTTTTCACAGCCACCGCAGCTTCGGCATTAGCAATATGAGGAAACGGATAACCACCAGCAACATCGCCGATCGCATAAATGCGCGAATTAGTTGTTTGCAATTTTTCATTTAAAATCAACCTGCGATTGTTAAATTTAACCCCAACCGCTTCGAGATTTAACGATGGAAAATTGTGTCCGCGGCCAGCAGCCAAAAAAATCTCCTCAGCTTCGATCGCCCTGGGCCCGGCTTGAATCCACTTTTTACCCTCAATCACCCGAGCTTGAGTCACCTCAGTAGAAGTCAGAATGCGGACTCCAACCGCCTCCATTGCAGCTTGAACCAAGCCTGCAGCCTCCCGGTCTTCTTTGGCCAAAATCCGCGAAGCCTTGACCACAAGCGTCACAGCCACCCCTAATCGAGCAAAAGTTTGAGCCACTTCTACCCCGCTGGGATCGGCACCAACTACAGCCAAACTTTGAGGTAACTGTGGAAGTTTGGTCAATTGGGCGACAGTTTCCGAAGTAAAAAAGCCGACAGACAAAAGTCCTTCAATATTGGGAACCGTCGGTAAAGTTGGAGAAGCTAGCAAATAACAGCGCGATCGCAAAGATCGATCGCCCGTAACAAAAGCCAACTTAGGTTTTGCAACAAACTCGCCGCTACCAAAAATAATATCGACCCCGCGAGCAGCCAAAACGCCGAGATCGTCAATTTCTTCTAAATTAGAAACAACACCTTCAGTCCATTTGAACAGACCATCTAAGGGCAATTCGAGCGGCGCAGACGAATCAGCCACATCCGGGCGAACCGCCAACTGTAGGCGGCGAAGCTGCTGAGCAAAACGAGCAGCCTCGCTCAAAGTTTGGCTGTATCTCAAGCCAAGGTCGATCGACACCTTCTCCTCAATCGGCAAATCTGGCGAATTGCTTAGCGGTTCCACCAAAGCAACGCGGGCCGGGAAATTAGTTGCCGTCAAAGCAGCATAACGTCCGGCCGGAGTTCCACCAATAATCACTAAATCATAATCAAGCATAATTGACAACTCCCCAGCCTAAAGGTATGAGGATTCTTCCTTCACAGAAAAACGCCTTGTAAAAGCAGTACCTTTACTTGGTCTTACTTTTTCTCCAGAAGCGGTAGCGAGATGCCCTCCCGCCAAAAGTCGTAAACCTTCATCTCTGATATTGATCGCCGCATTAATATCCCTGTCATGTATCGTTTGACATTGGGGACATTGCCAGCTACGAATATCCAAACTGAGGCGCTCTATCTGATGCAAACAGTTGCTACAAATCTTTGAACTCGGAAAAAATCTATTTACTTCAATGTAGAGTTTCCCTGACCACTCGGACTTGTACTTCAACATGGTACATAATTTTCCCCACCCAGCATCACTAATAGATTTAGCCAACTTAGGGTTTCTGACCATGTTTTTCACCGCTAGATTTTCTACGACTATGACTTGGTTTTCGTCAACTAATTTACGACTTAGTTTGTGTAAAAAATCTTCACGACATCGAGTGATTTTTTCATGAACTTTAGCAACTTTAATCCGAGCCTTATAGCGGTTTTTAGATCCCTTCTGCTTCCGACTGAGTTGCTTCTGTTTTTGGGACAATTTTACTTCATATTTACGATAGTATTTGGGGTTGTCATGTTTAGTGCCATCAGAGGTTATGGCATAGTGGTTGATACCCAAATCCACGCCAATAGCCTTGCCTTGTGATAGTGTTGCAGGCAGAGCTTTGCCATCATCGTAAAGACAAGAAGCGTAATATTCGCCCGACACAGTTAGAGATACAGTCACAGATTTAAGTTTCCCCCCAGGCAACCTAGATATTTTGCAGTAAACCTTACCTAACTTGGGCAAGGTTAAAAATTGGCCATCTAGCTTGATACCTTGAGGGAAGCGAATAGATTGCTTTTGTCCTTTTTTTTTGAAATTAGGATATTTAGCCCTCTTTTCAAAAAAATTCAGAAAAGCACTAGACAAATCTAATGCTACTTGCTGCAAACATTGTGATGGAGGTTCTGTTAACCACTGATACTCTTTCTTCAAGGAAGGTAACAGGTTAATCGTGTCGTTACGGCTTAAACCTTTGCCAGTTGCTTTGTAAGTTTCACTGGTTAGGCTAAGTGCATAGTTGTAAAACCAACGTACAGAACCAAACGACTTGGCAAGCAGTATTGATTGTTGGTTAGTCGGATAGATTCTGTACTTGTGGGCTTTTAACACTGCACTTACCTAACTACTATTACTATGGTAAACTAAGTTTGTGTAAAAGTAAAGCCGTCCTGGCAGGACAGGGTTTTAGACCCATATTTTCGATAAAGAAGTCAGTAGTAGATAGGAGGGCGGTTGAAGCCACGCCTATACAATCGATGTCCGCCGGATGCGACTCAAGAAAACAACGTAATTTCAACGGCCCACTCTTCAACCCGCCTCCGCGGGTTTTGTCTGTATAGGCGCGAATTCCATTCGCCCGCTCTTCTGGATCTTCTGACATTCATCTCACGCCAAAATCAAAGATTATGACGTGAGATGAATTTCCGAGTTAACGACAACAGACATCCGCAAGTCCAGCAATCAGTCGCAGATTGTCCGCCTTCTCGCGCACAGCTACTCGAAAAAATCGATCGCCCAACTCAGGAAAACTCAAACAATCCCGAATCAAAATCCGGTGTTTTTCCAGCAGACTTTTTTGAATCGCAGCCACCGACAGCGACGACTCAACCAACAAAAAATTAGCCGCCCCCGTCCAAGGCCGCAAACCAGGTAAATTAGCCAAACCCTCAAACAACTCTTGGCGAGCCACAGGCAGCCAATCCCAAGTTTTCCGCTCAAAAGCAGCATCTCGCACCACAGCAGCCGCCGCCGCCTCCGCCAGAGCATTCACAGGCCAAGGATCGCGCCGCAACTGCCAGCGGCGGAGAATATCGGGATGCGCGATCGCACAGCCCATCCGCAGTCCCGGCAGAGAATAGAATTTAGTGAGCGATCGTAAAATCACCAAATTCGGAAACTCCTCAACAGCAGCGATCGAACTTTGCTGTTTTTCCGGTGGTAGAAAGTCCATAAAAGCCTCATCCACCACCACCATACCTAACTGCTCCACATAAGGCAAAATCGCCTCCCTACCGAACAGCAAACCCGTAGGATTGTGGGGGTTGTTCAATAGCAAACCTCGATCGGCCCCCAGAGCAAAAGGAACCGGGACAGCAGGAAAAAGAGAAACAAAAGAGCGGTTAGAAACCGACAAACCATCAGTTACTAACCCGCTCAAAAGCTCCTGGCCCAACGATTTGAGATCCAAAGGACAATCGAGCACCTGCGCCCCAAAACCCGAAAGAGCCCGCCAGTAATCGCCAAAAGCCGGAGTCACCAAATAAGTAGCCTCCAGATCCGACAAATCCCAAGCCGCCCAAGTCAACAATTCCGCCGAACCATTCCCCGGCAAAACCCAATCCGGGTCAACATTAAACGCCTCACCCAAAGCAGCCCTCAACTCTCCATAATCCGGGTCTGGGTAAGCCGTCAGACTGCTCAAGCGAGCTTTAATCGCAGCCAAGGCCGACTCAGGAGGGCCCAAAGGACTGATACTGGCAGAAAAATCGAGAATAGCAGAAGCTGGGCAGCCAGCTAATGCGGCTGCCCAAGCTAAATTTCCACCGTGTACAGGTCTGATCAAGACTCAGTTTGCCCGTTATTCGGCGTTTTTCGCCGGTGCAACTCTGTCCTTAAACAACTTCCCTGCAGAAAATGCAGGAACTCTGGTTGCCGGGATTTCCATCTTGTCGCCGGTTTTTGGATTGCGACCCTCACGGGCCTTGCGTTCCCGCGACTCAAACGAGCCAAAACCGACCAGCGTCACCTTGTCGCCCTCGGAGACAGCTTCCATAATTGCTTCCAAAGCAGCGCTCAAAACCGCATCTGCCTGTTTTTTAGTGACAGTAGCCTTTTCTGCGACTGCATCAACCAATTCACCTTTGTTCATTCCGAACTCCTTCTGGAATTTGTAAAATACGTCAAACCGAGTTCAACTATTAGCTGTGAGTGGTAACTGCATTGGGAGTTTGGATTTGGAGATTTGGGTAGTCCCCTATTGCTCCAGCCCGCTTCCCCCTGAAAAACTCCTGCTGAATACCAATTACCCTAGGATAATTGGTCAGAAAAGGAATTTTTGTTTTTAATTGCTGAAAACCCCACAGCATCTAATTTTCACTGCATTATTCTAAAGTCTTGCCGACCGTTATGGATCGGTGGAACCTTTAATTTATATGGAACTTGCCAACTTTTTAAATTAATACCCAAATTTCGTTAAAAAAATACCACTTTGGAGAGCCGATTTCTTGCCTCCGTGGATTTCAGAGCGGACAAAAGGAGAAATAGAAAGAACAAAATGTCATTTGTCAATGGCTAAAGGATTTTTTTTGCCTTCTTCCTTTGTCCCTTTCCCTTTTCTGGGCAGGGCCGCCAGGGACTTAACCCTGGCGGCCCGCCGGACTAACGCAATGCCGGACTGCCAACTAAGAGGGCGGGCACTCACAGCCAACAGCCAACAGCCAACAGCCAACAGCCAACTGACAACAGCCAACTGCCAACTGCCAACTGCCAACAGCCAACTGCCAACTATCTCGGTTGGACGGGCTGGCTGCGCTGCAACAGTTGGCGCGCGTCGGGACTGATGTTGTTTTGATAGCCAAAGTTCGATCGATCGCTATCATCCAAAATCTGCGGAGTCAGCAACACAATCAACTCCGCCCGCTGGTTGGCCTTAGTCGTGCTCCTGAACAGCGAACCGATAATCGGCAAATCTCCCAAAATCGGAATCTTGTTCGCCGTAACCCGTTCTTCGTCGCGGATAATCCCCGAAACAATCAAAGTCTGACCGTCCCGCAGGCGAATTAACCCCGATTGCAAAGAGCGCTCGCCCAGCAGCCTGATAATATTGGTGTTCGCGCCCGTAGACAGTGCTTGCTCGACGCCCGGTGTCCTGATCACCGGGTTCACCCGCAGAGAAACAAAGCCATTATCGTCAATTCGATCGATCGCCACCCCCAACTGCAAACCCGCCCGATCCTTAACAGCCGTCACCGTTGTGGTACTCGTATTGCCGGTAGTCTGCGTTTGCGACGTGACGTTACTGAGCACCTCATCAGTAATATTTACATTCGCCGTTTCTCCTTCTTGAACCACCAGAGTCGGATCGGTGAGGATTTTGGCATTCTGGCTTTGAATAGTTGCCCGCAACGCCGACAAGAACCTCCTCGGATATTGGAACAGCGGGAACAGGGCAAAAGTCGCACTTCCGGCAGAATTCACCGTTGTAGGGTCAAACGCTGTGTAATCGCTAATCCCAACTCGCGCGGGGTCATTAGTAATCGGCGCTGTCGGCTGGACGAACAACCCGCCACCGAGTCCCGTGAGCGGTACGTTGATTAAATTTCCCCTAGGATCGTAGAAAGGTGTCCTGTTTTCTGTGGGAATGTCTCGGTTGTCGACGATCGGCCGACCGTTGATCCCCGTAAGGTCAGTTTCACCAGGCGGCCGCAAGCCTCCAAAATTGAGACTTGCTACTCCCCCATCATTGACAAAGAAATTGTTATTAATTCCGAAAGAGAAACTGCTGCTACTTTGGTTGTTTCCCAGCAAGTTGACATCGATCACCTTGACGTTGACAGCCACTTGACGGCGGCGCAAATCTAGTTGAGTCAAGAAAGCTACGGCAATATCGACTTTGCGCGGATCTCCCACCAAAGTGATCGAATTGAGTCGGGCATCCGCCAGCACCGACAGCCCCCTCAGCAACAGTGGCCCGTTGCCGTCCCTAGCGCCAATTGCCTTAATATCCGGTTCCCGAATTTCCACATCCCGCGCCGCATTTCCCTGGCCCACGGTTTGAATAGTCACCCGAGTAATCGGCAGTTGAGTTTCCGCACCTTGAGCGCTCAAAAAGTTAGCTGCATCGGTAGATCTGACTTGATTGAGCCGCAGAGTCCGAACGATAATATTGCGCGAGTCTAGGGGCAAATTAGAGCCCACAAAAATCGTGCGCCCGACGCGGTTGGCTTGCAGTCCGCTGATCCGCAGCACGTAATTAAAAACATCTTGCACCGACTCATTTTCGATGTCCAAGGAAATCTTCGGCCCTTCATCGGAGCCTCCTGCTGCTCCGGGTGCGGCCGCCGGTTGCCCCGGCCCCGCCGCCCCGCCGCCTGTAAAAGCAATGTTCAATCCCGCAGCGCGAGCGAGCAGAGCTAAAACGTCTCGTACTGGGGCATCCCGCAGCACCAAGCGGGGGATGCGTTCTCCCGAACTCAGCTCAATATTTCCTACGCCGGGGGCGATGTTAGATACGGAGATATCTCCCAATGGCGGTGCTACAGCCCTGGGCAGGAAAGGGGCAGCTTGATTGGTTTGAGATTGAATTTCGCTTGGTAGGGGCGGGCGATCGTCCCTAGTAACAGTAACTTCGGGATTGGGCAGCAGCACGCGCTCGTTTTGCGAGGTGCGGATTTGGGGAGCTGGCCGGGGAGCTGTTTGGTTCAGCGGCAGTCCCGGAGGCGGCGGGGGCAAAGCTTGGGTTTGGTTGAGCGCGGGCAATGCAGGCGCTGCTGCTTGGGTAGATTGCACAGTCCCGCCCTGTCCGGCAACGCTGAGGACGATGTTTTGGCCTTGTCCGGGCATAACTTGTCCGTTGGGAACTCCGTTGGTGCCGGCTACCACAACGCGGATGCTGTTAGCTTCTATCTGGGTGATTTCTACTGAGGAAATGCCCGGAGCTGGGTTATCTTGACGGAAGCTGTTGCCTTGGGACAAGCGGAGCTTGGTGTTAGTAATTGTGGCTTGGTAGGTATTGCCGCTGTTGATGGCGAAAACTTGCGGGCGATCGCCCTTTTCCGTAGCCAGGACAATATTTACCCCATTATTGGCTTGACTTACTTGCACTCCTGTGACTTGAGTCGGCGCTGCCGAGACTGGCGCTTGGGCGATTATAATTCCAGCAACGCTGCTGAAGATTCCACCACTTAACCGTAGATGCTGTTTCACGTTCTCTCCTCCACTACACTTGGTTATTTATTGTTCGCAATCTTGACTAGCGAGCTTTTGGCACTAACTGAAACCTCTCTCGTTTTCAGTTTTTTTTGAATTGAGAAAATAGGCATAATTAGGCACAAACTATCATTTAAAATTCACACACAAATATTTTTGATATTTTTTGGTGAATCAAATCTTCGACATTTTGCCTTCAACCTTCTCCCGAAACAGCGAATTGAAATAGCTAAGGAATAGCAATTAAATAACAGTTGTTCGTTCCGAGCATTACCAGGCCATTCCTGGTAATGCAGGGTCGGATACTCTTCCTTTTTTTACCTCGCCACGTTTGGAGAGAAAAAAGTCTAGCAGATGTTTGAAATTATTCAATTTGCGTTCCTAATATTGCCTTGCGAGCGAAAAATGAGGTGCGATGGAATTTTTCCTAATGGACAATTTATGACTTATCTACAGCAATTCTTGCAGAATTTGTGGGATTGCTCGTTACCCGACTTTGCGAAAGTAACGCATATCCCGAGCAAGAGCGGACTTAGATAAACTGATTGCTATAGTACCCCGAAACCGGGTTTTCCACCAAAACACTAGCCAAAAAAATCTTGATTTCGGTAAAAAACCAGTTTTCTAGAGTCTTCTGTACAAGCCATGTAATTAAGGAGTTCATGTACCTCGCAGAAATTGAAAACCGCTATATCCGCTCGCCTCGCGCTATTTGGCAGGAATCGGAGCCGGAGTTGGCGGTTTTTCTTCTTGCTTTAACGGCAGGAGCGCGTACAAGTCAAAAGCCGTTTTAATTTTTGTTTGCGGCTGAGCTACTGGGATGATTTTCCCTTTCAAAAAATCGATTTCTATGGCCTGATTTGATGCTAGCAATTCAGATTTCAAATTCCTCACTACTAACAGGGACTGCATCAACTCCAAACTACGCATAAAATTGCGGGTTTGAGCAAAATTGCCTTCAAACTCTACCTTATATTTTTTGCGCCTGAGCTTGCCAACAAGGGACGGCCCGAAGGACGTATCGTTGAGAATATCAGGGTCTGGAGCTCCCGCCGCAGCGGTTGCTGTAGCTGGCGGCATATCCGGCTCAAATTTGGTAATTTTAGCCTTGAGGTCGTCTCCTTGCACGCCGGCGTTGATCCGATTAACCAGTTGGGTCATGTCAAGCAGCAGGGTGTTGGCGCTTCCATCGCTCGCAAACATTGCCGTCACTTGGGCGCGGCGCTGTTTTGCTTCTTCTTGCTTGGCTTCTGCTTCTGCCTTTTTTTGAATTTGAGCTTGCAATTGCACTTGCGTTTGCTTGCTTTCGACCAGTTTTTGCTTCAATTCGCCGCTTTTTTGGAATTCTGGGAGTACGAACTGGTAGCCTAGGTAGCCGGCCACGCCGAGGCCGAGAACCGCGATGCCTATGGCTTGGATTTGGGGTGTCAGCTTAATGCCGAATATTTCCTTACCCCCTGTCTCTTCTGCTCCGCTGGGAATAAACTCGTTTGCTGCTGTCATGGTTTTTTCACTTCTCCTTTTTGTGATTCTAGTATTCCTTTTTCTTGAAGTGTTTCTATCCGTATTGCTAGTCCGTCTGCTTGCTTGTTCCGCAGTTCGGAGAGCAACTCGGAGGCTCCAGTCGGGCTGAGTGTGGTTTCAATTTTATATTCCACCACTGGTCGGAGTTTGGGAAGTTCTGCTGCTGAATCGGTTGGGTTGCGTACTTGTAATTGTGTGGGGTTGTTTTTTAATGTGGCCGCTACCAGTTTGGTATCGGTGTCGAGGAAGAAAGGAGAGCGCTGGACTAGCAGAATAAAGTCGTTAACTTGAGCAAAGGTACTTGCTATCCCTGAAATTTGTACTTTTGCAGTTTGGGGCGGGACGATGGGGGTGGGAGCAGCCACTGGGGTGGGGCTGGCTGGGGGAGTTGCACCCGGAGACGGACTGGCCCCTGGGGAGGCGGCGGGAGTTGCTGCCGGGGGTGGGGGTGCTGCGACGGGGGCGGGACTTGGGTCGATTTGCTCGATTTTGGAAATTTGCACTCCGGCGGGGGTGCGGGCGCTGATGTCTTGCAGCATGGCCGACCACGGTTTAATTTGGTCGAATACTCCGGCTAATGCTTTGTATTCGCCGGTAATTTTGTCGGTTTCGGCGTTGATGGCTTTGATGGTGCTGGCTTGAGTGTTTAATTTTGCCAGTTCTTGGTTGAGGGTTGCTTGTTCTTTGTCTAAGCCGGTGTTTTCGTTGGTCGCCCACCACCAGGCGCCCATGACTGCGGCGTTGAGGCCGAAGGCAAACAGCAGCGCCCCTATGAGGGGCAGTTGGTCTTTGGCTCCACCGGAACTTCTTTTAGCTGAGCTTTTGGCTGCTGTGACTGGTTTGTAGTCCGGGCGATCGTTGAGAAAATTAATATCTAGGCTGTACATGGCTTCACTCGATTTTATAGCTGAAGGAAGAAGTCATTGGTCATTGGTCATTAGTTATTGGTCATTAGTTATTGGTCATTAGTCATCAGTGCTGTTCCCCGCGAGCGAACGTTATCAGTTATCAGAAAAAAGAAGGTCGGAGGAAGGCTTTAGCGATCGGCGCGAGAGATTTTTGGTGGCAATCGACGGCTGAGGTTTGAGCAATTAAGAACGTCTTAACTGTGAGGGCGGTTGCTTTAAATGTGAAATTTTAGATTTTAGAGTGAGCGCCAGATTATCGGTACAAGTTAAGGGTTTATTTAGGGAAGAAGGAAACAACTTTCTGCCTTTTTCCGAAGGAATTGGCTGCTTCTATCTCGGATATTCTACCTTTTACTTTTTACCTTTTACCTCCAATATTTTACCTTCTGCATCAGGGGTCTTCTTTTTTCGGAGGAAGCTTTTTCCTAAAATTCTCAAATCTGTTTTTCTACTATTATCTAAAACTGTTAGGTTAGAGCACCTCCCTGAGTCCTAAGCCTAGGGCTACTCCTAAGCCTGCTCGCTGTTCGGGGCTAATTTCTTGGCTGATTTCGAGTCCTAGGGTTTCGATGGGATCGACTTGGGATGCGGGCAAACTTAATCTCTGCATGAAAAATTCGTCGAGTTTGCCGATCGCGGCTCCGGGGCCTGCTAGCAGCAGTTGCGCTACTTCGAGTTCTTCGCTCTGGTTGAGGTAAAAGTCTACTGAGCGGCGCAGTTCGTCTGCGAGTTCTCCCAATACTTTAATCATGGCATTTGTGCCTGGATTGGCGTCTCCCGATGCGCCCATTGTATCCGTTACTGGCAGGGTCATGCCTTGCAGTTCGGTGGTGTCTCTGGTTGGGGGCAGGTTCATGGCTTCGTTGAGGGCGGTCTGGATTTGGTAGGTGCCGATCGGGATGGTACGGTTAAATTGTGGTATGCCGTCCACTACTATAGCTAATTCGGTACTGTCAAATTCTATGTCTGTGAGGACGGCGGCTTCTTGGGATGAAAATTGTTGCAGTTGGTCTTTGAGGGTGCGAATCAGGGCAAAGCTGGTTACTTCTAGCACGTCTATGATCAGTCCGGCTTCTTTGAAGGTTTCGATGTATGTGTCGGTAACTTCTCTGCGGGTAGCTACTAATACCACTTGCACTTTTTCTACGCCGTCGTCATCTACAAATAGGCCGATTTTTTGATAGTCTACGTCGGCATCTTCTCTGGGAAACGGCAAGTACAGCCCTGCTTCTGCGTTCATGTAATCCCGCAGTTCTTCTTCGTTGAGTTCTGCGGGAACTGGAATTAAGCGGATGACGGCTTCGCGGCCGGGAATGGCTGTGGCTACTTTCTTGGCTTTGATTTTGTTTTCGGCGAGGACTGACCGGATGAGTTCTGCCATTCCGGGCGGATCGACTATTTGCCCTTCTTGTATTATGTCTTCTGGTACTTCTATTGAGGCTAGGATGCCTAATTTTAATGCCTGAGCTTTCTTTTCGAGCTGAATGATGTTGATGCGGTCTGGGGCTATTTCGATCCCGATTCCTGGCTGGCGTTGGGAAAGTAGACCTTTGAAAAAGTTAACCATGTGATTGGGTCGCCGGTAGTTGCTATTTGTTTATTTTGTGGTTGGCCAGCCTGACTCAGCCGTTGGCTGTTGGAGGGTGATACCATTTGGGATTTTCAATTAGGAATGACCCATCGGCCGGCGGGTTTGGATTGCTGGCCTAGTATGTATTTCCAACGCGCCTGCTGTAATCTCGGTGTTCGCAGTACCGTTGGCGGTGCTGCGCTGCAGGGTCTTGGTTGCGCGATCGCTAGTTCCGATTTTATGCTATCCAATTTACTTGACAATAGCTATTCTCCGGCGAATGTCAACAATTTTCAGCTCGATCGACCGAAAACCTGCCGGTGCGGCTGCAAAACCGACTCTTTCCCTCGCAGGGCTCTGGCGCAACCAAGACTAGAACTTGACTCTCTGGTTTTCTCGGCGGGCTGTGCTTTTTTTCTCTAACGGTTCCCATGATTCTGAAATTAAATTCTATGAAGCGTAAATCTTGGCAACTGTTTGCTGTTTTTGGGCTGGTGGGGCTGCTGCTGGCTGCGGTGGTCAGTTGCGGCAAGCCTGCTGTTAATTCCCAAACTAAGAATGCTAACGAAATCGAGTTCTGGACGATGCAGCTTCAACCTCAGTTTACTGAGTATTTTAATCAGACGATCGCTGATTTTGAAGCCAAAAATCCGGGCGTGAAGGTGCGTTGGGTGGATGTCCCTTGGTCGGCGATGGAAAGTAAGATTTTGGGTGCTGTTTCGGCGAAAACTGCGCCGGATGTGGTGAACCTGAATCCAGATTTTGCTTCGCTGTTGGCGGGGCGCAATGCTTGGCTGGATTTGGACTCTCGAATTTCGGAGCAAGTGCGATCGCTCTATCTGCCAAATATCTGGAAAGCTAGCGTACTTGATGGCAAGACTTTTGGGATTCCTTGGTATCTGACAACTGGGGTGACAATTTACAATACGGAGTTGTTTAAAAAAGCTGGAATTGCTAAGCCTCCCGCTACCTATGCCGAGTTGGCGGCTGTGGCGAAACAGGTGAAGGAGAAGACTGGTAAATTTGCTTTTTTTGCGACTTTTGTACCGGAAGATTCGTCGGAGGTTTTGCAATCTTTTGTGCAGATGGGCGTGCCTTTGGTTGATGCTAAAGGTAAGGCTGCTTTTAATACTGATAAGGGGAAGGCTGTTTTTCAGTATTGGGTGGATTTGTACAAGGGCGGACTTTTGCCACAGGATGTTTTGGTGCAGGGCCACCGCAGGGCGATCGAGCTTTATCAAGCTGGAGAAACTGCTTTGTTGGGTTCTGGGCCGCAGTTTTTAAAGGCGATCGCTGACAATGCTCCGACTATCGGTGCTGTCTCGGCTGCTGCGCCTCAAATTACGGGGGAAACCGGCAAGAAGACTGTGGCAGTGATGAATTTGGTTGTACCTCGCGACAGCAAGCGCCCCGACGATGCTGTCAAGTTTGCTTTGTTTCTGACTAATTCTCAAAATCAGTTGGCTTTTGCGAAGGTTGCTAATGTTTTGCCTTCTACGGTTGAGGCTTTGCAGGACTCTTATTTTAAGAATGTTCCGGCTGATGCTGCTCCGAGCGATCGAGCTCGGATTGTCAGTGCTTCTGGCTTGGCGAAAGCTGAGTTGTTAATTCCCCCTCTCAAGGATGTTAAGAAGTTGCAAAAGGCGATTTATGACAATTTGCAAGCGGCGATGTTGGGGGAAAAATCCGTGGAACAAGCTGTGAGTGATGCGGCGAATGCTTGGGATCAAAGGTAGTTTTTAATTGAAGCTGGGGCGGAAATATTTTTGCTTTTCCCCCTTGCTTTTTTCTGCTACTTGACGTATTATTAAATAATGGGAATCCGTGTCGCCATATATATAAGCTTTTAAGTTATTATCGAATGATGAAATTACCGCTTTTTCACAGGGCGGAGTCGGAGGATAACTCTGGATAAGTCAATCTCGACTATTTTAGAGGTAAATGTTTGTTGATAAGAACGATCGCTCATCCCAGCAACCGGGTTTATTTATCCCGTGCGATCGCCTTTCTGAATGCAGCTTGATTGATGATTTCTACAAAAACAGCCTAAATCCCTCAAATATTCATAAATTTGACTTGTGTTAAAATCAAAGCTCTGATCGGAATAGGAGAAAATTCTTATGCCAGCGATGACACTCAAAGATTTAAACCAAGTTCAAACCCTTTTTTCCGAAGCTGGTTTAGATTACAAAATGGAACTAGAAGACGGGAGACTTTCAATTATGGGGCCATCAGACATCGTATCCAGTGAAATCAGTAGCCGTCTGATCGCCTTTCTTTTCGCTTGGATAAATCCCCGTCGCTTGGGAAGAGTCTTTGACTCCGCAGGCGGTTTCATCATGCCGGATACGAATGTCAAAGCACCTGATGTTTCTTTTGTGCGGGCGGCCCGCTTGCGCCAAAGTCCGCGTTATTTTGGAGAACTTGTCCCCGATTTGGTGGTTGAGATTAAATCTCAGAGCGATCGCATTAAGCCTATAGAAACCAAGGTTTTGAAGTTTATAGAACTGGGTGCGATCGTCGGAATTCTGATCGATCCTGATGAAGAAACAGTGACTATTTATCGCTCTACAGGTGAACCCACTGTTTTAGGAAATGGCGATATCTTAACAGTAGCAGAACTTTTTCCCGGTTGGGAATTGCCCGTTTCGGAACTGTGGCCTCCTATTTTTACAGAAGAAGAAACGCAATTATAATGCGTTTAAGCTTGGGATTGTTGTTGTTGCAGAAAGTAGCCGACGAGATACAGGGAACCACAAAGCACTGTTAAATTGTCGCCTGCTACAGCAGCATCTAAGGCTGTTGTTAAGTCGGGGAAGGCTTGACAAACTGTTAATTCGGGGCAGATATTTTCAGCGATGGCGGCTAATTCTGTGGGGGATGATGAGTTTTGATCGGGTACGGGTACTAGGTAAAGCCGATCGCCCTTTTTGAGTAAAGCTTGTAAAATATCATCGCAGTCTTTCGTCGCCAAAATGCCGATTACCCAGTTAATCGGGGACGGGGAACTGGTAAGATGATCTACATATTCGCGCAGGGCGATCGCAGCAGCGGGGTTGTGCGCGCCGTCAATCAGGATGGTGCGGTTTTTCCAGGTAGTTTGCTGAAGTCTTCCGCGCCATTGGGTTTTGGCGATTCCGTCGGCGATGGCGGTGGGGGAGATTTGCCATCCTAGGTTTTGGAGGGTGTGGAGAGTTGCAAGTGCGATCGCCGAATTCATTAATTGAATTTGTCCCAACAATGGCAATTGATATTTGATTTTAACCGAATTTTGACTTAACTGATATTCTGCAAATCCTTGTCCTAAATCTACCGCTGGTTTTACCCAAATTGCCGGAGAGTCTAATTCTTTAATGCGTTTTTCTACTACTATTCTAGCAGATTCTGGCAATTCTCCGACAACTACCGGACACTTTGATTTGAGAATTCCGGCTTTTTCTCCAGCAATATCGGCGACAGTAGGGCCGAGGATTTGGCAGTGGTCGAGACTGATAGAAGTAATGACACTGACAAGGGGAGTTTCGCAAACATTAGTCGCGTCTAGTCTACCGCCCAATCCTGTTTCTATGACGGCAATATTTGCTTTTTGTTCGGCGAAATACAGCCAAGCTGCAGCGGTGATGATTTCAAATTGAGTGGGAGTTTCTGTGTTACCTTCTGCAGCGCTGACAACTTGTTCTAGACACTGTTGCAATGCTATTGTAGAAATTGGTTTTTGATTGATACAAATTCTTTCTGTCCAATCGATTAGGTGCGGGGATGTGTAGCGCCCGACTCGATAGCCTGCTGCTGTTAGTACGGATGAGAGGTAAGCGCAGACTGAACCTTTGCCATTTGTGCCGGCAATGTGGATAATGGGGACTTTTTGGTGGGGGTTATCTAGTTTTTGGAGGAGTTGTTGGATTCTTTCTAGGCCGAGGTGTACGCCGAAGTGTTGGTAAGATTGGAGGATGGATTCTGCATTCATTGAGGATGATAAGTGTTATATTTATTTGTGAATTAGATTTTTTTTGCGAACCGCGAAGGCGCAAAGGGCGCGAAGGAAGAAAAGAGATAGATGTTGATAACTAAAAATATTATTTCTCTGTTTTCGGGTTGTGGTGGGTTGGATTTGGGTTTTCGGTTGGCTGGGTTTAATCCGGTTTGGGCGAATGAATATGATAAGTCTATTTGGGATACGTATAATTTCAATCATCCTGACACTATTTTAGACCGCAGAGATATCAGAAAAATTAATTCTGATGAAATTCCCGACTGTATTGGAATTATCGGCGGGCCTCCTTGTCAAAGTTGGAGTGCGGCTGGTGCGAAACGCGGGATTGATGATAGTCGGGGTCAGCTTTTTTGGGAGTATATCAGAATTGTGCGGGACAAGCAGCCTTTGTTTTTCTTGGCTGAGAATGTTCGGGGTATTTTAGCGCCTAGAAATCGTGATGCTTTCACTTATATATTATCGCAGTTTGAGGCGATCGGGTATCGGGTTTCGTTCCAGTTGCTGAATGCTAAAAGTTTTGGTGTGCCGCAAGATAGACAAAGGGTAATTGTTGTCGGTTATCGGGAAAATCTGGGTTTTGGTTTTGAGTTTCCCAAACCTGAAACCGATGTTTTGACGCTGGAAGATGCGATTTTTGACTTAAAGGCGATCGCCCCAATGTCAGTTAAGGGTAAAGTAGATAATTATCACGATGCTGTCGCGAATCACGAATGTGCAGATTTGGGGTTTTCGAGCATTTATATGTCGCGAAATCGAGTTAGAAGTTGGGGCGAACCTTCGTTTACAATTCAGGCGGGCGGCCGACACGCACCTCTGCACCCTCAAGCTAGTAAAATGATTTTGGTTGGCAAAGATAAGCGCATTTTTGACCCGAATTCCCCTCAGCCTTACCGTCGGCTTTCTGTGCGAGAGTGTGCGAGAGTTCAGACTTTCCCGGATAAGTTTATTTTCAAGTACAAGTATATTGCGGATGGATATAAGATGGTCGGGAATGCTGTTCCTGTTAATTTAGCAAGAGTTTTAGCAAGTAAGATTTTTGAGGATATTGCCATAGGGAATAGGGCATTAGTGTCAACTGAAGCCGACCATCTACCAGTCGCTAGGGAATCAATTCCACGAGCCCTTTAGCGAAATTCCTCGCCATGAAGACTAATCTCAAATCCCTTGACATCAGAATTATTCATCTCTCTCTTCTCTTCCTCTGTGTCCTCTGTGGCCTCTGCGGTTTAATCATTCCGAATTATCTGTCATTGAAACTTAGTTAACTCACCGAGATTTTGCTGAATCGTATTTATGCCGCGAATATGAGACAGGGGAGAACCTCCGTACAAAAAACTATCCAAACTAATTTGATAATTTTGCTGCACCGCCAAATCCAGCCACAAATTCTTAAATGCTTCTCCCGGTTTGTAGTCGGGAATGTTATGCTGATAGTAAGGAAAACTATCGATACAAGTGTTAAAAAAATTCTTGCGCCCGCAATGCTTTAAATACTGATATCGCGGCTTAAATTCGGTTTGATTTTGCAAGACTGTATGAATAGTATCGGCTAAGGATTCCGGGTCAAATTTGGCGTAAAGTCCCGCACCTTCCGGGAAAACAGGCGAGTTTCCTCTGGCGTATTGGTTGAATTCTTCAAAACAAATTACTGGTACGTTGCAACTCATTGCTTCGGTAATTCCCCGGTTTTTTCCTTCGAGGAGGGAACCGAGGACGAAGGCTTGGGCGCGCGAATAATATACAGGCATTTCGCTGTAGTAGTCAACTCGCGGTAGTAAGTTGATGTAGTCGGAGGGATTGCCTAAAATTGCCTCTACTTGGTGCCATTCTTTTAAGGCGAGTTCGTCGAGAGTATTTAGGTTATTAACATCAAAGTCGTGACCGCTGACAACTGTTAATTTTATTGGTTTTTGCGGATATTTTTGGCGGTAAATTTTTAAGGCTTTAGCAATCGTCGGCAAATTCTTTTCTTCGGAAATTCGGGCGACGGCTAGCAAGTCGATGTCTTTGGCGGGGACGTTGCGGGGAGAAATTAAGTATTCGTTGATGAAGTCTGTGTCTTGCAGTGGTACGATCGGTTTGTTGGCGCGATTTGGATAAGTTTCGCGAAACCATTTATCTCGCTGCGGGTTTTTGTATAAACTAGAGTATGCGTCGGCGACAGGGGCCCAGGAATAGGAGATTCCGGGGGAATAGGTGAAGGATAAAAATACTGAGGAAAGTTGGGGAAATAGTTTGTTGATTAGTTCGACTCCTTCGCTTAAGTAAATTCCTTTGATGAATTTTCCTTCGTAAAATAGCGGGGGAAGCAAGACGTAGAAACTTACGGTATCGAAGCGGTGGGGTTGGTCTTCAAATATCTCCCAGCTAAAGGCGTCTAAGTCTGCATAGATTTCGGCGATTGGTTTGTTGATGTTGGGGTTGCGTAAGTAGGGTTTTTGGCGATCGTAGTTTCCGCGTACCATATAATTTTTAGTGTGATTATTGAGTTTCTTTTTTTACCGCAGAGGGCGCAGAGGGCGCAGAGGAGGAGAAGAGAGGGTTATTCACAAGTCATCTAAGGGTTGTTCTAGTGATTCATTGTCGCCAATTGTGAGGGCGAGTTGATAGATTTGGCGGCGGGGGAGGGATGTTTGTTGGGCTAGTTGGCGGCTGGCTTGGGAACGGCTGATGCCTTCTGCTATTAATGTTTGTAATTCGGCTTTGATGGCGTCTTCGGAGAAAATTGGTGCGTCTGTTTGCAGGCCACCAATTACGAGGGTAAATTCTCCTTGGGGTTCGCGTGCGGTGTAAAGTTCGATCGCACTTTCTATACTACCACGCCAAAACTCTTCGTGCATTTTAGTTAACTCTCTCGCCAGCACAATCTGTCTGTCGCTTCCCAAGGTATTTGCTAAATCTTGTAAAGTTTGCCGCAATCGGTGGGGAGATTCGTATAAAATAATAGTGCGGGATTCTATTTGCAAAGCTTCTAAACCGCGCTGGCGTTCTTGACCTTTGGCGGGCAAGAATCCTTCAAATACAAATCTGTCTGTAGGTAATCCCGATGCACTTATCCCGACTATGCAGGCGCTGGGGCCGGGAATCGGAATAATGTTAATATTAGCATCGGCGCAAGCTTTGACTAACTCGTATCCGGGGTCTGAAATTCCCGGCATTCCAGCATCGGTTACAATGGCGATACTTTTTCCTAACTGCAGTTTGTCGATTAATTCGGGGAGTCGCTGTTGTTGGTTGTGTTCGTGATAGCTGATTTGGGGTGTTTTGATTTGAAAGTGGTGTAAAAGTTTGCCTGTGTGGCGGGTGTCTTCGGCGGCGATGAAATCTACTGTTTGTAAAATTCGGATAGCGCGATATGTCATGTCTTCGAGGTTGCCGATTGGGGTTCCGACAATGTAAAGTGTTCCTGTGTTAGGATTTGGCTGCATTAGGAGATTTTTTTGTTTTTAACCGCAGATGTACGCGGATTAATGCGGATATGAAAACTGGATTATTTTTGGGATTGGCGACTTTAGATTTAGTTTATTTAGCCGAGAAGCCTCCGGGTGAAAATCAGAAAGTTGTTGCTGCTGATTGTACCATTGCTGCGGGCGGGCCGGCGACAAATGCTGCGGTGACTTTTAGCTGTTTGGGGAATGCGTCGGTGTTGGCGGGGGTTTTGGGCACTGGCGCGATCGCCCAATTGATTCGTGCAGACTTAGCGGAGTATAATGTCAGGATAATTGATTTGCAACCAGGGATCTCGCACACTCCACCAGTCTCTTCGATTATTGTAACTGAAGCAACGGGCGATCGATCGGTAATTTCCATCAATGCTACGAAATCGCAAGTTGACAGTCAAACAATTAACCAGGATATTTTAACATCAGTTAATATCATACTGTTTGACGGACACCAAATTCCAGCCAGCCAAGAAATCGCTGAACTCGCCCAATCAAAAAACATTCCCATCGTCCTCGATGGCGGCAGTTGGAAACCCGGATTAGAAGAAATATTGCCCTTCATTGAATGGGCCGTATGTTCCGATAACTTTCATCCGCCCGACTGCAACAATTCAGAACAAGTCTTTGCTTACCTCTCAGCAGCCGGAATTCCCCACATTGCCATCACGCGCGGCGAAAAACCGATTAAATACCTCAGCAAAGGCAGTTTCGGCAGTTTAGAAGTGCCTCAAATCCAAGCCGCAGACACCTTAGGCGCAGGCGACATTTTTCACGGCGCTTTCTGTCACTATATTTTACAAAATAACTTTACAACTGCCATCACCGCCGCCGCCAAAATAGCTTCCGATTCCTGCAAAACTTTCGGAACCCGTCAATGGATAAAAAACATTCAACCTTAACTTTAAAATAACCCAACTATCCGGAAAAAAGCGATCGCACCCAGAAAACAGAAACAGACAACACTTGTTAAGCTAAAATAATCATATCAACCCTCTCCTTTCTTCCTTTGCGCCCTTTGCGTCTTCGCGGTTCGCCCAAAAAATCCACAAATCAAACAAGATTGCTATATTAGTAAAACACCTGCAAGCAAAACAAAACTACCCCAAAACAAAACACTCAAATCATGGCTGAAACTCAACCCCTAAGCATCACACTTCCCCCCTTGCGGATTACCTTAACCGAACAACAACAGGTTAATCTAGAATGGCTGACGCAAAACTTACCAAACCTACTCGCAGCAGCGCCAAGCAAACCAGAAGTCCCAGACAACTTGAAACAGTGGGTAGCGGCCAACAAATTATTAAATAAAGCAGACGCAGAAATTATTCAAGCCCTAGTAAATACAGGCATAGATGCCGAAACAGCAACTGCAGAAGTTACCGAAATATCATCTCATCCTTACTTCCAAGCAGGTAGCCATTACGTACAGCTATTGCAGAAACTGGAATCGCAACTTAACATCAACAATCAATTAGCCGCACTCTCTTCCAAGTTTGGCACAATCGAACGCAAAAGCAGCCTTTCCAGAGAGTATTTTTTAGAA
Organism: Microcoleus sp. S36a_B3; assembly: GCF_036700745.1. Taxonomy (NCBI): domain Bacteria; kingdom Bacillati; phylum Cyanobacteriota; class Cyanophyceae; order Oscillatoriales; family Microcoleaceae; genus Microcoleus; species Microcoleus sp. S36a_B3. The sequence goes on along the minus strand of NZ_JAUBPN010000036.1, from coordinate 15,762 downwards.
AATTACTACGCTAAAAATACTCCCGTAATTATTACCAACATCATGCACAACTGGAAAGCATTACAGTTGTGGACACCGGAGTATTTGCAGCAAAAATATGGAGATGCAGAGGTAGAAATTCAAGCCAACCGCAACTCAGACCCGGATTACGAAATTAAGGTACACAACCACAAAAAAATCGTTTTCTTCCGCGAGTATGTAGATATGGTCGTCAACGGTGGCCCCAGCAACGACTGCTACATGGTTGCTAACAATCAAACTCTGGAAAGAGAAGAATTTAAATCGCTATTTAACGACTTTGAGATTTTCCCAGAATACCTCAATCCCGGTGATACAAAAGGCAGAGTTTTCTTTTGGTTCGGCCCGAAGGGTACAATTACGCCGCTGCATCACGACCCAGTTAACTTAGTTTTAGCACAGGTATCGGGACGCAAGCTGATTAAATTGATTTCTCCCCAGCAAACACCTCTGCTTTACAATCATGTCGGAGTTTTTAGCAAGGTTGATGGCGAAAATCCCGACTATGACAAATATCCGCTTTACAGAGATGCAAAAATCATTGAGGTAATTTTGGAACCGGGAGAAGTTATATTTATTCCTGTGGGTTGGTGGCATCATGTAAAATCGCTAGAGGTGAGTATTTCGGTGTCGTTTACTAATTTTGTGTTTCCCAATTATTATGAATGGAAATATCCTCATATCAATTGGTAGTTGTCAGTTGTCAGTTGTCAGTTGTCAGTTGTCAGTTGTCAGTTGACAGTTGTCAGTTGTCAGTTGTCAGTTGTCAGTTGACAGTTGACCACTTGCAAACACGAACATCTATCTGCGTTTATCAGCGTTCATCTACGGTTTAAAAAATGAAAAATCTTGAAGAATTAAGCGAAATTGCGCGGGCGGCGGCTTGGGGTGCGACAGATATTTTGCAATCCTACTATCACCCCGATTCCCAGACTCCAAACCTGGACATTCAAGAGAAAAAAGACGGCCCAGTTACGGCGGCCGATATCGCTGTTAATTCTTACATTTTAGATGAATTGCAGTCTGTTTTAGGGAATGCAGAATTTGGCTATCTCAGCGAAGAAACTTACAAGTCTTATTTAGAAAGTTGCGGTCAAGTTCCTTTACCTCAATCTTGGGTTTGGATTATTGACCCTTTGGATGGAACGCGCGATTTTATTGACAAGACGGGGGAATTTGCCGTTCACATTGCTTTAGCGTTTGAGGGAAGACCGGTATTAGCGGTTGTGGCTTGGCCGGAACAACAAAAGATTTATTACGCAATTCGGGATGCTGGCGCTTTTATGGAAAGTCGGGACGGTTCTGCGGTCAAATTGCAGGTTTCGGCGCGAAATATACTGGCAGATTTATCTATAGTAACCAGCCGCAGTCACCGGGGCGATCGCTTTAATCAATTGTTACACAAATTGCCTTGTCAAAATCAACTAGCTGTGGGCAGTATCGGCTGCAAAATTGCGACAATTGTGGAACAAAAAGCTGATGTTTATATTGCCCTTTCGGGAAAGTCTGCGCCGAAGGATTGGGATTTAGCGGCACCGGAATTGATTTTGACGGAAGCGGGTGGTCAATTTACTCGTTTTGACGGTTCTGCTTTGCAGTACAACCGGGGAGATGTGAGTCAGTGGGGGGGATTGTTGGCGAGTAACGGTTGCTGTCACGATGCTTTGTGCGGGGATGCTGAGAGGATTTTGGCAGGGATTGATGGGAGTTGAATTTAAGTGCAAATAATTTGCTATATTAATAATATCATAATGTGGCAAAATGTATGAGCGTTAAAGAACTTGAAACAGCAATTATGAATTTGTCGGTTAAGGAACTATCGGAGTTAACTACTTGGCTGATAGAGTATCGACAACAAGTTTGGGACCGGCAAATTGAAGAAGATTTGGAGGATGGGCGGTTAGATGCGCTACTTGATGAAGTTGATGCAGAGTATGAAGCTGGATTGGCTAAAGTGTTATGAAGCATCTGACTTTACCGCGTTTTTGGCAGTGCTATCGCCAGCTACCTAAAGAAATACAAGCCTTAGCTGATAAAAATTACAATTACTAAAAGTCGATCCGTATCATCCTTCACTGCATTTAAAAAAAGTTGGCAGGCGAAAGCAATTGCAATCGGTGCGAGTAGGCGATAGTTACCGAGCTCTGGGAGTTGAGAAACCTGAAGGTATTGTCTGGTTTTGGATAGGGACTCATGGCGATTATGATGCAATTTTAGCTCAGAAATAAAGCACCCGATCGCCCTTGTGCATTTCATTTACGAGCGCCCTTAAATATTCTAACGAATAACCTGTAGGGGCGGGTTTTACGAAAAATAATTGCCTAATACCCATAATCTCATAAACCCGCCCCGATCGCACATATCTATCAAAAAGACGATATTAATACTTAGATATAATTACACTGGCAACTTATTGATTTTGTGTTGAATTATCAACTTCGTGCTGGATAGTACGAAATATTACTTAATTAATTTTTGTATCTTTATCAAAGCTTTAATAACTAAGTGTTTTTATGGAGAAAAGTTTATATATTTTCTCTGAAACAACTGTTATGGTTGCTACAAGCTTCAAAAAGAGTTTCGGATGCAAGTCGCGAAACCGGGGAATTGTTGTCTTTTTTACCCGAGTCAGGTGTATTATGCCGAAATTAAATAATCGAGTTTCAGTAAGTGCGATCGCCTTTATCGACACTCAAGTACCAAATTATCAAAGTTTGATTGCCGGGGTAAAACCGGGTACGGAAGTAGTGGTTTTGGATGGGAATCAAGATGCGATCGCCCAAATTACTGAAGTTTTACGCGATCGAACCAGTATTGACAGCATTCACATAGTTTCTCACGGTGCTCCCGGCAGCTTGCAATTGGGCGGCGGTAGCTTGAGTTTAGATGATATTGAGGGCGATCGGCATGATCTACAGCAGTGGTTTTCGCCACGAACCGACTCAATCCCCAACAATCGACCTCACATTCTTTTGTACGGGTGCAACGTAGCAGCAGGCGAGACAGGTAAAGCATTTATAAAACGCCTGAGTGAGTTAACCGGCGCTAGTGTTGCAGCTTCGCAAAACCTCACGGGAAGTGTAGCAAAGGGCGGGGACTGGGAACTGGAAATCAGCAGCGGAGAAATCAAAACACCGCTAATATTTGCAGCCGAAGTATTGGCAGGTTACGAGTACGTTTTGAATAGTTTTGGTGCGGCAACTAATTTTGGTGCGGGGACAAGTCCTGCGGGCATCGCTACGGGGGATTTTAACGCCGACGGCAAACCCGATTTAGCTGTAGCAAACCAAGGATCTAATAATGTTTCTATCCTGTTAGGAAATGGCATCGGTGGCTTTAATCCCGCGCCTATTCCTACCTTGGCGGTGTCACGTCCCCAATCGATCGCGATCGGCAATTTTAACAATGATAATTTCCCCGACTTGGCAGTAGTTGGTAGCGGCACTGGTGGCGCCCTTTTCGTTTTCTTAGGAAATGGTACGGGCGGTTTTGGCAGCCCCACTCCATATCCTACAGGAGTATCTCCTATCTCGGTTGCAGTTGGGAAGTTTAACGGCGACAACTTTTCAGACTTAGCAGTAGTCAATTCAAGCCCTGGCAGTCCCTCTGGCACTGTCACAATTTTGCTGGCAAATAGCAGTGGCAGCGGGGCATTGAATTTCAACACTAACTTGAGCGCGCAGTCAATTCCCGCTTTCATGACAGTGGGGGACTTTAACGGAGATACTTTTTCCGATTTAGCTGTGCCGAATAGTTTATCTAACACCATTTCTGTTTTTTTAGCGAATGGTACGGGCGGATTTGGTGCACCGACTAATGTTGCAGCAGGGATAAATCCAAATTCGATCGCCACTGGGGACTTTAACGGAGACAATCTCCTCGACTTAGCCACAGCTAACAACGGTTCTAACAATGTCTCAATTCTATTAGGAAATGGCACTGGTGGCTTTGGCGCGGCCACTGGGTTTAGCGCGGGGACAGGGCTGGAAGGCATTGTTGCGAATGACTTTAGCGGAGACGGCAAACTTGACTTAGCAGTAAGAAGCAGCAGCGGCGCTGCAATTTTAGTTGGTAACGGTACTGGCGGTTTTAGTGCCCCCATTAACTTTGCTGCGGGCACAGATCCATATTCCATTATTGCCGGCAACTTTAATGCTGATACTCTCCCGGATTTGGCAGTAACAAATAACGGTTCCGATAACGTTTCGGTGCTGCTAAATACACCCAATACAGTTAATTTTGGTACTGCAACATACAGCGGTACAGAAGGAACCACAGACACCGCAGTTGAGATTCCCGTCACCATCAGTGGCGACACTCCCTTGGGCGATGTAGTTGTACCAATTGCGATCGACCCTAGCAGCACAGCCACCGAAAATTCAGACTACACCTTTTTACCTACCTCAATTACATTCCCCGCAGGTGCAACAGGTGCCGCACTCACCCAGAATGTTGCAGTTACTATCAAACCCGACAATCTCCCTGAAAACGCCGAAACCGCAATTCTCAACTTTGGCACAATCACCGGAGGCGTTGCAGGTACAACAAAACAAACAACATTAACTATTGCAGCCAACGGTACTGTTTCTTATGCCATTGCCGCCGGTATTGCCAGCATTCCCGAAGGTAATAGCGGCACAAAACCTCTGACTTTCACTGCGACTCGCAGCGGCAACACCGGCGGGGCAAGTAGCGTCAATTATGCGATCGCCGGAACAGCTACAAACGTCAGCGATTATAACAACATCGGCGGCACTTCAGGGGCAACTACTGCTACTGGCACAATTAATTTTGCGGCTGGTGAAACATCCAAAACCATTACTCTCGATGTATTAGGCGACACCCTAGTTGAACCCGACGAAACCATTGCCGTCACCCTGTCCAATCCCACCAGCCCAGGCGTAACACCGACAATTACCACTGCTACCGCTACCACAACTATTACTAATGATGACAAAGCTGGCTTTACTGTTAACCCAACAGCATTAAGTACAAGTGAAGTCGGTGGCACTGCTACCTTCACTGTCAAACTCAACTCTCAACCAACTGCTGATGTTACTTTCGGTTTGAGCAGTTCCAATGTTGCAGAAGGAACCGTTTCAACTAATAGCTTAACTTTCACTTCTGCTAACTACGATCAACCACAACCAATCACGGTGAGTGGTGTTGACGATTTAGTAGCTGATGGCCCTCAACCTTACAAAATAGTCACGGCTGCTGCTGTCAGTACCGATGCTAATTACAATAACCTCGATCCTGATGATGTCGCCGTCACTAACAGTGACAATGAAACTCCGGGAATTACGGTGAATCCGACGGCGGGCTTGACTACGGGCGAAGATGGCACTAAGACTGACTTTACTGTGATTTTGAATACTCAGCCGACTGCTGATGTGACTATCGGTTTGAATAGTTCCAATGTTGCGGAAGGAACAGTTTCAACTAACAGTATAACTTTCACTCCGGCTAGCTGGAATGTGCCGCAACCGGTGACAGTAACTGGAGTTAATGACAGTATTGCTGACGGCGATATTGAGTACAAAATTGTCACGGCTGCTGCTGTTAGTACAGATGCGAATTACAGCAACCGAGAGGTGGCGGATGTTGGTATTACCAATAAGGACAATGATACGGCTGGTGTTTCTGTTAGTGTTGCCGAAACAACTGCTACCGAAGGCGGTGCAAACGGTACGTACACTTTAGCACTGAAATCGCAGCCGATCGCCCCTGTAACTCTCACTCTCACAACAGATAATGAGATTAAGCCGATCGCCCCTATCACTTTCACTCCCAATAATTGGAATGTCGCTCAACCCGTTACGGTGATAGCTGTTGACGATGCGATTGTGGAAGGTTCACACAGCAGCAAAATTACTCACAGTGCGAGCAGCACTGATGCTAAGTATAATGTGGTTGTGGTTCCAGGGGTGACAGTGGCGATCGCAGATAACGATGTAGCGCCACCGCCGCCACCGCCAACTCCAACGCCGACTCTGACTCCAACGCCGACAACATCTGTCACTCCGACTCCGACTCCGACGACATCTGTCACTCCGACTCCAACTCCGACAACATCTGTCACTCCGACTCCGACTCCGACGACATCTGTCACTCCGACTCCAACTCCGACAACATCTGTCACTCCGACTCC
>NZ_JAUBPN010000036.1:0-9493 GCF_036700745.1 Microcoleus sp. S36a_B3 | reverse complement strand
CCGACTCCAACTCCGACAACATCTGTCACTCCGACTCCAACTCCGACAACATCTGTCACTCCGACTCCAACTCCGACAACATCTGTCACTCCGACTCCAACTCCGACGACATCTGTCACTCCGACTCCGACACCGGGAGGAGCACCGCTACCGCCCGATTCGGATTCGCCGACGCCGACACCGACACCAAACACTACAGGAACAAGCAGCCCAAACAGACCGATCGGAATACCGAAATCTAACGATCGGCCTCAATCTGTCGGAACTGTCGATCGAATTACTGATCTTAACGATCCCACGATAAGTTTTTCCCAAGCTACTTACAAAGTCAAGGAAAGTGCCACAGAAGTCGTTAAGCAAGAAATTACTCTCACTCGCACCGGGGATATAAGCAAAACTTCCAGGGCGTACCTACAACCTGTTACTGGTGGTTCAGCGACTTTGGGAAAAGATTGGAACTTTGCCTCCAATTACTCTGGTCAACTTACCTTTAACCCAGGCGAAGATACCAAAACTTTCACAGTTGATATCTTATCGGATGGTGAAGCTGAGGGAACAGAAGAAATCGCGTTTCGGATCGCTAGTGCGGATAATGCCAATATTGGCACTCAGAGCTCTACGACCTTGAAAATTTTGGATAAAGTTTTCACCAACGAACTCGCCGATCTGAAGATACCTGGTTTTGTCGGCCCTAATGCGTGGGGAGACTTCGACAATGACGGCGATTTGGATCTGTTGGTGATGGAAGGAGGTAGTGTACAAAACAACTCATTTTCTTTTCCCCGATCGCAATACACCCCGAAAGTTTACAGCAACGACAACGGTAGCTTTACACCAGTTGATATAGGCCTGCCTACCGTTTACGGAGGTGTGATCCAGGAAAATGGGAAAGAGCATAATTCCAAACCTTCTGCTACATGGGGAGACAGCGACAATGATGGCGATCTCGATATCTTGCTCACAGGCGTAATTGATACTCCTCCACCAGACCCTTCTTCCATCCCTGGTGCACCCTACGTCCCAAGTTTTCCCTACACCCCCATCACCAGACTGTACCGGAACCAGAGGACTGATAGCACTCTTCCCGATTACCCAACCTCGATCGACCCCACTAAATTTACTCTAGACAGCAGGGTAAAGCTGCCTGGTATTTTCAACGGTTCCGCAGCTTGGGGAGACTACAACAACGATGGCAGAAAGGATCTCGTACTCACAGGTGACACGAGTTCAGGCTACATCGCCAAAGTGTTCCGCAACGAGCTTACTGGCTTTAACAACGGCAGTATCTTTTACTACGCCCTTACCTTTGAGGAGGAGACTGGGGCTAGCTTGCCCGGTGTTATTGGCAATGCGGCCTGGGGAGACTACGACAACGATGGCAAACCCGATATCTTGCTGACAGGGGACACCGCTGCACAAAGCGACCCCAAGTCAAATTACATCGCAAAATTGTATCGCAACACTGGCAATGGCTTTACCGAAAAGCCACTGCCGCAAAATCAAAACCCCCAAGAACCTATTATTTACGGTGCATGGGGAGACTCCAACAGCGATGGCAAACTAGATATCTTGCTTACAGGTGGAGCAGGTGGAGCGTCGCGTCCAAATGAATTGAACTACGGCCGTACCAGATTGCTCGGAAACAATAGCTATGGGGATACTACTAGCTTTCAGGAAGCTTATTACCAATTCGGGTATGGTGGTAGTCCCGGTGCTTGGGGAGACTACGACAACAATGGCAAGCTGGATATCCTTGTGACAGAAGTGGGTGGTAATCCGGGTTCCAGTGTCGCCCAAGTTTACGAAAAAAATGATGCTGGCACCAATTTTGAACTCCTCAAGGATGCAGGGCTGCCTGATAATGTTGCCAGCCCGAGTTCTTCGGGAGACTACGACAAGGACGGCAGACTAGATATTGCACTCACGACAAGAGATAATTCACCCGGTAGCAGTGACACCTTTGTCAAAGTCTACCGCAACAATACCCCTAATGCGAACACGCCACCCTCTGCACCTCAAGGTTCCAATTACCCTTGGATTACTCCCGAAGGAGTTATCTTAAGTTTGCCCGGAGGACAGGGGAATCCGATCGACGCTCAAACTCCAAATCAGGGTTTAAGCTATAACCTACAAGTTTGGACTACTCGTCCCAATCCCTCCTACGGTGGCGACCCTATTAAAGAGTACATTGTTGGCCCGATGTCCCTGGATGATGGAACTCGGCAAGTAGTGCAGTTGGGAAATGTCCATCAAGCCAACCCCAACAGCCCCAGCAATTCCTACTCGCCTGGTTGGCTGTTAAAACCAGATTACTTAATCCCTGAACAAACTTATAACTGGAGTGTACAGGCGATCGACGGTGCTTGGGCGGGTTCACCGTTTGTCGAAGGACAACCTTTTTCTTTTACAGCCCCTAATATCGAACCAACGCTGACCATCAGTGCTACAGATCCCAATGCTGCGGAAACCATCTTTCCACCCGAAGAACCCAATCCTGGAAAATTCACCATTACCCGTACTGGCAACCTAGCTAATGCGCTGAATGTCTACTACAGGTTCAAGGGGTTCGATGTGTCAGATGGATCGTATAGTAATCAAAACAACCTTGCTCTACCAGGTCCTGATTACGAATTAGTTTCAGATTCCGAACCCCCTCAGTTATTACCCACTAACCCGTCCTACGGCTATAACAACTTTGTCACCATTCCAGCGGGTCAACGCAGCGTCAACATGGTTGTCAATGTCCGCGATGACAGCCAAGTAGAGGGCGACGAAAAAGTAGTTATCACCTTAGAAAATACTCCCTACCCCCAAAAGATAGGCGAGTCATCTACTGCTACTGTGACGATCGCAGACAACGACCCCAACAACCCGCCGAAAATCAACTACGGCCCCGATACAACCCCTTGGCATCACGAGTTCAAGACAGTAAGCAATAACCCATTAACATTCGAGTACCAATTTCCGTCGAACACTTTCACTGACCCCGATCCAGGTGACACGCTTACCTACACAGCAACTCTGATGGACGGCAGTCCCCTGCCAAGTTGGCTCACCTTCAATCCAGATACCCGTACACTCAGTGGCGCAAGTCCCATACCGCAGGAGTTCAGGATTAAGTTAACAGCAACAGACAGGGCTGGCGCTACTGTCAGTGACGACGAGACGGGTCCATATTCGGGTAAGGGTATGTTGCTGCAATTTAGCAGCACCGGCGTAGTCATTGACGGTTACATAGAGGGTGCAACCCTCTTCCTCGATGCCAACAAAAACAGCATCCTCGACACCAACGAACCATCCACAATTACCGATACAGGCGGTAAATTCAATCTCAACATCCCCTTCGAGACTTTCGACACCAACAAAAACGGAGAAATCGACCCATCAGAAGGCAATCTAGTAGCCACAGGAGGCACTGACACCGCCACCGGCTTACCCCTAGAAACACCAGTCACCGCACCCCCAGATTCTAGTGTAGTCACCCTCCTAACCACCTTAGTCGCCGACTTAACCGACAAAGGAATTGCACTAGAAGAAGCCCAATCTTTAGTCAAAGCCGCCCTTGGACTCCCCGCTGAAGTTGACTTAACTAGCTTAGATCCGATCGCAGCCACCAACCAAAATTTACCAGGCGGAGTCCAAGTCTTATCCGCAATGGTGAAAGTCCAAAACTTCATCACCCAAACCAGCGCTTTGATTGACGGCGCTTCCAGTGCAGTCAATACCGATATTGTCAAGGCTGTTGTCAGTTCAATTACCGATCGAATTCAATCCAGTACAGTCTTAAACCTCAGCAACGCAGCAGCTTTAGAACCAATCATTCAGCAAGCAGCCGCTAAAATCCAGCAAATAGACCCCAGTTTCAACTCTCAACAAGTCAGCCAAATTACCTCGCAATCCGCGACAGTAATGGCAACAGCCAATCAACGTATTGATGCGGCTGTTTCCAACCCAACAGCAACATCAATTCCTGAATCAGTTGCCCGCGTCCAACAAGTAGCCTTGGGCCCGACAACTCAAGATTTCAAAGCAGTTGGTACGGGAAACAAACCAATTTCCCTGGTAGTTACTGAGAATACCGGTGCTGCTTTAGATAGCCGAATTCAAGCAGTAGTTTTACCAGTTGGCCTTGCGACTCCCGTTCTCACCGGCGATGCTGATTTGGGCAGCAATTCCCCGAATGCAATTCTCGGTACAAATGGCGACGATATCCTGATTGGCGACAGCACGGATAATGTATTGATGGGTATGAGGGGCAATGATTCCCTCGATGGAACTCTGGGAAATGACACTGTTTTCGGCGGCAAAGGTAGCGATACTTTGCTCGGAAGTAGCGGTGATGATGCCTTGTTTGGCAATCGCGGCACTGACATTTTGAACGGCGATGATGGCAACGATCTACTTTACGGAGGTAAGGGAGATGATTTGCTGACTGGCGGTTTGGGAAGTGATACTTTGACGGGAGGAATGGGAGTAGATAAATTCCTACTCTCTACGAATTCCGGTACTGATACGATCGCAGATTTTGAACTCGGTCAAGACTTGTTAGTATTGGGTAGCGGGCTGGATTTCTCGCAGTTGGCGATTAGTCAAGATAGCGGTTCAACATTAATTCGGTTCGCACAAACTGGGGAGATTTTAGCTTCTCTCAGCGGAGTTTCTGCTAGCAGTATTAGCGCTGCTAATTTCGGATTAATTTAAGATTGAGTTGGATTCAATCACTTGTTTTAATAGTCTGGCAGATCCCCCCTAACCCCCCTTAAAAAGGGGGGGACAAGAATCTTCTCAAAGTCCCCCTTCTTAAGGGGGATTTAGGGGGATCTAGCCTCGGCGGTAAACGAGAGATCGAGAGGGTTTTAGATTTAAGTTGACACCAATGACCTAGCCTAAACCGTATTACTTCCACATCAGCAGCGCTGATAACGCATTCCCGGCAACTGCGAAACTAATCCCAACAATTCCAACTGCAAAAGTATACCAGAAACTGTTCCCGCTTCTAATCCCGCTGCTTCCACAATTGTGTCAAAAGAAATTGTCCCGGAGCCGATCGCACTTAACACCTTAGCCAATTCCGGCTCCAACGGCGGCGTGCGCTTCTCAACCGTCGGATTTGGCGGAAACAGCGACAACTGCTTGGCATTATCCAATTTTGGCATAGCTCCGAGCATTTCCAACAACCTGTCTTCGCTTAACAGCCGATCGCTATTCGGGAGAATCGGATGAGCACCTTTACTCAGCAACTCCAAACAACCAAAAGACCGCTCATCATCCAATCTTGCCGTCAAAACATACACATCCCGGCAAAAATCATTAGCTTGATAAGCAGTAATTAAAGCACCAGATTTGTGCGGAGCTTCTATCACAATTGTAGCCCGACTCAAGCCAGCAATTATCCGATTTCGGCGCGGAAAATTAGTTTTATTCGGTTGAGTTCCCGCCGGATATTCGCTAATTGCCAATCCCTGCTGCAACAGGCGATCGCACAACCGCTCATTTGGCCTGGGATAAACAACATCAACCCCAGTACCAAAAACAGCCAAAGTCCGGCCACCCGCCTCCAAACAGCTTGTATGAGCCTCCGTATCAATTCCCGCAGCAAATCCCGAAACCACAGTAAAACCGTTTGTAGCCAAAGCCACACTAAATTTGCGAGTCCAGCGGCGGCCGTATTCCGAAGGACTTCGAGTCCCAACAATTGCCACCGTCGGCGTAATTCCGCGATTTTCCTTAAGGTCAACTAAACCGCGATAGTACAGCACCGGCGGCGGATTGGGAATCTCTAATAACAAGCTGGGATAATCTGGATCGGCGGGTGTCCAAAAACAGGGATTTTTAATAAGATGTTGTTCAATAAATTCTTGGGGATTGAGTTTGGATCGTTCTTGCAAAACCGTTTCTATTGTCTGTTTCCCAAACCCTTCGACTCGCATTAAATCTACGGGCTTAGCCGTCCAAGCTGCTGCCAAACTAGGAAATTGTTGGTGCAATCTTTGCAACAAAATTGGCCCGATACCGCTAATCTGCGACCATGCTAACCAGTAAGCGCGTTCTTCTAGCAACGACTTGCCCTCAATTGACGTGAAAATGTTTTTATCATTTTGGGTGGGATATAGATTTTTTTTAACGAACCGCAAAGGCGCAAAGAACGCGAAGGGAAGAAGGGGAAGAGTTAAAAAGAATGGCTAAGCTTTCCAATCGACAAAACGGGCGTAAATATAAGCTATGATTTCCCCAATTACTGTCCGAAAACCTTCGCTCGATTTCCACCATTCCTGCGGGTTATAATCTTGCGGTTCTGCAGCTATTATCCCAACTTTAATTTCAGGATGCAGCACTTCTTTAAAAACCATCCAACTTCTGCGGGCGTGAGGGCCAAAGGAATAGAGATTAATTGTGTCTACTTTTAGGGGCGATGCAGCCAGCCAATCTCGAAGGGCGATCGCAGAAGCGGCTGTGCGGTGTTTCATGACATTCGGTGCGGGTACGGCTACCAGTTTGTCCTTGTCAAATCCTAGGGCTATACAAGTCGCTGCTGTCAGTTCGGCATAATTTTTATATTCAGCGAGATAGTAGCCTTTATTTACTGGAATTCCAGTAGTAATTAATTGGCGGTATTCGCCTTTTTTGAATTCGGCGATCGCACTTTCGATCGCATAATCCGGCAACCACCCTTCGACAACCAATATATCTGATTTCAGCGGCGAATTTACCGCAAAAAATGGATAAATATTTGTGATAATTAAGACCATTGCAATGATTAATCCCGCGATCGCAATTACCCAACCTTCCCAGGTAATTGCCCACATTTCTCGGCGGCGGATCAGACTAATTTTGATTTGAGGTTTTCGCATTCTGGCAAAATTCCGATCGAGAGAATTCTTAAGGATTTACGCACCAATGACTAGAAACCGGGTTTTTCTTAAACTACTTAGTTGCACCCCAAAGATGAGCTTACAAAACCCGGTTTCTTGAGTCCGAGTGCGATCGCCAACCAATCTTAATAGAAATTACGCCAAAAAACTTAACTTGCGAGTGCACAATTAAATCCATTAAATCCGCTACTAAATCCGCTGCCGAACCTTCTCTACTGTTTTTGTTTGAGGTACTCAAAAACGCTCTTATCTCCGATGTCCTGCGGTATAGGTTGAAAGAACTTGCGGACTGCAAAAATGATGAACAATATTGCCCAAAATCCTAGCAACAACTGTTCGTTTTCCGGTGACAGAAAACCAAAAATATGTCCTAAAATCAACAGCGGAACTCCTGGAGTTAAAAACTTAGTTTCTAGGCGGTTGAAGCAAAAAGCTTCTTTAAAATAAATGCCATTTAATGCCGCAAAAGTAAAGCCAATTCCCCACAAAGTCGCTGGATTTTCGTACACTGTTAAAGCTAAAGGTTCGCTGCTTTGTAGGGCGACAAATACTGCTGCCGCGCCACCGATCGCCCAAAACGCCTGTAACGTTCGGTGCAGCTGAATCATGTAAATGTGAATAGTTGCTAAACTAACGCCTAAAGCTATCCAGAAACACGCAAAAACAGGCGTTAAAGCTTGGATTGCTGTTGGGTTGTCGCCGCTTTGCAACACCAGAGTAGCGCCCACCGCCAAACACAGCGCTGCCACTCCCAACCCGGCCCGGTAGATCAGCACTCCGGTGCGATCGCTTTGAGTAATCGTAAACTCGCCGAATTGCCCTTGATAGACTTCCGATTCATCGGGCGATTTCAGTAATTGCATCACAGCTTCCTCCTATCTATCAGACACGAATGTACTTCTGCCAAGATATACTTTATTAATTAACCAGTACAGCGGAACCGAGCGATGCCTAAATTTAACAAACCTCAACTTAACAAATCTAAAGTTAACAAGTCTAAATTTGACGATCGCCCAAATCAAACCAAACCTCTGCTTTCAGAATCAGAACTTCCTCCAGTCCAGCTTGATGAAACCATTGTAGCAGGCAGAAGACCGAAACCGTTCAACGACTTGCAGCGCTTGCTTGCCGAAATACCGGAATTGACAGGGGGGTTCAATCCAGAAGTGTTCGCCCAGTTTGCTGAAAACAACCCATTTAACGACAAGAAATTTGAAACCCAAATTAAAAAAATCTTAAGAACTAAAAATATTAATTCCACCCGCGACAATTCAATTAAATATCTAGAATACATCAAGCAACATATCCAATGTCCCTGCCAGGTTACGGGTATAGAAGAGTTTGAATGGGAAGAAGAGTATACAATGGGTTTGGGTAGCAAAAAAGAATATGCAAGGCTTAAAAAAACTCAACCTTCTTATACTGATAAATTCATAATTGACCGAGTTGAGGATTTTGTGGTTACTGAAGACGGCATTTTTGCCAGAGTGCAGCGCGTCGGCGATCGCAAAAGATTTATCTTGCTTTTAGCAGAGTTAAAAGCAGTCGATGTTATCTCCCCAAACCATCAGTTATTGCAAGATTATGCTGTGTGGTGGATCAACTATTAAAGTCGGGGAAGATGGGAAAAAAACCTTCTTCCTTCTTCCCTCTTATTGATGACTGATGACGGCAGGAGTCATGGTTAATCGGGAATTATATCTATTAAATCCCGCACATTACTCGTTGCCGAACTTCTTAATTAAATTGAAGCAGCAAAGTGCGATCGCTCTACTTTTGCCAAAGCTTCCACCAAACTGCGAACAGCAGCAATCATCGCCACTTCGCTATTAAGTTGGCTGACAGCAGAACCGACACCAATACCCGCAGCGCCCGCGCCAATAGCAAGCGGTGCGGTGACGCTGGAGATGCCCGAAGCGCAGAGTACGGGAACTTGTACGGCGCGGGAAATTTCAAAGGCTGCAGCCAAAGTAGGCGCTGCTTTTTCAATTAATCCTAAAGTTCCGGCGTGAATTGGTTGGGCGCTGGTGCCGCCTTCGGTTTGAATAATATTAGCCCCAGCTTTGACTAATTCTGTTGCTAACTGCACTTGTTTGTCGAGTGCCAAAATGTGGGGAACTGTGACAGAAAGCGTGATGTTCGCCAATAGCGATCGAGTTTCGCGAGTCAACTCCAAAACTTCCTCAGCTTCAAAGCGGCGGCCTAGTGCGTAGAAAGCATCAAAGTTGCCAATTTCAATCAAATCAGCGCCAGCTTCTACCGCAGCCACAAACTTTTGCGGTTCCACAGCCGATACACAAATTGGCAAATTTGTCAACTGTTTTGCCATCAATACCAAATCGCGATCGGCAGCAATATCGACAAATGTTGCACCGCCGAGATCCGCTGCTTTGACAACAGCCGCAACGTTGGCTGCATCAAAATTATTTAAACCGCTGATAATTTTCAAGGCGCGGCCTTGATCAAATGCGCGCTGCAATTTAGAATCTACACTCATCGTTAGTTTTCCAACTCAAAAAATTTCTTAGACTCATTTTGGCACGGATTGGGAATTGGGAATTGGGAATTGGGAATTGGGAATTGGGAATTGGGAATTGGGAATTGGGAATTGGGAATTGGGA
>NZ_JAUBPN010000035.1:0-37267 GCF_036700745.1 Microcoleus sp. S36a_B3 | reverse complement strand
TGATACCGTTGCTATATGTTGATTTCATGGCTTTATGCCGACAAATTTAAAACTATTAAATTTGTCTAAATATCTGCAAAATGTGGGTTTTAAAGTCCGCAGGCGCGGACTTTCTTATTCGGGTACCCGAAATTCAAAACCACAATCAAATTCAAATTAGTTTGTAGCGAAGACTTCAGTCCTCAAAAGTTTACAAACTTAGGTCATTTTACCGAAGATGATATCAAGGAGTAGTGGTCGTAGTTTGTGGCTGCATTTGCTGTAGCTGAAGTTGTTGCTGCTGAAGTTGAAGTTGCTGATTTTCAACATTTATTTGTCGCTGTCTGTCTTCAAGTTGCAAGCGTCTGTCTTCAGCTTGCTGCTGTCTGTCTTCAGCTTGCTGCTGTCTATCTTCAGCTTGTCTTTGTCTCTCTAGCTGTCTGTCTTCACGTTGCTCTTGTCTGTCTTGACGTTGTTCGCGAAGCTGTCTGAGTTGATTTTTTCGCTCAAAATCTCCTCCCAAAAATAAGTTTTGAAAAGCGTTGATGGTTGCTTGAAACCCAGTAAAAACTCCGCTAACAGCGTTGATCCCTGTTGCAACTCCTATCACTGGCTGCAAGAAACTGTTGATATTGTCTCCTACCCTGGTATAGCCCGATCGCGCTACGAGAATCACATCATTGTTGCGGAGAACTGGGTTATTGTCAGGATTCAACCCTTGAGCAAAATCCACATCGATAGTGCGGCGAGTAACAGTACCGTTGGGGTTCAAACGCAACAGTTCCACCTTGTCTTTTTTCGCCCGCAATTGATTGAAACTGCCTGCAGTCAGCAAAGCTTGGTGCAGGGATGTACTGGGTTTAACCAGTAAAGCTCCAGGCCTGATTACTTCCCCCACAACATTGATGCTAATCGCGTTTGGAGAGAAACTCGTACTTCCGATTTGGGAAACTTCAGTCAAGTCTACAGTAGATGCTGTCGGGATAATTACGCTATCACCTTCTTGCAGCAAAATATCTTGAGTAGAGTCGCCTTTTTGCAGCAAATCCCACAGATTTACCATGATGGTTTGTTCGTTGCCGCCTTTGACTTGGCGGCGGATTTGCACGCGACGGATATCGGCTTCTGTAGTGATACCGCCGGCAATTTTGAGGGCTCTAGTTATTGTTGGCAAGCCCACAACCGCCCCTTGCTGCTGGTCGATAGATACAAAACTCAACTCTGTTTGTTGGTTGGTCGATCGCACATCGGAAGCAAATACAGTATAAGGCCCTGGCCGGTTCACTTCTCCAACAATTACCACACCAATTGGTTTAGTAATATCAGCGGAAAAATTAGCACTGGCTCTTTGACGGACTTCTTGAGTATTGAGGGCACTTGCTGTCGGTACAAAAATTGTATCGCCATCTCGGATCGTGACATCTTGGCTCAAATTTCCCGTGTCTAAAAAATCCTGCAAATTCACAGTAGTAACTTGCTCAGCACCTCCTGTGCGGGAACGGCGAATTTGGACGTTTCGCATATCTCCTGCTGACGTCACCCCTTTTGCAAGCTGCAGCATTTCCATCAAAGTCGGAAATTTTACTCCTCCTCCGCTTCCTTCTCTGGCGGGATTAATTTTGTAGGAACCGGGGCGAGTAACTTCACCTGCAATACCTATATTTAGAGGGCGAGCGAGCATCAGAGTCACGGTGACAACGGGAACATTAATGAAGGGTTCGTAGCGCTTGGTAATGACGTTAGCGGCTTGTTGCAGCGTCAATCCTTGAATTGAGACGCTGCCAATGATTGGCAAATTGAGCGTCCCGTCAACTAACACTTGATATTCTTTGCTGAATTCTGGAACGCCGAAGATATCTAAAGCAATGCGATCGCCCGAGCCTAAAGTATAAGCTGCTTCTTGTGTCAGCGCACCCGAATTGCCTAAAGGCAAACTCGAACCCGGAGGTGGTGGAGGCGGTACTCTCGGTTGGTTTGGGTTCCTAGCGGGCGCAGGATTTCTGACGGCAGGCAACTGAGCTATACTGGGCAGCGAACTCAATAGCACCAGGAGTGCTGACAAACTCAGACTTGTAGCGGTTTGAATGGTATGTTTCATCTTTCTTTCCTGGTTGCAGCCTGCCATTGAACAAGAGCAATTTAGCTAGTGGATTTTAGTTTATTTTCCCTGCTGTCCAGTGTAGCCTCGCTTCGCTGCAAAATCCACAAGTGCAAGCATAAAAATTGTACTATCGCACTTAACTATTTTGCCCCTTTTTTGTAAAGAAAGTGTAAAGCCAGCCCACTGTTCTCAGGATTAGGATCTCGTTTGAGCAAAATTTTTCATACATAACTCGCGATACAAATCAACCCGCCACAGAAAGGGGATAGGAAAAAACCACCCTGATTTGAGGTAAAATGTTAAATAATTCTCTCTGCAGGACAAAGACAAGTGTCACTAAAATTGGATAAAGTAATTCCTTGGGGACGCTGCTTGGATGAATACATAGGAATGTTTAGCCTGACATCAACCGATCTCAAGCTAGCAATTCTGGATTGTGCGGGCGGCCCGGCGAGTTTTAATGCCGAAATGACTCGCCAAGGTAAAAAGGTAATTTCTTGCGATCCAGTGTATCAGTTTACTGCGGTAGAAATTGGCGATCGCATCCAAGAAACATATCAAACTGTGATTGACGGTGTTAAGGCCAATTTAGACGGCTACCTGTGGAATAATTTTGAATCGCCGTACCAGCTAGGCGAAGTGCGAATGAAGGCGATGCAGGAATTTTTAGCAGATTTTCCTTCTGGTTTGGAGCAAGGCCGCTACATAAATGCTGAATTGCCAGTTTTACCTTTCGAGAACGGTCAATTTGATTTAGCTTTGTGCAGCCATTTCTTATTTGCTTATTCTCATCTGCTTTCGGAAGAGTTTCATATAGAAGCAATTACAGAAATGTGTCGGGTTGCAAAGGAAGTGCGGGTATTTCCGCTGTTGCAAAGTTTTAGCGGGGAGGAATCTGAGCATTTAAATCCAATTATTGCCGAATTGAAAAATAGAAGTTTTCGTGTGGAAGTTCAAGAGGCTCCCTATGAGTTTCAAAAAGGCGGAAATAAGATGCTGCGAGTTACCAAGTGACTGCTAAATCGCGTCTTTATAAACTTTCGTCTGCACAACTCAGGTTGGACGCTGTTGTCGTCCGTGATAAATTTGCAAAATTAGGACTTCATCGTTTAGGATAGCGTAATGTAGAACAAAACCCACTTTCCCAAAGGTCACAATTAGTTTGCGCAGACCAGGGGCTTGTTCAACGATCGCACCTCTTTGTGGATATGTCTGCAAACTTTCTGCCACCTCTACAATCTTTTGAATCGCTTTAACCGCAAGATTGGGGTCAGTTTCGGCCAGGAATTGGCGATGCCGATCGAGTGCTGCTAGGGCTGGGGGTGTCCAAATTACTGAGGGCATGGCAATTCGCGATCGCTTCCTAAACTATCGGCCCATTCCTTAACCCGATCGCCAGAAACACCTATCTTGCTAGTCTGGTAATCTTCCAAGACGGAGAGACTGCTTGCGATGGTTTGTTCTTCGCTAAGGGGGTGAAACTGGTTTGCTGTATCAATTTCTCCCCACTGATATCCCTCATTTTCCTCCACAATTTCTGCGATTAAGCGTTCAAAGTCGCTGAGATTAGCGTTGGACAGATTCAGCCATGAAAGCACGATCGCCTTAACTGCATCGCTAGGCATGACCTGAATTTGGGCGTGGAGTTGCTTTATAGATTGAGCCATTGGATCATAGAGAGTGACTGATTCAATTCTAGCGCAATGTCAAATAGTTGCGATGATTATAACGCACAGTACGGTAAAATAAATTAAAGACTTTAATAGAAATCGCCCGCAGCCAACTTAACAAGAACTAATGCCACAAACAGTCTGGATCGCACGCCACGGAAACCGCATCGACTTCGTTAACCCCGACTGGTTTCTCACCGCAGAACACCGCTACGATCCGCACCTTTCCGAAGACGGTCACGTTCAAGCCAAACAACTCGCCAATCGCCTCAAAGGTGAAGGAATTTCTCACATTTTCGCTTCCCCTTTTCTGCGAACTGTCCAAACTGCAAATCACGCGGCGGAAGCTCTCGATTTGTCAATTAAACTAGAGTGGGGACTGTGCGAATGGCTGAATCCTGAATGGATGACTGAAATGCCGGAAACTGAATCTGTCGAAGATTTGTGCAGGCGTTTTCCGAGGGTTGATGCTTCCTACAAAGGCGGTATTGCTAATTATCCCGAAACCGCTGAAGCTTGTCTCAAAAGGGCGGGGGAAACTGCTAAACGCCTGGCTGCTGAGTTTCCTGAAGATATGTTATTAGTAGGTCACGGTGCGTCGGTTTTGGGAAGTGCGATCGGGCTGGCCGGCGGTGTTGAAACGGAAATTAACGCTTCTCTGTGCTGTTTGGTGAAAGTGGTGCGCGGTGAGGGCGAATGGTCGATCGCACTTAATGGCGATACTTCCCACCTCACCGACACTCAAGCTGTTGTTCGCTTTAATTAAAGTTGAAATTCGTGCAAAAAATCGCATTTTATGCTATGTGTGTAAGGTGCACACTCCGCACCTTAGGTTTATTTGATCTCGATCGCACATTTTAAATTCAAAATCTTAAATCAGTATGTCTGGACACAGTAAATGGGCGACTATTAAACGCCAAAAAGCGAGAGTTGATTCCGCTAAAGGCAAGGTTTTTGCTAGAATATCTCGCGAAATAATTGTCGCCGCCCGCAGCGGAGTTCCCGATCCCGCTGGTAATTTTCAACTGCGGACTGCTATTGAAAAAGCCAAGGCGGCTGATATTCCTAGTGAAAACATAGAAAGGGCGATCGCCAAAGGTGCCGGTTTAGCCGGGGGAAGTTCGGAATTAGAAGCTATTCGCTACGAAGGTTACGGTATTGGCGGAGTTGCGATTCTGATTGAAGCGCTGACAGACAACCGCAACCGCACAGCGGCTGACTTGCGAGAAGCTTTTACTAAAAATGGCGGAAACTTGGGCGAAACAGGTTGTGTGGGCTGGATGTTTGACAACAAAGGAGTTTGTACGGTACGCGGCCCGATTGATGAGGAACAATTGTTTGAAGCGTCGCTAGAGGCGGCTGCGGAATCTTATGATTTGATATTAATTGATGAGGATACTGAAGGTGCAGAGGTATTTACAAGCGTGGGTAATTTGGAACAGTTGGCTGATGTTTTGAAACAAAAAAGTTTTGCAGTTTTACAGTCGGAAACTCGCTGGATTCCCAGCAATACAGTGGAAATAGATACTCCTGAAAAAGCTCGATCGCTCCTTAAGTTAATGGATGCACTGGAAGATTTGGACGACGTGCAAAGCGTGACGGCTAATTTTGAAATGAGCGATGAATTGATGTCTTCGGTCATGGTTTAATGGTTGAAAGATGAGGGATCGGGAGCGTCCTGCTGGCACTGCAAAAGACGAAAAATCGCCAGCGGGACGATCGCGCTGCACTATTACCAGGAAACGCATCCCCATCTGTAGGCGAGGGGGGAGTGTCAATCCAACGCATTGCTGAAAAAGCTGCATTGAAAATCTCAACCCACACTAAAGCCATGCTAGATAACAACGAAAGCAAAAGAGACAGCACCCACTCAGAAGAAGTTCTGTCAGCAACCGAAGTATCAGAAACCAAGGATCGATCCGAATCGGAGGTGCAGGCTAAACCAGGGGATAAATCCAATTGGTTCGGTTCCGTTTTCGGAGCCGTCTCTGCAAGGGCGAGTGCGGTAGGGAATGCGGTAGGGAATGCCGGAAGTGCGATTGTTGATACGGCGAGTGCGGTGGGGAATGCAGCCGGCACTGCTGGAAGTGCGATTGTTGTTAATACCGCGAGTGCGGTAGGCAATGCCGGAAGTGCTGGAAGTGCGATTTTTGTTAATACCGCGAGTGCGGTGGGGAATGCAGCGGCGAGTGCGGGAAGTGCAGCAATGCAAGTTCCCAATTTTTTTGGTTCATCCCTAGTTTTTATTTCGCAGAGTCCTATCCTGAAAAAACTGACCCAAAAGTTCAAAATCGACTGGTTAGTTAATGCTATAGATGCTGTTGATGTCGTAAATGCCGAGGCGCAAGTTCGAGAGTTACAGCGCCAATATCCTCACGAGAAACCTCAAAAAATCGCACATCGCTTAATGGTGGAAAAAGCCTTGCTAGCTGCAGGAAGTGGCTTGGTGAGCAGTTTAGTTCCGGGCGCAGCTTTGGCATTTGCTGGCATGGATTTAGCGGCAATGACGGCGTTATCTGCCGAGTTGGTTTATCAAATTGCTGCCGCCTATGGAAAGGATTTGCAATCGAGCGATCGCCAAAAAGAAGTTGTCGCTATTTTCGGTTTATCCTTGGGGAGCAATTTAGCGATCGAAGCTGGAGTTACGCTTGTCAGCAATATTCCCTTAGCGGGTGCGGTAATTAATGCTAGCGCCAGTGCGGCAATGATTTACGCGCTGGGATACGGTGCTTGTCGGTTTTATGAGGCGCATCTCGATTCCTCGAAAATCGAAACTAAGCTGGAAGATTTACGAGAGGTATTGCAAGCGGAAAATGAGCAATATTTAGAGAATGCAATCGCACAAGAAACGGTGATGGATTGGATTTTGGTGTATGTCGTCTATGCCAGCAAAAAATTCACCCGATGGGATGAGTTATTACCGGAATTACGAGCGGCGAATTTAAATCCCAGGTCTTTAGCTGAGATTGAAGCTGTGACAAATAAGTCTAAATTGCTTCCCAAGTTGGATATTTTACTCGCACAACTTGAACTTGATTTTGCCGAACCACTTCTAAAGCGATGCACTGAGATCGTCGAGGCTGACGGTGAAATTAATCAACAAGAGGGGAAAATTTTGCTGACAATTCAACGGGCTGTTTTGAGCAAAAGAAAGCAAGCTCAAAAGCCAGCCCAGCAAACTTCGATCGAGGATCCGGTACCGCCACCCACTGAAGCACAAACTGAAGTCCAAGCTGAGTCACAAATTCCCTTTTTATCTTCTGATTCTCCTTCTACTAATAAGTTGAGTTCGAGTCTGCTGCAAAATTTCCAAAAAATCATAAAAGTTGCTGGGCGATTAGACGTGCCAAAGATTGCGAATTTAATAGATACTGAATCACAAGCTCCCCCCTTATCTTCTCATTCTCCTTCTACTAAGTTGAGTGCAATTCTGCTGAAAAAATTCAAGCAGATTTTAGCAGGTTCTACTCAGTTAGAAGTGCCTGAGATTGGGTATTTAATCGATCAGGTCGATCGCATGACGGGAGAAGAGTTTGAGGAATTTTTAGCCTGCTGTTTCCGCAATCTCGGTTATGCGGTCGAAATGACACCGAAAACGGGGGATTTTGGTGCGGACTTGATTCTCTCTAAAGCCCGCAAAAAAACCGTTGTTCAGGCAAAACGCTATCAAGGCAAGGTGGGAAATTCCGCTGTGCAAGAAGTGGTTAGTGCGGTTAAGTATTACGGGGCGCAAGATGCGATCGTTATTACAAACAGTATGTTTACATCCAATGCTCATAAACTGGCTCAAGCGAATGGGGTACAACTCTGGGGAAGAGAACAGTTAATTGATTTAGTGATTCGAGCTAAAAAATAACGGATAAAGGATTTACGCATAAAGGCAAAGAAACCGGGTTTTTACCGAGGCTGCGGGCAGAAACTCGTTTTTTGGTGAAAAAAACCCGGTTTCTGACTGCCCGTGCGTCCATAAATTATTTTTTTCCGGTCAGCAAATAAGTAACCATATATCCCTTTCCCTTGATTTGAATTGCGCCGCGCTTCTGAAATGTATATTTATCTTTTAATATTTCGTAGGTTTCGGCGGTGACTTGAATGCAGCCGGTTATGCCGTGGGATTCCATGCGCGAAGCAATATTTACTGTGTCGCCCCAAAGGTCGTAAATAAACTTTTTTAGGCCGATGACGCCAGCAACTACAGGGCCACTGCTAATGCCGATCCGAATACTGAAAGGTTCCGAATGCTCTAAACTCAGCAGCCTAATTTCATGCAGCATATCGATCGCCATATTGGCGATCGCCTCGGCATGATCTTCTCGCGGCGTAGGTAAACCGCCGACAACCATGTAAGCATCACCAATAGTCTTAATTTTCTCTAAACCGTGGCGATCGGCCAAATGGTCAAAAGCCGAAAAAATATCGTTGAGAACTTCCACCACCGCAGTCGCCGAAATTCTCGACGAAAGCTCTGTAAACCCCACAATGTCGGCAAACATCACAGTTACTTCCGCAAAACTTTCGGCGATATTGTGTTCGTTGTCCTTCAAACGCAGGGCGATGGCTGCCGGCAAAATGTTCAACAGCAATTCCTCGGACTTACCTTGTTCGAGTTCCAACTGTTGGTAAGCAGTCTGCAACTTTTCGGCTTGGCTAATTCTTTCTCGGGCTAGCTTTTCGATTTGGGCGGTGCGACTCAAAGCTGTCAGCATATATGTCACTGGAATCAGAGTCCACAGCATCCCCATCGTCAGAGTTCCCCAAGAGCGCCAGTGCTTGCGAATCTTGCGAATTTCCGCAGTTGCTGACACGTACACAGACCACTGGCGGCCGCTAATTTTTACCAGCCTTTGGCAGGCTTTGCGATCCAAGTCTCGATCGTCTTGAATCGGGCAGTTTGACCGGAGATCGCGTTCTGCAGCGGCCGATGCGGTCAGCACTTGTTGGCTGTCTGGCTGGAAAATCAACCCAAAATGCTGAATTTGGCTCAAAGCCGCCTGATTTTTGACAACTCGGTTCCCCCTTAGCGGTAACAGCGACCGTGCTTCTTGCTTGTCTGAAGCCTCGTTGCCGAGATAAATGGTGAGGTATTCGGTATTGCGTCCTTTTAAAGAAGCTTGAAAAATATCTTTGCCTCGAAATATGCCCAGAACAAATCCTTGCAGCAGTTGGCGGCGGGATTCGAGGGTAGTCGGTTTAGCGCTGTTTTGGTAAATCGGAACCATTACCAAAAGACCGGGTTCCGGGAAATTCTCCTCACTTAGGCCGATGTAGCTGGTGACAGTCATTTCTCCGGTATCGCGCGATCGATCGAGAACCGCGCTGATTTTTGGGGCCGAGGCTAGGTCAAAGCCCAATGTTGTCTCGTTTCCGGCTGTTGGTTCGACGTAGAAAGCCGGAAAGTATTCGGAACGCTGGCTGGCCTTACGCAGTTCTCCTCGGGGGCTGCGCTCTGTAATCTCGAAGCTGGAGTCGGTTTCGGTTCTGGCTTTGGCTTCGTAGTTTTGCCGCTCGGAATTGGGGACGCGGGGCACCCAAGCCAACAGTTGCAGGCTGGGGTGGACGGATAGGGGACGGCCGACAAAGCTGGCAAAAGATGAGCGCTCGACGGCGCTGAAGGCTTTCATGTAGTCGCTGAGGGCGAGCACTGTGTCTAAGTCGGAGTTTAGCTGGCGTTCGATGCCGATCGAAATATCGTCTATGCGGCGGTTCATTTCGTAGTCGCGGCGCTTGTCTTCCCAGTCCCAAACCAAGGCAAACGCTAGGGCAGACATTCCCACACCCAAAACGAGCGTCAACCCGGCTGGAATGTAGCGAGACCAGGAGAAAGGTAGTTTTTTCAGCATAATTGCCTAGTAAATAAGGGCAGCAGATGGGCGCACCGCTGAATGCGATTAATTTTGGCCTCTGAGTGTTGTTAATTCAAAACCCCGATAACTCAAGCACCGACGGCAATTGGGCATTAAAAGTTAGATATTTAAACTTTTAGCTAAATTTCCATCCTTTACACCGGAATTTCAATCCAAAATTCCGCTCCCTGTCCGGGTCGAGAGATACACTGCAAACTTCCCCTATGTTTTTCTACCACAATCTGATGGCTGATGGACAACCCCAAGCCTGTGCCAGACCCGACCGCTTTGGTCGTAAAAAACGGGTCAAACAGCCGCTTGCGAACCTCTTCGGTCATTCCCGGGCCGCTGTCGGCGATGCAAATGACAAGGCGATCGCACTCACTCAGCTTGCTTTGATTGTGGCTTGTCAATCCGGCTTTTTTCATTTCTGTGCGAATCACGATCGTCCGGGGTTGCGGTTGGTTTTCTAGAGCCTCGATCGCATTGCCGATAATATTTAGAAATACCTGGTTCAACTGCACCGCACAACAGTCAATCTTTGAGATTTTTCCGTAATCTTTAATAATTTCAATCCGGCTTTTGGGATTTTCTTGATGCAATTTATGCTGCAAAATTAATATTGTGCTATCAATGCCTTCATGAATGTCTACCAACTTCATTTCTGATTCATCCAGTCGCGAAAAATTTCTGAGCGACAACACAATTTTACTAATTCTTTCTATCCCTACTCTCATGGAATGTAACATTTTTGGCAAATCTTCCTTGAGAAAATTTAAGTCTAACTCCTTAAGCTTTTCAACAATTTGAGGATCTGGGTACGGGTAGGATTCCTGGTAGAGATTCAAGATTTCTATTAAATCGTTAAAATAGTTCTGGGTGTGAGAAATATTGCCGTGAATAAAAGTTGCAGGATTGTTTATTTCGTGGGCAATCCCGGCCATCATTTGACCGAGACTCGACATTTTTTCAGATTGAACTAATTGGATTTGAGCGTATTGGAGTTGTTCGTAGGCTTCTTGCAATTGAGTTGCTTGTTTTCTCAATTGAGATTCGGAAGCTTGGAGTGCTGCTGCAGAAATTTTGCGGTTGGTAATATTTTCAATCATCCCTAATTTGTAAAGAGGTTTTCCTTCGCCATCTCGAATCAGAGTAGATGTCACGTTTACCCAAACAATTTTACCTGTCGCCGCAATCTGGCGGATTTCGATTTGATAGCTGGCAATTTCTCCCCGATACAGAGCAGCAGCCACTTGGATTTTTTGGGCTCTATCTTCGGGATGTCCAATTTCTATAAATGTTTTACCTAACAATTCGGCAGCGGAAGAACCCAGCATTTGGCAGAAATTTTTATTAACTCGCACTAATTGGTTATTCTCTAAATTGGCTAAGTATATCCCTATGGGTGCATCTTCAAAAATTTTGCGAAATAGTTCCTCGCTACCCCGGACTTGAGCTTGCAGGGAAAGCCTGTCGGTGATGTCTTCAAAGGTAGACAAAATCCCGACTACATTGTCGTAATTGTCGTGTAAAGGTATTTTATTTGTATCCACCCAGCCCTGGGTGCCGTCGGCTTGCAGTTGCGGCTGGATAATGTGATATTCTGGGGTGTTGGTTGCCATGATGCGTTGGTCGCAGGATCGAACAAATTCTGTTTCTTCTGGCTTCCAAGGCATATCGTAGTCGGTGAGACCGACGATTTCACTGGGATGATTGAAACCTGCGATTTTGGCAAAGTTTTTGTTACCTCCCAAGTAAACTGAATCTCGATTTTTCCAGGTGATTAACTGAGGGATGTTGTCTATCACCAACCACAGCATTTTTTGCGAGGCGTGCAAGGCTTCTGTGCGCTGTAGGACGCGCTTTTCTAGTTCTTGATTGGCTTGTTGTAAAGCGATTTTTGACTCGCCTAGGGCGATTTCTGCTAGCTTGCGATCGCTAATATCGATGGTTACTCCCTCCCAAAGCAGATCGCCGCCCGGTTGAAGTTCGGGGCGGGCAATGGCGCGAATCCATTTTAATTTTCCTGACTTGGTGACGATCCGCCCTTCATATGTCCAAGGTTGTAAATTGTCCCCGGAAATAGCTAGGGATTCTAACAAAGGTTTTATGTCGTCTGGATGCACCAACGACCACATAAAAGTTGAGTTTTTTTTCAGTTTTTCCGGTTCTAATTCGTAGAGTTCCCAACAGCCGGAACTGACATAAGTGAATTGATTAGAACCGTCGGCACGCAACAAGTATTGATAAATCATTCCGGGCACGTTGGCGGCCATTTTTTGAAATCTGGCTTCGCTGTGCCACAGTGCTGATTCTGTTTGTTTGCTATCGCTAATGTCGATCAACAACCCATCCCAAATAATGTCACCTTTTTTGCCGATTTCTGGTCGGGAAGCCCCGCTAATCCACTTGATGCGATCGCCCGGAAAAACTAATCTGCCTTCCCAGCGCCAAGGTTCTAATGTTTTAGCTGAGACAGCCAGAGATTCGTGGAAGCTTGGCGCGTCGTCTGGATGAAGCCTTTCGATTGCGCTAATAGCAGAATTTTGGAGCACCTCTGGTTCTAATTCGTAGAGTTCGCGGCAGCCGGAACTGAGGTAGGGAAATGACACAGTTCCGTCTGCTGCTAGCTTAAATTGATAAATCATGCCGGGAACGTTGGCGGCTAATTTTTGAAATCTCGCTTCGCTGACTCTGAGTGCTGTTTCTGCTTCTACGCGATCGGTAATATCGTAAAATGCCGATAAAATTGCCGCTTCACCGTTAAAATTAATCGATCGCATCGACATTTTTACCCAAAACAAACTGCCGTTTGCTTTTTTGAGGCAGATTTGTTGACCGTCGCTAAACCCCTTTTCTTTGACTAATTCTAGCAATTTATGGCGATCGTTCGCGTCGGCATAAAAATCGCTCTTTTTGCTGCCGATAAACTTTTCGGAGTTCAAACCAAAAGTTTCGCCTAGGGCGGGATTTGCGTACAATATTGTGCTGTCTGACTGGCAGGTTATTAGGATAGGAACGGGAGTTGCAGTGGCGATCGCCCGCAATCTTTCCTCGCTTTCTTGCAGGGCTGTTTCGGCTATAATTCTTTTGGTAATATCATTTTGAACTCCGATAAAATGAGTTAATTTCCCCTCGCCATCTAGAACGGGGGAAACGGTTAATTCGTTCCAAAAAGGAGTTTTGTCTTTGCGGTAATTTTTGAGAACAACCTTAATTTCTGTTCCCGATCGCACACTGCTGCGGAGTTTGTCTAATTCGGCGCGATCGGTATCGGCACCTTGCAAAAATCTGCAGTTGCGTCCAATAACTTCTTCGGTACTGTAACCCGTCAGTTTCTCAAAAGCCTGATTGCAGTAAATAATAGGTGTATCAGGGCTGTTAGCATCTGCAATCAGGATGCTGTTGCTCGACGCGGCGATCGCCCGTTCTAGGAGAGACAGGTGGAAAGAGTCTGTTATCATGAGTGGTAATACCCAAACTCCGAAGGAGTGGACAGAACTATAAAAAAGTTTAAAGAGATTGAAGTATTCTTATTTTATAGTCTTATTTTTAGTTTAACCTAACAAACTCAGCAGCCCCTAGAAGCCGACGGGGAAATGAAGCGCGGGCGAATGGAAGAGCGTGCACACAACAATACGGTTCAGTTAAGCCCGGAGATCCCCCCGAATTTTTGCCTCCTACTCGACCCCTACTGCCCTTAAGCAGGGCGATGTGATATCAATTCCGGTTGCACTCATACATGATGTTAACAGTCAACAGCGAATTTACTATTCCGATGAAGAGAGGATTTGATAGGAGGTGGATCTCCGGGAAATAATACCATTTAGAAAAAATGTTGCAACAATAAAATTGTTGGGCGGAGTGAAACGGAGGGTTGTTTCGTTCACCCAATGTATAAGGTGCGTCCCTATTAGATTGTCACCCTTTTTTAGAGATTGTCGATGTATCCACACCCTACATATACTGTTGCATCAATTTGGAAAATCGGTATAAATAGCGCTAACTGAACTTTATTTACCTATACAAAGCAAACCAAAATGCTGCCCGGTATTCTTTAATCTTCGATGCAAAATCAAAAAACGAAAATGATATAACCATTCTAAACCGACAAGTTAATGCAAGAACCCTGAGCAGTTTTGCTTACTTCAATCCTGGCTTGAAAAACTTCTTTGAGCTGCGCCATGTGGGTGACGGTGAGGATACAGGCGAAATCAGGAGCGATCGCATTAATTGCAGCAATCAGCCGATCGCACCCTTCCGCATCTTGAGTCCCAAATCCCTCATCAATAATCAACATTTGCAAAGCCGTACCCGCCCGCTGAGACAACAATCTCGCCAGCGCCAGCCGAATCGCAAAATTAATCCGAAAAGCTTCACCGCCAGAGTAAGTTTCATAGGGGCGAGTACCGCGAGCATCAGCAATTAAAATGTCTAAAGTATCAATCAACTTAGTTGCTTTTTTAGAAGCAGCCGCCCGCTGAGTAATAAATTGAACGTGCAACTGATTCGCGCTCAATCTCGACAAAATATGATTAGTTTCCGCTTCTAGTTGAGGCAAAACATTTTCAATCATTAAAGCTTGAATGCCGTTTTTGCCAAAAGCTTGACCCAACTCTTGATAAACTCGATATTGGCGCTTGGTAACTTGCATTTGCTCTTTTTGAGCTACTAGCTGAACTTGCAGAGATTCCAAATTTTGCTGTTGCTGCTGGAGTCTTCCGAGACTTCCCAAATGTTGGTCTAACTGCTGACGGCGGCGGCTTATTTGCTGTTCTACAGCGCTGATGCGAACAGTTGGATCGGGATGTTCTTGTAACTGCTGGTTCATCGCGGAAGTTTGAGCACTGACAGCTTGCAAATCTCGATCGCGCACGGCGATGGAATTAGCAATTTCATTAATCCGCTGCTGCACTTGCGGGTACTGCACAGTTGCCGATCGCAATTTTTCGGCCCTAGCGATCCAAAATTGCGTCCGGCGCATTTCGCTGCGGACGTGTTCGTGCTGTTCCAAATTATAGCCAACTTCCGCAATGTATCTATCTAAAGACAGAATTTGCTGCTGAATTTCCGAGCTATTTTTTTGCTGTTCTAACTGTTGTTGTACGGCGGCTAATTGAGTTTGCAAATCCGGGCGGCGGGTATTAATTTTATCCAGTTTTTGCTGAGCATCTTTGATTTGAGCTTGCTTAATTTCCGCCCACCGCAAGCGCTTTTCATCGCTGCGGGCGAGGGAGTGACTGCGATCGCTATAATTGAGCTGTTGCAGTTGCTGTTCCACTTGCTGTAGTTCGCCCAAATCATCGGCTGCATACTCGCCGGTACTCAGCAACCGCTCGATTTCCTCCGCATCTTGACGCATACTTTGCAGCCTGTTTTCGTCTTGATCCAGGCCGTCTAATTGTGCTTGCAAATGGCTGCGGCGTTCCCGCAATTCTTGATAGGGCGCTAATTCCTGTTCTAGTTCGCGGTATTCATGTCTGAGGACTTGAATTTCGCGATCGGAAACGGCCAACTGTTCGCGCACAACCCACAGTTGGTTCCAAATTTCTTGCTGTTGGGAGTGATGTTTTGCGACTACCAAATTCCAGTAGTGTTCGTCTAAAGGTCGATCGCACAAAGGACAATTGCCAAAATTTGCATCCCGCACCATCAAACGCGAATTCGATTGCTCATTTTCCTCAAAATTCGTGACTGTAGCTTCGCCTGCGCTGGTTTCTCCTTCATTTTTCCGCAGCAGTTGCAGTTTTTGGTCGATTTCGGCGAGTCTGGTTTGATAGTCGCGGCTTTTGGCTTGCAGGTTTTCCAGAAAACTGTGCCTTTCCTGGCCTTTTTCGCGGACTCGTTCTTGATAAACTCGCTTGTTTTCCAACTGCAAAATTTGATTGGCGATGGCGGAGATTTCCTGCTGCAATTGCGGCTGTCGCTGCTGCTGCTGAACTTGCACCTGTCGGTTGATTTCCTCTAAGCGGGCTGTTAAGCCGGCGCGGGCGCGATCGAGCTTTTGTTGCTTTTGCTGCTGCTGTTGTAGCAGCGGCGAAACTTGCAATTGCAATTGGTCGAGTTCGCTGAGGCGCGATCGAACAGCTTGCAACTGTGCGAGTCCTTTGTCAACCTCCGGCTGCTGTTTGAGAACACCTAGAACCTCTTTTTCATCCTGTTCTAAAACATCTAATTGAGCTTGTAACTGCTGAATTTTGTTTTGCAAAAAGCTCAGTTCGTCGCGCTGCTGTTCTTGTAATTGCTGGCGCTGATTTTGGGCTTGTTGGTTAACCTTAAATTTTCCAGCTTGAGCTTCTTCTGTGGCCTGTAAATCATGGAAATACGCAATCCCCGCTGTTATTTCATTTTCCTGTCCGAGTAGGGCTTGCAGCTCATTTCCCTGCTGTTTGGCCGCAGCGAGTTCTTGCTGCAGGCGGCGGCATTCTTGAGAAATATTGTAGTGCTGTTGCTGGTGGCCGGCGAGGAGTTTTTGCCAAGTTTGGCGGTTGTGGTGCTGGAGTTGCAGTTGCTGCAACTCGGCGGTGTCGGCTTGCTGCTGCTGCTGAAGCAAATCGGTTGCTTGCTGCAATTGAATTTGTTCGTCGCAGATTGCCTCTTTTTGTTGCAGTTGCTCTTGTACGGTTTGCAAACTGTGTTTGAGGACTTCGACTTTGGCTTTAAATTCTCTGGCTCTTTCCTTGGCTTGTTCGGCTAAAGTGTCGTATCGATCGAGTTTGAGGAGGTTGGCTAAAACTTGCTTGCGGTCGATCGGCTTTTTGAGCATAAACTCATCAGCACGCCCCTGCCGCAAATACGCCGAGTTAATAAAAGTATCGTAATCTAATTTGATATGTTCGAGAATTTTCTGCTGAGTATTTCTGAGCCCCTTGTCGGTGAGGGTGCGAAAACAGAGTTCCTCCTGAGTTTCAGCAGCATTCAAGCTAACTTGAAATTCTAAACTTCCCGATTGTCCGCGCCTGCGGTTGCGAATCACCCGGTAGATTTGGCCGCCGGTGGAAAAAGTGAAATCAACGCGCACGTCAGTTTCGCCGATATGAATGATATCGTCTTCTGTATCGCTGCGACAACAGCCCCAAAGCGACCAGGCGATCGCCTCTAGCAGAGAGGATTTGCCAGCACCGTTAGGCCCGCAAATGCAAGCGGTGTGCAGGCCGCGAAAGTCTAAAGCAGCTTCGCGATAGCTGAGAAAATTTTTGAGTGTAAGTTGTATAGGAATCATTTAGGCCATCGCGCCATACAATCTATCTATAAATAACACTATTTGTGTGCTGTTGGCTAGTTATTCAATCCAGATCCAAAACAATTGTCAGTGCTTCTGCAACTTCTTCGATAATTGTCTCCGAAACAGTTCCGAGTTGTCGGACAAACCTTTGTTGGGAAACGGAACGGACTTGATAACAGTCAGCGGCTGAGACTTTAATTAAGCCATTTTCGCTGCTGGGTTCTAGTCGAACCATCCAATTTCTCTGTGCGTATCGCTCTTTCCAGTCAGTGATAGGGACAATAACTTCCAGCAATAAAATTCCTACCGTCTCATCGCTGACAATTACTACCGGACGGGTTTTGCCTATTTCAGCGCCCACAGTAGGATCGAGTGCAACCAGCCAAATTTCGCCTTTACGCATTGGTTTTTACCCCTGCCTTAAGGTATTCTTCTTCGGACTCAAAATATGGTTCGCTCTCAGGCGACCACAAATCATGTAAAGCACCTCCCGGCATATAATCTGGGACTGCTGCTTCTGCGGCGGCTCTGAGTTTCAGCTTTCTCTCGGCTTTGCGCTGGGCTTTTTGTTCTATGTCGTCGCGCATCATCCGCGAGGCTGTTTCGATGATTTCTAGACGTTCTTCTGCTGTCAGATTTTTGAGTGCTGCTAAGATTTCTGTTTTGGTCATGATTTTTTCGGGTGGTTGGTGAAAAAGTGCGATCGATCCAACCATCATTATATCTTTCACAAAAATCCCTCTGGGCGATCGCAGTTAATTTTGCACCTCATCCTCCGAATTTCCGCGTTTGGCGAATTGCTTTTTCTTGTACGGGCGATCGACCTTACGGATAGTTGTTAGGATTTTTAACTATCAAACCCTCACTTGTTGCTGCTGCATTTAACTCCCCATCAGCAGATACAAAAGTCATCGCAGGCAAATTGTTAGCTGTGCAGAGGTTATTTATGCTACAGCCTGTTGCTAGCTGCACAGCATCATAGCCTCGCACTCCGTAGGTTTCAGCTAATGCCATTGCAGAGTTAATAATACTTTCGGTGAATTCTACAACTTAATACTCAGATTGCAGGTCACTCCTGAACTGATTGCACGCTGCTGTAGCATCTGTCGCATTGATACTTCGGCCGCGCGACCTTCTGGTAATTGCAGCAACAATTTCCACACTGGTAATACCAGCAATCAAGATATCGTTGTTCAGTGCAGGATCGAACAAATTCCAAACGCATCCCGAACCTATTTCACTAATGTAGCGTTTGACCAGCGCGCTGCTATCTACAAAATAAATTGTCATCTAGCGGCGTTCCTCAATAATTGTCTCAGAAACAGGCTGCCCCTGTACCGGAATTAGTCGCCTTTGTGTTTGCTGAGTCCAAGAAGAATGCTTGATTTTTTTGACTAAACCAGAAGTTAACAGCGCTTGGTGAAATCTTGTGCGTTGAGCAGCTTGTTCTTTCTGAGCCAGAGAGTTCCCAATAGCGCGCTCTAGTTGCTGCAGTTCTAGCACTTCCAGGGTGTCAAGCTGATTGAGGATTTTGTTGAAGATTCCCTGCGACATAGGATTCTATTTTTTAGTAAGGCTAGTTTATCTATTATACAACTAAGTGTTCTCCAAATTGCCATGTTATCCGAATAGCCGTGTTCTCGATTGCTGTTGATTTTCCACCATCAAAAAAGGGCTGACTGTATTCCTACAGTCAACCCCGCGCTTATTTACTTATCGTGCGTTTGCTCAAATAGCAAAACTATCTAGCAATATTCGGGAAGGTATAGCCGACACCGACTAACAATCCCACATCAGTTCCGTCGAGAAAACCCACATTCAGTGCCGCTGTGGCTGTAAAATTTCTTGACAGCGGTACATCTACACCCCCTGTAAGCAGGAAGCCAAAATTACCGTTATCGCCCGTAGAAACGGCTATGCCAGCACCTGCATAAGGAGCAGCAGTAATCACAAAATCATCGCTGACTTCGACAGCTTCTTTCGATACAAAATCGTAGGTAACGGGGACGAGAACAGTTAAGTTATCGCGGAACAAAACACTCGGTCTCACCGAGAAATTGTTAGTCAAACCTATTTTGCTAATAATCGCAAATGAAGTGTCGCCTAGGGCTGAATCTCCGCCAAAACCTATATTACCGCCAATGCCGATGTAGCTCGGCCCAGAACGGGTAGCTCTGCCCGGTCTAATGGTGGGGACTTGAGCTACTTTTTGAGTTGTTTCGGAGACTGCTGCCGGTTTTTCGGCAAGTTTCGGTTGGTTTGTCAGGGTTTTGGCGGAAGTGCTGACAGGATTGCTTAACACTTCTCGTGCTGTTTTGACTTCTTTTTCTTCCTTTGCTGCTGTCAGTTCCAAGTTGGGGCGATCGAGCTTTTCGCCCATCTCCACCTTGGGCTGCACTTTGACGCTATTATCCGCAATTTTAGGTGTTTCTTCGGAGTTTTGTTTCTCGGCAGCAATGGGCGCGTACTCCATTTTTGCTGTTTCTGTCCCAGCAATTTCTGATGTTGTTGCTACAGATTCCGACTGTGCAGCCACAGATGCTGGCAAATTGGCGGCTGGTGCGGAGGCTGCTGTCTCTGCCGGTGTTGTTAGTTCGCTCCAACTGATAGAATCAATTTTTGTATTAGTAGCGATGGTTTCTGCATCGGGTTTAACCGCTGAAGTTGCCACAGGCTCAGAAATTTGGTCAATATTTTGAGCCGTCGCATTTGCTGCTGTACCGACATCGGGCAAGTTTCCAGTTTCAGCTTTTGCTGGCATGATACCGCAACAAACTGCTAAAACTGCAAGATTTATTAGCGCAAAAGTAGACTTGGAAAATAGACTATTCATAGACACTCCTCAAGGAACGGTGTATTAAAAGTGTAAGTGTTGGAGGGCTCCTGTTGAGAGCTTTACTAAAAAATGACACAAATAGCACTTGTCTTGTTCCTAGATTGGCACTCAACCGTTGAACAGTCAACTCTCTAGCTGATTAGATTCAAGAACGGACTGCGGATTGAGATGCTACTTTTAATTTAGAGAGCGAACTGATAAAAATCACTCCAAGGGGGGATTTCACCCCCGCGCTGTGTTGACTTGATGGGTCGATCGCGCGATCGGAGTATTCTACAATTCTGTACTTGGGGCGCACCGACTCGCAGCAACGATCGAAAAATTGGGTTTTTTAGGGCGCACAGACTCAAAACCGAGAGACAGCACGCTTCCAAAATTGTTTTGGGAATCCGGCGGGGCTACAGCAAGGGCTCTTCGCAGCGGGCGATCGACTGCACAGTCTCCGAAAAATGATGTATGATATCACTGATCCAAAAAAGAGTGGTAGATCGAGAGTGTAAAAAATATTAAATATTATAATAATCGTGTAAAATAAAGTGTTTAATTAGTAGAGTTTAGCCTTCGCTTTCGCTCAGGGTATGACCATCTAAAAGCAGTACGCAATTAAACAACTAAAAAATAGAAAGTATTCGATTTCAACCTGACTTTATGAACAAAGTTCTAGTCATATTAGGCGAAATGAGCGATCGCGACATCGATTGGATGATCGCCAACGGTATCCGCACCACAATCCCTAGCGGCATCACCCTCATCACCGAAGGTAAGCCCTTAGAGGCGATGTACATAGTTCTGCATGGAAATTTGAGCGTTAGTGCATTATCTTTGGGCGGCAAAGAAATTGGAACAATCACCTGCGGGGAAGTGTTGGGCGAAATGTCTTTTGTAGACGGGAGGCTTCCTTCTGCTAGCGTCACGTCAATTGATGAGTGCTTCATCCTGTCAATTCCCAGGCGGCTGCTAACAGAAAAATTGGAACAAGATGTAATGTTTGCGCTGAGGTTTTATCGGGCGATTACCAGATTTCTGTCATCAAGACTGCGGGGTACAGTCCAACGTTTCGGCGAAGAGACTGATTCTTTAACATATGAAGACCCCGACGATCGCAAACGGGCGATCGCGCCACACGTCGAAAATCTAGATTTGGCTCAATCGAGATTTGAATGGCTCTTGCAGCGTTTGAAGGCGAGTTGAGGGAAGTAGTCAGTAGTCAGTAGTTAACAGTTAACTGTTAACTGTTGACTGTTGACAGTGAATTCACTATTCCGATAAAGAGAGGATTTGATATCACCATTACCGATTAGAAAACATATTTTTCAGCGACGCGCCAGTAGCGGGAAAAACGCTTCAAATCAATGTAGCCATCGTAGCGGACAAAGGCTTCTGGCGGCAAAACTTCCACAGGAAGCGAACTCCTAATTTCCTGACAAATATCCTGAAACCGAGGACTGGGACTTTCTGTTGTGACTACTTGATTCGCCCCGGATTCTTGAGCAAAAGCGATAACTTCCGCAGCCACATCGCCGCGCCGAATAACTACCGGCAACTCCAGCAAACATTCGTAAATAAACACCATTCGTTTGAGACTCAACTGCCATTCATCGATGAGCGCGTCGTCCCAAACCCAAATTGCCGGTGCGTCTGGGTGTGCTTGAAAAGCGGGGCCTTGGGGACTCAAACAGTCGCCGTGCAGCCAAATAATCGGATTGTTCATAAATTGTTGACTGTTGACTGATGACTGTTAACTGTTGACTGTTGACTGTTAACTGTTATTTGTTATTTGTTATTTGTTATTTGTTATTTGTTAACTGTTATTTGTTATTTGTTATTTATTTGTTAGTTGTTATTGGGAAGTGAGAATTGGGCGGAGCGAAGCGGAGGGATTGGGAATTCGTAGCAAGTAACCAATAACAACTAACCAATAACAAGTAACCAATAACAACTAACAAATAACAACTAACCAATAA
The DNA here is from genome assembly GCF_036700745.1 of Microcoleus sp. S36a_B3. Lineage (NCBI taxonomy): Bacteria > Bacillati > Cyanobacteriota > Cyanophyceae > Oscillatoriales > Microcoleaceae > Microcoleus > Microcoleus sp. S36a_B3. The sequence continues at coordinate 15,649 of NZ_JAUBPN010000035.1, read as the reverse complement.
CAACTAACCAATAACTAATGACTAATGACTAATGACTAATGACTAATGACTAATGACTAATGACTAATGACTAATGACTAATGACTAATGACTACTGACTACTGACTACTGACTACCTTTTTTATGGCGTTGCCAACTTCTAGAACCGCCCGTGCGATCGACCTTTTCGCCATGAGGAAACAACTTGCTTTCTAAATATTCATAAGTTCCCTCAAAATCGCACTGCCCGTAAAAAGGACAATCGCCACAATAAACTCCCTTAGTGTAACGCTCCAAATTTTCCCGATTAAAAAAATAAGGTTTGTGACTGAAAGTGCTCGCTACCCACTGCCAAGAAAGATTGTTGCTCGCCGGATCTCCATCTAGCAAGTGCTGCAAAAACCAGCGAGCTCCGGCTTGCCAGCGCACGCGCCGCCAGTGTACGAGATAAGCGGCAGTCCACATCCGCTGGTGATTGTGCAAGTAACCAGTTTCTCGCAACTGACGACTGAAACTGTCGATGCAAACGTTACCAGTCGTGCCCTCGACTACATCCAGCGGCAGAATTTCGCTGTAATCTTTAGCAGTGTAACCAGTTTTGTAGGGTTCCCGGTCTTGCCAAATCCCTGTGCCCAATTCGGCGTACAGTCGCTGCCAATAATCCCGCCAACCCAATTCGTTGACAAGTTTGACGGCATCTTCTTGATGCCGCACTTTCGAGAGTACGACATCTCGCACTTCGGCAAGGCTCAAAACGCCGTAGCGCAAATAGGGCGACAACCGCGTTACCGCGCCGTTGAGGAAATTGCGGGTGGAGGCGTATTTGCCGGGATCAATTTGTTGCAGCGCTGTCTCGGCTGCTTTGCGCCCGCCTGGGGTTGCGGGTACGTTACTATCCTGGGCGGCGGCTTCGGGAAACTGTTGGCTGACGTAGGCTATTAATTCGTCGCGGCTGGCAAATTCCCGCTTCATGTCCTGACTCATTGTTTTTTCTCAAGCGCCTGTTAGTTAATATTAAAGCTATTTGCTGGGGTCACAAGCTGCCCGATCGCGCGCTTGTTGCCCTTGACTCCCGATAACGTACAGTGCGCCTAGCAGGAATCGATCCTCGGCGGCCCAAAATTAGCATCAAAGTCACTAAACTTAGGGTTAGATATCATAGCAAAATCTTATGGACACTTTTGGGGCGGACGCTCAATCGATCGCCAATTCAGCTAACCCACAGCAGCAATCTACCAAACAACTGGACAACAGCCAAGTTCAAGAGTTCGATCGAGCCATGATGCGCCGCTGCATAGAATTGGCTCGCCGTGCTCTCGGCAAAACCGCACCCAACCCCCTTGTCGGTTCTGTAATTGTCCGAGACGGCAAGATTGTCGGCGAAGGGTTTCATCCCGGTGCCGGTCAACCTCACGCCGAAGTTTTTGCGCTCCGAGAAGCGGGGGAACTCGCCGAAGGAGCGACCGTCTACGTGAACCTGGAACCCTGCAACCACTACGGCCGGACTCCCCCCTGTTCCGAAGCTTTAGTTAAGGCCAAGGTGGCAAAAGTAGTGGCTGGCATGGTCGATCCGAATCCTTTGGTAGCTGGAAGTGGGCTAGCCCGGTTGCGAGAGGCTGGCATTGAAGTGGTGGCGGGAGTGGAAGGGGAAGCTTGCCAGAAACTCAACGAGGCGTTTGTGCACCGGATTTTGCACCGCCGGCCTTTTGGAATTTTGAAATATGCAATGACTTTGGACGGTAAAATTGCTACCAGTAGCGGCCACAGCGCTTGGGTGACAGGCGAGGAGGCTCGGAGCGAGGTTCACCGGGTGCGCGTCGGCTGCGATGCTGTGATTGTTGGGGGAAATACGGTGCGTCTGGACAATCCCCTACTGACGAGTCACAAGCCTGATAGGAATAATCCTTTGCGGGTGGTGATGAGCCGCACTTTGGATTTGCCGAAGTCTGCTTGGTTGTGGGAAACCTCCTCGGCGGCTACTTTGGTGCTGACTGAGCCTGGGGTTAACCCGGAATTTCAGGAATTTTTGATTGCCAAAGGGGTGGAAGTTGTGGAGCTCTCGCCTCTGACACCGACTAATGTTATGGCTTATTTGTACGATCGATCTTTTCTTTCTGTACTCTGGGAGTGCGGTGGCACTTTGGCGGCTCAGGCAATTACTGAGGGTGCAGTTCAAAAAATTATGGCTTTTATTGCTCCTAAAATTGTCGGTGGCCAAGGAGCTCCAACTCCTGTGGGAGATTTGGGCTTTTCGGCAATGACTGAGGCTTTGACTTTAGAGCGGGTTTCTTGGCGCGCGGTGGGTGCAGATTGTGTGGTAGAAGGCTATTTAAAAATTAAAGATTGAAAGTTAAAAGCGAGTCTTTTGAGTTTTTGATTTTTAACTTTTAACTCCTTTTATGGTGGAAATTCTGATTTGGAGTTTGATGATTGGCAGTCTCGGCTTGGAGACTGCGCTTGTGGGTCTTTTGGTGAGCCACGAGCAATGGGATGCGGGGCAAAAATGCGATGAGGAGGAGGAAGTTTTGACTAGGTACGAATCTCAAGAGGATAATTTTAATGCGCCTGAAAATGCGCCAGCCAAGGGCAATCCTAAATCCGATCACAATTCTGATGATTTGGCGGTTTGGGAGTACAAGATTGTGCGGGCTAGCAACGATTTGTTCCGCAATCCTGCGATTTTTCACAAGCTATGCCGGGAAGAGGCGGAAGTTGGCTGGATTTTGCTCGAAAAGCTAGACGACAGGCGGGTGCGGTTCAAACGTCCGATCGCGCTGCGGGACGCGCCGAGGCCTAATTTACCAACCTTTGACCCTTACCGCACTCATTACGGCCCGATCTCGAATACGATGAGTTGGGCGGTGACGATCGTGTTTCTGAGTGCGATCGTCCTTCCTGCTATTTTGGGCTATGCTTTGGTGTCTACTACTCTCACCAGAAGTCGCTCTAATTGGCCTCCGACACCTGTTCAATCTTTGCCCTCTCCCAGGGGGTAAGAAACTAATAAGTGAAACCTGGGCAAATTGTCGATCGCCCTTTTGGCAGTCTGTTTTATAGCAAGTCTAAATCATTTGGGAACCAGATGTTTTTTTACGAACCGCGAAGGCGCAAAGACCGCGAAGGAAGAGAGGAGAAGAGAGGAGAAGTCTAGGTTTGTTTGACTGATTTAGGCTTGCTATATAGGTTATTTTGATTTTATAATTGGGGCGGTATTACTGAAGGAGCGGCTAGCAATCTCAAGTCATAATTTGTATCGCCTTGAAATTGAGAAACACGCACAAAATAAGTCCCCGCAGGCAAAGCGCCATTACTCACAATCTGTTCCGAAGCCGTGCCTAAATTATTAGACGAAGCAATAATATCGTCTAATCCAAGTGCGCCGTTGCCGTTGAGATCTTGAATTAATTCAACATCAACATCTGCGCTCAAGCCGTCAACAGTTACGCTGAAAAGGCTCGGAGTATTGAGGATGAAACTGTAAATGTCGGCTGGTTCAGCATCTCCCACAAAATCGCTGGCAGTTTGAATTTCTGTGAGAATGCCCAGGCTTTTTGCTGCGTTCAAATTGTCTGAGGGATCGGGGAGAGTGCTCAACAGTCCTTCTTGTAGACCGAATTGAATGTAATGGTCGATCGCACTTTTAACTGCGCCGCTGGTGACTGCTCCTGCTACCAGCGGATATTTTTCTAGATAAAAGCTGGGATCGAAGAAAGCGCTCGGTTTGCGGTTTTCAAGTTGACCGACTTTAAAGTAGTGTTCAAAGGCGGTAAATTGATTTGTCTGGACTGCTGTCTGAACGTCTGGGTTGCTTGCTAGATAGAAACCAACATCGAACAAAGGGTTAGGGTTGCGTCGTTCAAATTGACCGAATTTGATAAAGTGATCTGCCCCAGAAAAGCCGTTGAGTTTGGCTGATGCTGCTACGTCTGTATTGGTGTCTAAATAATAGCTGGCATCGAACAGGGCGTTGGGATCGCGATTTTCAAATTTGCCAATTTTTCGGTAGTGATCGAAGGGACTCGATACCGTGCCTCTGGCAACTGCTACGGCGACATCTGGGTTGTTTTCGAGATAAAATTTGCTGTCGAACAGTGTTCTGAGGGTTAGCATTATTAAAAAAATCTCTCTGGACTTTAGTCTGGAAATTGCACGATCGAGAATCCAGTTTACATCAAAGTTTTGTTTTGTGAGGATGTCTTAACTATGGCTAAGTCTGCACTGATGGCTATGCTGCGCCGCGCTGCTAGTATTGCCCAGAAATCAAGGGAAACGGGCATTCCGGCTGATGAACTGCTGGGGATGCTGACAGATCGCATTCCTAATTCTGCCATATCTCGTCGCCAGTTGCTGCACGGGGGTTTAGCTGCTGCGGGGGCTGCCGCTGCTGCGACTTTTACCAGGGAGGGAGGGGGAGCTTTTGCTCAACAGGGCGGACGATCGCCGATTTTGGTTGTGGGTGCAGGGATTGCGGGTTTGACGGCGGCTTATCGCTTGCGCCAAGCGGGCGTGCGCGCCGATATAATCGAGGCAACGAACCGCGTGGGGGGGCGGATACGCACTATTCCCAAGGTGGCTGGAACGCTTATTCCGGCGGAGTTGGGGGGAGAATATATTGACACCGGTCATACTAATTTAATCTCGCTGGCGACGGAATTGGGTTTGCAGGCGATCGACTTAGCCCAAGTGCAGAGTGGATTGGTGAAGGATACTTTTTTCTTTCAAGGGCGACGATTTCCTCTTGAGCAAATAATCGCGGATTTTGCGCCGCTAGCGAGTAAAATTAATGGAGATTTGGGCGCTATCGGAGATAACATTAGCTATCTCGATTTTACGGAAGCAGCAGAAAGATTGGACAATCTTTCGATCGCTGAATATGTAGACCAAGCCGAGATTAGCACGATTCTGCGCCAGCTACTCCGCATTGCTTACACGACGGAATACGGTCGAGATCCTGAAGAACAGTCGGCGTTAAATCTGCTGTTTTTAATCGGTTCTGAAGCTGGCAGTTTTGAATTGTACGGCAACAGCGATGAGCGTTATCAAATTGACGGCGGCAACAGTCAAATTATCAACCGTTTGGCGGGTCAATTGTCTGGTTCGATCGAGGCGGGGACAGTTTTGGAAGCGATTACTCTTTTGCCGGATGGCCGCTATCGGGTAAATTTGCGATCGGGACTAAGCGCGTTCGATCGCACTTACGAGCGAGTTTTGTTAACTTTGCCGTTCAGCACTCTGCGAGACGTTAAAATTAACGTACCTTTGCCCCAACCGAAGCTTAGGGCGATCGAGCAGTTGGGTTACGGTACTAATTCTAAGTTAATTACTGGCTACCGCAGCCGAATTTGGCGAGAACTTTATCGCTCGACTGCTTCTGTTTATAGTGATTTAGGATTCCAGAGTACCCGGGAAGCTACGCCTTTCGCTCCTACTCCTAACGGTTTAGTTACTAATTTGACAGGAGGAAAGCAGGGTTTGTCGATCGGTGCCGGAACTCCAGAAGACCAAGCACAAAGATTTTTGAACCAATTTGAAAGAGTTTTTCCCGGAGTGAGAAATTTGCGATCGGGCAAAGCTGTGCGTGCTTATTGGCCGGGAGAACGCTTTTCTAAAGGTTCTTATTCCTGCTATTTAGTCGGACAGTGGACGCAAATGTACGGCGTTGAAGGCGAACGAGTTGGGAACTTATTTTTTGCCGGGGAACACACTTCCCTGGAAAATCAAGGTTACATGGAAGGTGGTTGCGAAACTGGACAAAGGGCGGCTGTTGAAATTTTGCAAGATTTGGGTTTGATAGCTCCTGCTGATGCTTTGAATGCTCGAACTGCTAGCAGTTTGAACAGTCGCCGTCCCAGCCGGAAAGTTCCCGGAGCGCAGAATCTTAGGAATAGAAAGCCGAGTATTAGATAATATGGAGTAATTGCGGACACGGCATTGCCGTGTCCCTACAGATAGGGCGTACAACTTATCAAATAATCTCGTCCGGGTTAATTCCCCGATCGCGCAAATATTCAGCCAGTCGTTCGGCCCGTTCACGTTCGCGATCGGCCCGCTGGCGTTCTACTGCTAACTGTTCTACACCCCATAAAAGCAGATTTCCTGCTTCATCCCACCAGCGCAACCAATAACCTGAACGCTGTTCTTTCTCCCCCCGCCACGTTCCTAAATACAAACCAATATCTGCCATCCAGTGGCGACCTTCCGCGTCGGGAAATTCTAATTCGTAGTTGCCATTTTCCAAGCGATATACTTCCAGCAAGCCAGTTTCTGGGTCAAAAATGATGTAAGTTGGTACTTGCAGAATTTGTTCGTAAAAAAACCATTTTCCCGGAGGAAAAGTACGTTTGACAGAATATTCCCCACCGTCTGTTTCCGACAAGAATTCCATGACAATAGTCGGGATTTCTCCTTCCAAGTTTGGGGTATAACTTTTGCGGTCTCTTCTCGATTCGGCGGGCAGTACCGACGGTACATAAACCCAATCTAGTGCTTTGATTACTAACTCGCCGTTGACAGTAGCGCAAATCCCAAAATTGCTGGCTATCAGCATTTGTGGCCCGATAAATCCTCTCAGTTCTAAGATTTCTCGCAGTGCTCCAGCAATTAGCGGTTGACCTGTATTCTCCACAGGTTTTTCTTCTAATTGGAAGTCGTCTGGCAACTTCTCCCAAGTGACGGTCAGTTCTACCGTTTTTTGTCCTGGGTTATCTTGAGTCGCGACCATGACTTTACTTTTTAAAGTTTGATGTCTTATCATAGCACAATGCAACGGGAGCGCGACGCACCCTAAATAGTGGTTGTAAGGTGCGCATTGCGCACCCTACATATAGATATGCTAGCGTAAATCATATGTGGATTATATTGTAAAATTAATTTCAGAAAAAGCCGAAGAAATATGAAACTTTTACATTTAACAGTAGCTTTATCAAGTTTGCTAATCTCGCCGATATCGGCTCGCCCTTTGCTTGCAGACTATACAAATACAATTCCTCAAAACTCACCAGTTGACGAGCCGTTTTGCTACATGAAAACCCCCGACGGCAAAACAGTAGACTTGGGCAAATTGTGCGAGAAACAGCCAGCATCGGGAACTGCCCAAACTTGCATTCCCGGTTCCAACATCGCTGCAAAAGTGTCAATTGCGGCGGCTAATTATGACGGCAACTTTTTTAGCGGTCAAGTGCTTAATCGAGGCTGCAAAACAATCAAGAATGTCAAAGTCAATTATGAAGTTTTGGACGAGTCAGGCAATTTAATTGACAACGGATTTATCTTCGCTCAACCAGTTACTCTTGCACCCGGACAGTCAGCCGCCTTTCGGGGCGAAGTTGTCGCGGGGGCTCAGGTACTAGCGACTCATGCAGACGCTCAAGAATGATTTTAGATTTTAGATTTTAGATTGAAGAATTGGACAATTAACCCACAGATTAATCCGGGGGCTTTGTATCCCGGATGCTTTTGGTGAAGAATGATTGTTGAGATTTGTCCGATCGCTGTTATCATATTCTGGCTCCAATATCTCTATGACTTACGCAATGAGTGACGCAGAGATCCCCCTAAATCCCCCTTAAGAAGGGGGACTTTGAATAATAATCTTGTCCCCCCCTGATTAAGGGGGGTTAGGGGGGATCGAAGTTTGAATATTCTTGCAGAGATCCCCAAAAACAGAATTTGCGAGGGCAAAATATCTTGAAAACTCGATCGACATACTGGCAAATCTTACCCTACCTCCGTCCCCAAAAACAAACCATCGGTAAAGCATTAGCTTGTACCGTAGTATTTACCGTATTTTGGCCGATTATAGCGTGGCTGGTTGGCGAAACAGCCAAATTTATAGGTAAAGGAGATTTACAAGGGTTCGCTCAAATTGCTGCACTCAGCGCCATTATATTTCTAATTCGCGGTACAGCCCAGTACGGTCAAGATACGCTGATGGCAAAAGCTGCTTTGACTATTGCTTTAGAAATTCGCAAAAAAGTCTACTCCCACCTGCAAAAACTCAATATCGGCTACTTTGAAACTGCCAAAACCGGAGATTTATCCTACCGCCTTACCGAAGATATTGACCGCATTGGCGAAGTCGTAAATAAATTTTTTCATCAATTTATCCCTTGTGTTTTGCAGCTAATTGCGGTTTTGGGATATATGATTTATCTCAACTGGCAATTAACTTTAGGTGCATTAATTATTGCACCGCTGATGGCTATTTTAATTGGTTGGTTTGGGGAGAAACTGCTAAGTTACTCGCGGCAAAGTCAAAATCGTATCTCTGATTTATCAGCTTTGCTGACAGAAGTATTCAGCGGCATTCGTTTAATCAAAGCATTTGTGGCTGAAGACTACGAAATTGCCCGCTTTGCAGAAGAAGCAGAACAAAACCGCCGCGCTAAGTATTTGTCAGAAAGAGTAAAAGCACTTCAGTTCGTTGTAGTTGGCTTTCTGGAAGCGATGAGCGTAATTTTGCTCTTTTTCTTGGGAGGTTGGCAAATTTCTCAAGGAAATCTCACAGGTACTCAATTTATCAGTTATATCGCAGGGGTGGCACTTTTAATTGACCCGATCGCCATTACCACTGCTAATTACGGCGATTTCAAGCAGGGAGAGGCTTCTAGCGATCGCATTTTTGAATTATTAGCAATTCAACCAACAGTAGTCGAAAAGCCGGGGGCGATCGAACTTCCCCATGTTACAGGCAAAGTCGAATATCGCAACATTAATTTTGCCTATAACTCAGAGACACCGATTTTACAAAATATGAGTTTGTTGGTGCTTCCCGGAGAAATGATTGCCCTCGTGGGCGCATCGGGTGCGGGTAAAACTACTTTAGTAAACTTGTTACCCAGATTTTACGATCCGCAAGCGGGACAGATTTTAATTGATGGTATTGATATTCAAGATGTCACCTTAAATACTCTGCGGCGGCAAATCGGCATTGTACCGCAAGAAACTATTCTTTTTTCGGGTACGATCGCTCAAAATATCGCTTTCGGTCAATCTTATTATGAACTGAAAGATGTTCAAAAAGCTGCGGAGATTGCCAACGCTCATCAATTTATTAGTCAGTTTCCTGACGGCTATCAAACTTGGGTAGGAGAAAGGGGTGTAAATTTATCTGGGGGACAAAAACAAAGAATTGCGATCGCCCGTGCAGTTTTGCTCGATCCGAGAATATTGATTTTGGATGAGGCTACATCTGCGCTGGATTCGGAATCCGAAGGTTTAGTGCAAGAAGCGCTGGAAAGATTGATGCGCGATCGCACTGTGTTTATTATCGCGCACCGCTTGGCTACTGTGCGGAGAGCCGATCGTATTTTAGTTTTGGAAAAAGGCAGAATTGTCGAATCTGGGACGCACGAGGAGTTGCTGGAAAAGGGCGATCGCTACGCAGGCTACTACGCTCAACAGTTTAGTCAGTAGGCTACGTTAGAAACCGGGTTTTTGGCCGTTTCTGCTGGCCTCAACGAAGTATTCTCGTAAAAAACCCGGTTTCTGACCACCCGTGTGTAAGTCCTATCAGAAATCGTATTTTGTCATCTGCCTTCCCCGAAGTCAACCTGACGGTTGAACAGGTTTTCAGATATATCCAAAGAGAAGAATAGCATTATTTTGGGAATGCGATCGCCTATGATTATGATGCCAAAACATCACTCAGGATGACAACAGATAGATTGGGAACATTACGAAATCCATTGTCATTGGTGAGAAACAGCGTACAACCTTCACTGATGGCTGTTGCAGCATGAATAGCATCAGGGGTTTTGAGATTGGTATTAGCTCTTAAATTAGCTGCTGTTCTCAGTACAGATTGAGTGATGGGAACTAGCTGTATATCTGAGGATAATAAAAGTTGTTCGTAGTCACTGACTAAGATAGTGTTAGCATTTTTCAGAGGGAAAACTAAGGTTTCCAGTAACGTCAATTCACTGGTCATAAGTTCAATCTCACCTGTTTGAAACTTCAGCCACAAGGGTTGGAGAAGCGAATAGTAATTCGGGTGAGCTTCAACGGTGTAAATAATGACTTGTGTATCCAAGTAAATTGTAGCAGAGGATGGTAGGTTTAGTTGTCCCATGAGTTTCTTTCTTCTTCTAGTTCCCGGTCAATTTCTTCAACAGTTCTAGAGACATGACGGCTGCGGATTTCTGTAAGCAATTCCAACACCTTACGCCGCCCGCCTTGCGGCTTTTCTGGTATGATCACAAAAACTTCAACCTCTTCGCCCACCGATCCAGGTGGCACTTGAATTTCAAGTTTATTTCCTGCAAGAACTTTGGTTGTAATCCGTATTGCTGACTGCATACTTCCTCCTTTGCGATAATTAATTTTCAACAGCCCCTAAAGCTTTGAGCGTGGCTTTTTCAACTTCTGTTAAACCCGTAACTCCTGTAATATTCATGTTTTCATAAGGTCTGTCACTTTTGAGTATTTTGAGGCACTCACCTGTCTCAACATCCCAAAGTCTAATTGTGCCATTTCGACTGCAAGTACCAAGAATGTTATCATCTGAATTGAAGGCAATAGAGTTAATTCTACTGGTATGACCTTGCAAAATTTTTAGACATTCACCTGTACGGATATCCCATAATCTTACCGCTCGATCGACACTTCCACTAGCAACTATTTCACCAGAATAACTAAAAGCAACTGAACGTATCCAATCAGTATGCCCCTGCAAGATTTGGAGGCATTCACCGCTGCGGACATCCCATAGTCTTATTGTTCGATCGACACTACCACTAGCAAGTATTTCACCGTTGTGGCTAAAGGCGATCGCGCGTGCCCAACCCGTATGCCCCTGCAAGATTTGGAGGCATTCACCAGTATGGATATCCCACAGCCTCACCGTTCCGTCAAAACCTGCACTGGCAAATATCTCGCCCAAAGGACTGAAAGCAGCCGAGTTTACAGAATTGTTATGCCCGTCCAACGTTTTGAGGCATTCGCCAGTACCGATATCCCACAACCTCACCGTTTGGTCATAACCTGCACTAGCAAGTATTTCACCGTTTGGACTGAAGGCGATCGATCGTGTTTCATTGCCAAATTCTGGCAAAGTATGAAGGCATTCACCACTGCGAATATCCCACAGTTTCAGTGTTTGGTCATAACTAGCGCTGGCAAGTATTTGACCCGAAGGATTGAAGGCAACTAAGTTTACCCGATCAAGATGCCCGTGCAAAATTTGGAGGCACTCACCGCTGCTGACATCCCACAGCTTGACTGTTTGTTCGTCATCCGCGCTGGCAAACATTTCACCGTTGGGACTGAAGGCGATCGACATTACTTGAGTGCTATGCCCTTGCAGCGTATTCAAGCATTCACCGCTGTTGATATCCCACAGCATTAGCGTTTTATTATAACTACCGCTAACAAGTATTTCACCAGCAAGATGGAAAGCGACTGACCCTACTCGATCGTTATGCCCTTGCAAAGTATTCAAGCATTCACCAGTGCGGATATCCCACAGCTTCGCTGTTCGATCGTGACTGCCACTTGCAAGTATTTCGCCAGAAGGACTGAAGGCTATTGACCGTACTTGATCGAAATGTCCCTCTAAAGTTTTGAGACATTCACCACTGTTGATATTCCACAGCTTCACTGTTTTGTCGGCGCTGCCACTAGCAAGTATTTCACCAGTAGAATTGAAAGCAACAGAAAACACGTTTTTAGTATGTCCCTCCAAAATTTTCAGACATTCACCACTGTTGATATTCCATAGCCTTACTGTTTGGTCACTACTCCCGGTGGCAAGCATCTCACCAGCAGGGTGGAAAGCCACTGAAAATACGTTTTGAGTATGACCGTGCAAAATTTTGAGGCATTCACCAGTACCGACATTCCATAACCTTACCGTGCGATCAAAACTCCCACTAGCGAGTATATTTCCATCAGGATGCAAGGTGACAGACATTACTGATTCGGTATGTCCCTGCAACACTTTTAAACATTCACCAGTATTGACATCCCATAACTTGATTGTTTTGTCATAACTCCCGCTAGCAAGTATCTCACCGTCAGGACTGAAGGCGACTGACTCCACCACATTGGTATGTCCTTTACAGGTCAATATTTCTCTGCAACTGCTAGCTTCCCACAAGCGAACTACGCCATTACTATCACCTGTAGCTAACAGTTGGCCATCAGGACTAAATATGACCGATCGAACACTGCCAAAAATTTTAGCAAAAACAGATTCGGCTAAATTCGCTTCAGCAAAATTGACGCGGCGCAGACTAGCATTTGTAAAATCAGCACCTAAAATAACTGCACGAGAAAGGTCTTTTGTTTCTAACGCAGTGCCATCGATTTTCACCAACAGCGTCGCCGCATTCCCTCCCACATAACCTATCTCACTTTCAGTTTTTCCCCGCGTTGCTTCGAGAATTTCCAATAATTCCTCCGTAGCTGCCCCTACATCAAGGCAGGGCCGGCACGAGGACACCGCCCCTACCATTGGTAACAACAAATCCATCACAGCTTTTGTCAGCGGCGCTTTTCCGAAACTCTGACAAAGTTGCCCTAAATCTTCAGCAGTAAATCCCTGCAAAGGCGCGATAAGTTCACCATTGTTTCTCTTTTGGGCTTGCAATCGACAATAATTAGACCAAGTATATTTTTGAGGCGCTGCATTAGGATCTAAACAAGACTGTTCAGGCGCAACTAATTCGGTAAAATCTGCGGCCAAAACTCCCAATTCCGCTGCAAATTTGTAAGCGACAAAAAACTCTAACAGCGAACGATGCGCTGGAGTATAATCTCCATCTGCATTGCGAATTAGCATCGTTTGACCCATCATGTCGTAGTGCCAGTGGTCTAAGTCTTTTTCCTCCTGCACGACGGAACCAAACAGGCCTCGAATGCGATCGGGAAAACCGCGATAATTGAGACTCATTTGGTTGGTAGACAGCATTTCCCAAGACAGTTCGCACAAAAAGTAAAGCTTATCTGCTACTGAAGTAAAAGTGCGTTCTGCTTTGATATCTCTCTCTATCTTCCGCCGCACCGCATACAGATAAATCCGCGACATATCGACTGGTTTTCCAGCTTCAATATCGGGCAATGCTTCCAAAATTAACTCGGTCATCACCGGGCGACGCGCTAAATCCAATAGTTGCGGGTTTCCCATCACTTTTTCTACTGTCGCCACTTCTGTTTGAAATGACAGCGCTTGCCTAATTTGCTCGTCGTTAAATTTTTCTAATTCTAAGACTTCAAATTGGGGAATTTCGCCTGTTAAAATGGTTGTTGATGCTTGCAGTTCTGCATTGAACAATGCCCGTCCTTCCTTGCCTTCAGGAAAGTGTTCGGTACGGCAAGTGAGGATGACTTTTGCGCCGGGAACGACGGCTTTTGCTAGTTCCCAGAAGTTGTTGATGGTTTCTTGCCGATCGCACTTAGCGGCCATTTCATCAAAACCATCGAAAATCAACAGAAACTTACCCATGCGATTCAGTTGTTCAAAGGCCGAATAACCCGCCAAAGGTATCTCGTGTTTCCGAAAGAAAAACTCGGAAAATAGCGACTCCACACTAACTGCTTTGGCGTAATCTCGCAAAGGAATTACTAACGGCAAACGCGGACGTTCTAATCCCCGCTTTTGAGCATTTCGGTAGCGTTGCAGCGCCATCCAAGCATAGTGCATCGCAAACCAACTTTTTCCAGTTCCAAATTCTCCTAAAACTGAAATATGTTCTTTTACTGGGTCATTCAACCACAGGTCAAGATAACCTTCGATCCAGCCATCTCCTTCGCCATAATGACTCACGCCTATCTTGCGGTGAGTATCGGGGTCGATTTCTTCTTTCGTACAAGCTAGCGGCACGTATTTTGTATTAATTTTCCGGCTGGTAATTTCTGTTTCTAGCCAATCCAGATAAGCGGTAAAATCGGCATCTTGGTCGAGTAATTCATCGAACGTATAGCAAGCTAAATTACGATTTTCATCTTTTTCTACTTCATCCCGCGCGGCGCGACTGATGCGGCGGGCCGTAACTAACCAGCCTTCATCGGTGCGCTGTTTTTCTACCGACTCGCGCAAGGCTGAGATGTCTCTGAGTCCGGCTTCTCCGGCTATTCCGCGCACTAAAATGCGATCGTACCGATTGCGTCTGACGGGAACATTGATAATCCATTCAAAATAGTTATCTTCCGAGATGTGATAGGTTTCAAACTTATAACTTAATGTTTCAAACCAACCACGAACTTGCTGTGATAAAATAAAAGCTTGAGACTTTTGAATATTAGTTGATGCTGCGGCGGCGGGAAGTGCGGGATAATCTTCAGCTTCCAGTCGTGCAAACTCGGTGCGAATTCCTTCGATAGTGGGCAGGCGTTCGATGCGATCCATTACCAAAGATAGGCGTTTTTGCAAAGATGCGATCGAATTTCCCACCATCACGTCGTTGATCGATCTCGTCCGCTTTGCTACCTCCATAAACACGGCCGCAAACGCCATGAATTCCCGTCTGGGGTCAATCCCTAAATTTCGGAGTTCCCGACCCAAAGCAGACTCGCTGAGAAACTCATCGCCTGCTTGAATTAAAATGGCTGGGCTATCGGACTCGAAGGCTTTGCGAAATGCTGATTCAATCTCTTTTTGGCGAAACAGTTCTAAAATTTGTTTGGGTTTGCCAGCGCCGTACTCGACTAAAGTATAAACGTAAACTCCGCTAAAATCTGCGGGCGGAGCATCAGGATCGAGGTTAAATTTTTTTAAGATTTTGATGACTCTTTCGTTGCGCTGAAGCTTGTCTTGTAGGGTGCCGAAGGGAATTGTCGTCAGGAGACTGATAACTAAGTCGAGACTAATTAGCATGATTTAGGCTTTCCTGTTTTTCTGTGGAAGTAATGCTCAAATCTAGAATCGGTAGGCTGTGTCCCTGAAATGCGCTGCGGGCGATGATCGCAAACAGCTCTATTTTTATGTTAACAGGATTTACGCGCTCCGACCAAAGAAACCGGGTTTTTACGGAATCTGCTGGTAGGAGCGCGTCTTTTCCTAAAAAACCCGGTTTCTGACCCACCGTTGGTAAGTTATATTCAGTTAATTAACTTAGCATTTTTTAGGAAATTTTACAACTATAAAACACACTAAAAACCGAAATAAATTGTAGCAATAATAGCTCTAATGGAGTTGTTATATACGATATTTAAAAGTTAAAATATAGATAACTAACAAATAAAATTTGCTATCTATGAAAATACAATCTTCTGTCTTAGTCCACCTTGGATTTGGCAAATATGTACGCTCCGATCGAGTAACAACAGTAATACCAATTGAAGAAGAACGCGGGCCCGGTCGGCGCACTTTTGTGCACGTAGATGGCGAAGCAGACCCGATCGTGGCTTCGCGCGCCGAAGATACAATTGTTCGCGATTTGGTGCAGGAACCGCGCGAAATAACTCAAGCTCGGCAGCAACAAGAAATCCTGCAAGATTTGCTGGCAGATTTGAGCAATGTTAACGTCACCGTGCGCCGCATCAGCCGCGATGAAGGCGGACTCGATCTCGAACGTTTAGACCCATATTCCGCAGATATTTAGACAAATTTAATAGTTTTAAATTTGTCGGCATAAAGCCATGAAATCAACATATAACAACGGTATCAAGTATTTCCAAAAGTATATAATAGAGTCAGGAACACAGGTGTAAAAAATCAGGAATCAGCCCCCAG
>NZ_JAUBPN010000034.1:0-46886 GCF_036700745.1 Microcoleus sp. S36a_B3 | reverse complement strand
CGCTTTCGCGCTGCTGTAATGTGGCTGTCATGTTTTTATGATTGCGTTATTTGATTTTCAATGTTCGTGACGGCTTTGTGTTCCGCCATGTAAATAAATATAAAGCATATTCTCAGCTTTGTAAAGGTCTGTAACGACAGTTAAACTTATGAAACCTATAATTTTAACTTATTAATTGGAAGAAAATGGGGTAAATGGGCAAGAATGCACAAAAAAGCAGGAAAAGCCTGGAAGCTTGTCGCCTTCAGGCATGGAAATATTAAGATACAGACTTTTGTTGGCTGGGTACCATCACCAGCGCCCAGTAGGGAACCTCAGCCGGATCGACATCGGCGATCGCCTTAATTCGCTGATTTGGCATAGTTGCGCGTTCTATATATAGTGCGCGATCGAACTGTCCCAACTCAATCAGCACCTCCCGGACTTTCGCAAAGTGCCTCCCCAGCTTAATAATCACAGCAGCATCAACCAGCGCCAGCCGATCGCGCAAAATCTCCGCATCCAGCGTCGCAGGCATAATACTTAACACATCGTTACGATAAGTTAACGGTACTCCCAGCGCACTCGCACTCGCCATAGTCGAAGAAATTCCCGGCACAACTTCGGTAGTAAACTTTCCCGACAAACGGTTGAACAAATACATAAACGAGCCGTAGAGAAAAGGCTCACCCTCGCACAAAACCGCCACATCCCGGCCCTCGGTGAGGTGGGCGGCAATTTTCTCGGCAGCAACATCATAATAAGGTTGCGACGATCGCGTCGGACTAAAAGGCAGCGGCATCGGAATCTCAATTTGTTCTGGACGCAAATAATCTGCGACGATCGCCCGCGCCAGCACCTTACCATTTTCCATCGCCGGATATGCAATGACCGGCACCGATTGCAAAATCCGATAAGCTTTCAAAGTAATCAATTCAGGATCGCCAGGGCCGATGCCCAATCCGTACAATTTACCAGCAGTCTCAGTCATAATTCGTCCTCTTTAGCTAAAGCATTCACGGCCGCCGTTGCCATTGCACTGCCACCGCGCCGCCCCTGCAGCGCGATAAATGGCACTCCCCGACTGTTGGTAGCGAGTTCGGCTTTAGATTCCGCCGCCCCCACAAATCCTACCGGGAAACCGAGAATCAAGGCCGGTTTGGGGGCTCCAGCATCCAGCATTTCCAGCAGTCGGAACAAAGCAGTCGGGGCATTGCCAATGGCCACCACCGCACCATCTAAGTTATCTAGCCACAAATCCAGTGCCGCAGCCGATCGAGTATTTCCGATTTGGCGCGCCAACTCCGGGACATCGGGATGCCAGAGGGTGCAAATCACCTGATTGTTAGCGGGAAGCCGCTTCCGGGTGATGCCTTCGGCTATCATTCGCGCATCGCACAAAATCGGCGCGCCTGCTGCGAGGGCTTGACGCCCGTGGGTGGCGGCACTGGGGGAAGCTGCTAAGTCTTTAACGATGTCGATCATTCCGCAACTGTGAATTAGTCGCACTGCGACGGATTCTAAGTCTGGCGGCAATTTTGACAAGTCTGCTTCGGCGCGGATTGTGGCGAAGGATTTTGTGTAGATTTCTGTTCCGTCTCGGATGTAGTCAATCATTTGTCAGTTGTCAGTTGTCAGTTGTCAGTTGTCATTGGGAGACTATACTTCACTTTATTTGAAACTGCTATTGGTAGTTTGTTTGTTTGGTGAAATAGGTTTTTTAAATGAACCGCGAAGGCGCAAAGGGCGCGAAGGAAGAAAGAGAAGGGGAGATGATTATAATTGGTCTGTTTTAATGGATGTTTTTTTAGTTTAATTTTTGATTTTTGGGATTCAGTAATTTTTGCAATTTGTCGATCGCCCATCGATCGCAAAATTCGCCAAATGACTCGCCCGGTTCTCGAAATTGCTGGTACGCGCGCAGCATTTGCTCGATCGCGCGGGGCATTTCGGCTATAGTCACGGCGGGGAAGATTTGCCGTCCAAAGGGCTGGTCTTTTTTACCTACATAAATGTTGTAACCTGCGATTGTCTGGTTTTCCTGCTGTATCTGAATTCCTATTAGGGTGATGTCAATTGGCTGGTGTTGGGCGCAGGATTTTTCGCAGCCGCTGAAATGGATATTGATCGATCGGTCGATCGTCAGTTTTTTCGCTAAATCCTTCGCCATTGTTAGGGCGTGACTTTGAGTATCTGTCGCCGCCGACGCGCAGCCGCTGCTACCGGCGCAAGCAACTAAGCAGGAATCTAGATTAGTTGCGGATGAGTGCAATCCTAAATCGGCGATTTGCTGTTTGACCTCAAAAACTTGGGAGTTGGGGATGTCGGAAATCAGCAGATTTTGCCACGGTGTAAGCCTCAGAGTGCCGTTGGCGAAATTTTGGGCTAAGTTTGCCAAATTCCGCAGTTGCTTTGATTCTAGCTTGCCTAGAGGCAAGGCAATGCCGATGTAGGAGAAATCCGACTGTTGCTGACGGTGGATGCCGAGATTGGCGTTGGGTTCGATCGCCTTTTCTGAAAGTTCGATTGCGCTTCGCCCCAAGGGAAACGGCAATTTTGTCTCTACTTTTTTGAGATAACTTTCAACGCCCCAATCGGCTAGCAAGTGCCGCAAGCGCGGTTTTTTGCCATCAATTCGCGGCTGATTTTTTGTGTATTCCAGATAGATATTAGCGAGGGCTGCTAATACTAAAATAGTTGGCGATTGTTCGATAATAATTCCTGTGTTGCCGTTCAAATATAGGCGGAAAACTATTTCACAATTGGTCGAACTTTTTTCTGCTACTAATAAAATATCGTTTCGTAAATTGCGAATTGAAACTAATTCTCCGCCATCAAAACCAATGCTGAATTTAGCCGAAAGTTCTCCTAATTCGGGATGTGTTTGCAGGTAATCGTCCCAAGCTTTCACTAAAGGGCGAGTATCGAGTAACTGCTGTCGGTCGATTCCTGCTGTCGGGCTTGCCATCATATTGCGAATCGGGTCAACTTCAACGCGGCGAGATGCTAATCCCAATTCCTGCAAATCTTGCCAAACTTCTGGGGGAATTTCTGAGTGCAATTCTCGGATTTGCAAATTTGCCCGATTTGTGATTTGCAAACAGCCGGTACTGTAGCGATCGACTAAATTGGCGATCGACCAACATTGCTGTACGCTTAAAATTCCCCCCGGAATCCGCATCCTCGATAAAACTCCGTCGCGGGCGCGGGAACCGTAAAATAGGCCGGGACAAGTTGGTAAATCAGTCAAAACTAACAAATAATCTCCTCCCCGTGCGACGCAGGGAATGTAAAGTAAACTTCCTGAAATCGGCATTCTGACTTTCACAGTTGCGGCACAGCGCCGGAATTGCACCGGACTTTCCCGCTTTCAGGTTTAAGAAATGTATCACAAGTCGATCGCCCGCCGCTTAAATTCTCAATTTTCTTAACAAATGCCCGCTAATTTTGTATAGTTTTTAGAGGAATAGCGAGAAACCGGCTTTTTTACAAAAATATAAAGGTTGCAGACGGCAGATTCCCGAAAAAAACCAATTTATCTAGTGAAAATGCACCCAATAGTGAGTTAAAATAATGACTCGTTTGCCCAGATTTATCAATCCGAAAAACAGTGCAAGTGCAGTTACCTGGCATAGCCACAATAGATTTTTTTTAAATTGTTCATCTGCGTGCATCCCTGTCGATCGGCTTGACATCTGCGGTTGACCTTTTGATCAAAAAATTATCCAATAAATACTGTAAATTTAATCTCACATTATTGTTGAAAATTGATAAATCGTAATTACCTTGGCGCAATGCACAAATGGCTTTCGGTGGTGGGAATTGGCGAAGATGGACTTTCGGGATTGAGCTCGATCGCCCGATCGTTACTCGATCGATCTAAAATCGTTGTCGGGGGCGCGCGCCACCTCGCAATGCTACCAACAGACAACACCCGCGAAAAATTAGTTTGGGCTTCACCCCTACAAACAACCATTGACGACATTATCCGCAGGCGCGGAGAATCTGTCTGCGTGTTAGCAAGCGGCGATCCGATGTGTCACGGGATTGGTGTCACGCTGTCGCGCCAAATTCCGATTTCGGAAATGATTGTGATTCCCGCAGCATCGGCTTTTAGTCTGGCTGGCGCGCGTTTGGGTTGGGCGCTGGCGGATGTTGAGACTTTCAGCTTAACAAATCGCCCGATCGCCTCGATCGCCCTTGCTTTGTCTCCGGGGGCGCGCTTGCTGGTGTTGAGTGCCGATCGACACACGCCGGGAAAGGTCGCCGATTTGTTGACTGAGCGGGGGTTTGGCAGCAGTTTGATGACTGTGTTCGAGCGGATGGGGTCGGAGGCGGAACGGCGGATCGAGGGGGTTGCAGCGGCTTGGAATGTGGCGGATTTGGCGGATTTGAATGCGATCGCCATTGCAGTTGCAGCCGATCGACAAACTCTTATCCTTCCCCGCACTTCGGGTTTACCGGATGCTGCGTATCGCCACGACGGACAGTTGACTAAACGGGAGGTTCGAGCCGTTACTCTGTCTGCGTTAGCGCCGATTCCGGGGGAGTTGCTTTGGGATGTGGGGGCGGGCTGCGGCTCGATCGCGATTGAGTGGATGCGGAGTCATCGGGGCTGTCGGGCGATCGCGATCGAACGCCATCCAACTAGACTGGAATACATTGCCGAAAATGCCTCTAATTTGGGTGTTCCCGAACTCAAAATTGTGGCGGGAGACGCACCGGCAGCTTTGGCAAATTTGCCTCAACCAAATGCTATTTTCATCGGCGGCGGTGTCACTGTTGAGGCATTGTTAGAAACTTGTTGGAATGCTTTAAATGAAGGCGGCCGTTTGGTGGTAAATGCGGTGACAATTGAGAGTGAACTTACGGTGCTGCAATGGCATTCTTTGCACGGCGGCGAACTAATTAGAATTGGAATTCAGCGTGTTGGGGCGATCGGTTCTTTTCAGGGTTGGAAACCGCTTGCACCGGTGACTCAGTGGGCGGTAGTTAAGGGTTGAAAGGTAATAAAAATGAGATTCAATATCAAGAATATTATCCCGCAATTGCGATAAAATTCTATGTCACCCTATCCCGATCCGTCCGAGGCGGCAGTCAGGACACTTGCAGTCAGATCAAATAATCCCCGATCTTCTATTTAGACATACTTTGGCGAGATTTGAGTTCATAGTAGATGGGCCACCCGTATCACAACAAGCTCGCAGACGAGATCGTCTTAAAGCTTGGAAAATGACGGTGAGAGAAGAGGCTGAAAAATACTGGTCTTCAGAGCAAAAAACAGCTACCGGGCTCGTTATGCTCCAGATAACTTATTTCTACGATTCTGTTAAAATTGATGTGGATAACATAGTAAAACCAATTCAAGATGCAATTATAGGGTTAGCCTACGTCGATGACGATCAAGTAACCGATGTTATAGTCCGCAAGAGGAATTTATCGGGTAACTTTAAAGTAGAAAATATGACCTCGATTCTAGCGGAAGGATTTGCTCGTGGTAATGAATTCTTGCACATTGTCGTAATTAATGATCCTGACCAAGAGGTACTGACATGATAGCAACCCCAACTGCAAACATAGAAAGAGAGCGCTTACTCCAATTAGCAGAAGAGTATCGTGAGAGAGGTTATGAAGTTTCATTTCATCCAAACCTGGAAGATTTACCTGACTTCCTGAAAACCTATCGCCCCGATATGATAGTGCGCTTGGGTGAAGAGTCAGTAGTTATTGCAGTCAAGTCACGCTCTTCACTCAATTCATCTTCTACTCAATATTTACGCAATTTAGCCCAAGCAGTAGCAGAAAATCCTGGTTGGAGATTTGAGTTAGTGATGACTAACCCGGAGGATGCAGTCTATTTTCCAAAAGCTGAGGGTTCTCTGCAAGAGGATGAAATAGAATCTGGCTTACAAGTGGCAAGGCAACTTGTAGCACAACAACATCTAGAGTCAGCTCTGTTATATTCCTGGTCTTTAGTTGAGGCAACTTTGAGAATTGTTGCGGAAAATGAAGAGCTAAATTTGCTAAGATTAGAGCCACTTTATTTAGTAAAAAAACTGGCAACTGAGGGGATAATTTCTAAATCTGAGTATCAGTTACTAATGAATATGCTTTCATTGCGTAACGCTATTGCTCATGGCTTTAAAACTACACAAGTTACGCAAAACTCTGTATGCGAACTGATTGAACTTGCAGAGGAATTATTGGAATCTCTGCATACTGGCGAAGCAACAGCCTAACCTTTGAAAAAGCCTAAAAATTACGCACTGAACATAAAACAGCCTGGTTTGAGATTTCTCACCCGCTGCAAGGATAAAAAAAATGTAGTGGTGCGTCAGTTTTGTTAAAAAAAATAGGTTGGATTTAATTATGTTAAACCCAACCTATTAATTAAATTACTTAAGACTTTAGCCTTGATTTACCACTGTCGGTTTTAAACTATTCTGCGATTCCAAAGATCGATCGACATTACTGGGATTTACCGCCAATTCCTGAATCGGTTTCCGGGCTTCAATTAAACCCAAAGCTTTCGTGACACCTTCGGGTAAAATCACCACCAAACTACCAGCGGGCGCTTCGTCTAGGGCTTTGTTAACCGCCGTTATTTCGTCGAGAATCAACTCGTATTGAACTTTAGACCGATCGCCCGTGCGGGCAGCAATCCCGTTTGCAATCCCTTGGCAAATTAACTTGGCCACCACACCCGGTTCTCGCCCGCGCCTGTCAATATCTTCTTTGACAATAATGCGATCGAACATTTCGGCCGAAAGTTTGCCCAAGGTGACAAAATCTTCATCTCGCCTGTCCCCCGGCGCACCAACTACCCCGATCCGCATTCCCGGCCAATTCTGCACGAAACTGCCCAAAGCTTGGTAGCTGTGGGGGTTGTGGGCGTAGTCCAGCAAAGCGTGATAGCTGCCCAAATTAAACAAGTTCATCCGTCCGGGAGTTTGACCTACCGATGCCTGAAAGCTTGACAAAGCTGCCCGAATATCTTCTATTTTCAAGCCTTGGGCAAAAGCCGCCAAACAAGCTGCTAAAGCATTAGCAATCATAAACGGCGCGCGCCCGCCCATCGTCAGTGGCACGTTCACAGCCTGCTCGATTCTCAGCGTCCAATCGCCTTTCAAAATCGACAAGTAGCCATTTTCGTAAATCGCCGCCAGCCCGCCCGCAGCGGTATGTTTGGCAACCAGTTCGTTTTCCGGGTTCATCGAAAAATATGCAATTTGAGCCTTGACACGCGGTGCCATTTGTGCTACTAGCGGATCGTCTGCATTTAAAACTGCATAGCCTTTGGGCATTACCGACTCGACGAGGACACTCTTGAGTTTGGCGAGTTGTTCCACGGTGTCGATGTCGCCAATTCCCAAATGATCGGCTGCGACGTTCAAAACTACGCCGACATCGCACTGATTGAAGCCCAAGCCCGATCGCAAAATTCCACCTCTAGCCGTTTCCAGCACCGCCACTTCCACCGTCGGATCGGACAAAATCAAGTGAGCGCTTTGCGGCCCGGTATTATCTCCACTTTCAACCAAATAATCGCCGATGTAAGTGCCGTCGGTAGTCGTGTAGCCGGTAATTTGACCAGTCTGCTTGAGAATGTGGGCCAGCAGGCGAGTTGTTGTAGTTTTGCCGTTGGTTCCAGTCACGGCTAAAATCGGCACCCGGCTGTGTTGAGGCGAGGGGAAAAGCATATCGAAGACTGCGCCGGCAACGTTGCGGGGCAAACCCTGACTCGGGGCGACGTGCATTCTGAAACCCGGTGCTGCGTTGACTTCGACGATCACGCCGTTCGTATCGCGCAGGGGCACAGAAATATCGTCTGTTACTACGTCAATGCCGGCGATGTCCAAACCGATGATTTTGGCCACTCTGGAAAACAGCCAGACGTTTTCCGGGTGAATTTCGTCGGTGCGATCGACTGCAATGCCACCGGTACTCAAATTTGCTGTGGCGCGCAAAAATACTCTTTCGCCCGCCGGCACTACCGAGTCCATCGTGTAGCCTTGTTTTTGCAGCAAATCGAGGGTCAATTTGTCGATCGTGATCCGGGTGAGTACGTTGTCGTGTCCGTCTCCCCGCTGCGGATCGCGGTTTACTTCTGCAACGAGCTGTTCTACTGTATCCCTGCCGTTACCCACAACGTTAGCGGGGACTCGTTCTGCGACTGCTACGACTTGTCCGTTGACTACTAACACTCTGTGGTCGCGGCCGGTGTAGTAGCGCTCGACAATGATGCTTTTTGTTTTTGAGGCGGCGCTGGCTAAGTCGTAGGCTTCTTCTGCTACTTCCCAGGAGTTGATGTCGATTGTGATCCCGCGGCCGTGGTTGCCGTCTAGAGGTTTGAGGACGATCGGAAAACCGCCCACATCTTCGATCGCCCCCTGCAGTTCGTCCAAATAATGAATCACTGTCCCTCTCGGCACCGGCACGCCGGCAGCGCCCAGAATATTTTTGGTACCTTCCTTGTCGCAGGCTAGTTCTACCCCCAAAACTCCCGTGCGGTTGGTCAGAG
This sequence comes from Microcoleus sp. S36a_B3, assembly GCF_036700745.1. Classification (NCBI taxonomy): domain Bacteria; kingdom Bacillati; phylum Cyanobacteriota; class Cyanophyceae; order Oscillatoriales; family Microcoleaceae; genus Microcoleus; species Microcoleus sp. S36a_B3. Next base: position 38,386 of record NZ_JAUBPN010000034.1, on the reverse strand, counting down.
TTGCCTGAATCCGCTTTTGATGAACTCCGTAGCCTAGTTGAATCATAAACCGGGCGCCCAAGGGCAGCCAGGGAATCCCGCGCGCTTCTGCTTCCTTGATCAGGGTTTCGGTACTCGGCCCGAGGGCTGCAGACAAAGCAAACTCTCTGAGGTCTTTCAAATCTTGCGCTAATTCCGCCGCAGAATAAGAGCCTGTATCGGCAATGCTCTGGCACATCCGCACCCCCGCCCTGGCTGCATAGCGACCTGCTTGTTCGTTTTGATACTCGATTACTACTTGGTAAATCCCTGGTGTGGCAGTCTCGCGGGTGCGACCGAATCCGGCGGGCATTCCTGCCATTTCCTGAAGTTCTAGGGCTACGTGTTCGATTACGTGTCCCATCATTGTGCCTTCTCTGACCCGTTGCAGGAAGCCTCCCCGATGGCCGGGAGAACAGTGATGGTCGTCCAAACTCGGAAGTGCTGCGGTCAAGCCTTCGTAGAAGCCTGGAATTTCAGATGTGGTTTTATCTGCCAACTCCTCTAAATCCAGACGCATGAGTACGAGTTTGTGGCGTCGGATGCTCCAGTAGTTGGGGCCGCGTAAGGTCTGGATTTTAAGTATTTTCATCGCAGTTATAGGGGTATGGGGCGCGAAATCTTATAGGTAATGGGAGCATTTATTCAATTTGGAGCTTGATTGGACGATCGACTGTTCGCAGCGAACAGTTTGACACTGAATTTCTAGTTATTAGCGGGAGTATCAATCTTAGATTTTAGATACTTCGGCTTCGCGAGCGTACAAGTTTTAGATTTTAGATTTTAGGTTTATTCTACAGACAGATCGATGGTCTGGGAGATCCAACAAAATTCTAAAATCTGGGGTTCTCAACACTGATAGCGTCGCGGGCGCGATATCCGTTTTTGGGCCCGTCAGAGTTGAAAATTTATGACAGAGCGATCGGCTCAAAACAAGTAAAAGTCAAGGTTCGGCAGAAACTAGAACGCATAAGGTAGAATTATTTTGTTGATTCTACCTTCTGGGGTCAGCTCGTGGCTTCACGGCTAATCTATTGTATTGCTGCATCCATTATTTGACCGGAATGCCACCTAATTTCTGCCGAATCAATGACTCTAATATTCTGCATTAGTTAGTTAGCTGTGCGACATTCCGAAGGCCAGCCAGACTCCGAACAAGCTGCCGATGCCATTGGTTTACCTAGGGGCATATTGTAGCAATCGCCGTGACACAGCACGTGCAAGCGCATATTGAACAGACTTAAGGGTTCTGTCGCTCCTACTAGAGACTCATTGGTATAAAAGTTTTCCCGAGAATCAACAATAGTCACAGTGCCTTTACCGAGAACTTTCAGAGTATCGTCTCCCTCAAATAAGGCGCAGGTGTCTTCGTCAATACCAATAGCGAGGCGATCGGGATAGCAAGCCACAGCCGACAGCAAGCGAGCCATGCGGTTTCGGTTGTGAAAATGCTGATCGACGATAATCTCTGGAATAATGTTAAGTCCGTTTGCCATATCTACTAAGGAACGATTCGGCGACGCGCCGCTTCCCCCACCTGCAATCATGTGATATCCCATCACCGCAGCACCCGCGCTGGTGCCGGCGAGGGTAATCTTGCCTTCTTGAGCTTCTTTGCGAATTTTCTCCATCAGCGGGGTGTCCGCCAGTAGCCCGCAGAGCCGCAGTTGGTCGCCACCTGTGATGAATACGCCCGTACAGTCTTCTAAATAATCTTTCCAGACGGGATTTTCGGCTTGTTGGCGTTCGCGGATGTCCACTACTTTGACAGCACTAACGCCCATTTCGTCAAATATAGTGCGGTAGCGGTTGCTCGTTCCTTCGGGGTCTCGCGAAGCGCAAGGAACGATCGCCAGCCGAGCGTTTGTACCCCCAGCACGGCAAAAAAAGGTATTCAGAATCTCTCGCCCGTGAACTTTGTCTTCGGCTCCTCCGATGACCATAATCGAGGTTTTGATGCGCTGGGGAAGATTTTGTTCGAGGGCTGGAGATGTCAACTGCTGCATGGTGTGTCTTCCTCTGGTGGATGTGAAATTCAATTTTGCTGTGGTTGTGGGTAGAATTGGGCTTTTTAAGAGTAAATATTTTTTTGTAGCAGTGATGTGCGGGCGCCGTAACTATCCCAAGCCAGAATCGCCTCACGCGCGATCGGGCAGTTTGGGGGCGAGTTTACTCGATCCGCTGTCCTGAGAACTGATTATTTTTGTACAACAAAACCGGACACCAGACAAAGGAAGAGGATTTAACTTGCAAAAATTCTCACAAATTATAAGAAATTATAAATAATAATGCAATTACTGAAAACGGATATCCCTCTAAGGGTCAAACTAGAGGAGATGTATCAATAAATTCCAATTATTTTGCGATTTGACGTTGTAACTCTATTTCCAGAATTTTTTATCGCTCCCCTAGAGTCGGGACTGATGGGCAAAGCCTTAGCTAAAAAGATTGCTGAGGTGAATTTTGTCAATCCCCGCGATTTTACCACAGACAAACACCAGCGAGTCGATGATGAGCCTTACGGGGGCGGAGTCGGGATGCTGATGAAGCCGGAACCGATTTTTGCGGCGGTGGAGTCGCTACCTGTGTTACCGAGGCGCGAGGTGATTTTACTGACTCCGCAGGGCGAACCGATGCAGCAGCCGATGTTTCGGGAGTTCGCCACCGATCGCGATCAGTTGGTGTTGATTTGCGGTCATTATGAAGGTGTGGACGATCGAGTCCTGCATTTGGTAACTCGCGAGGTATCTTTGGGGGATTTTGTGCTCACGGGGGGCGAAATTCCGGCTTTAGCTTTGATAAATGGAGTTTTGCGATTGCTGCGGGGAACTGTGGCGAAGGAAGATTCCCTAAAGTTTGAGAGTTTTGAAGACGGACTTTTGGATTATCCGCAGTACACTCGACCGGCGGATTTTCGGGGATTGAAGGTTCCTGACGTGTTGTTGTCGGGTAATCACGCGGAAATTGCTCGCTGGCGCAGGGAACAGCAAATTGAAAGAACTCGATCGCGCCGGCTGGATTTGTACGATCGGTGGTTGGAGGAAAGGGGAGAATAGGAGAAGGGAGAAAGAAGAAGTTATCTCATATGATTTATCGGGCCAACTCATAGCCCAATTCGATCGACAACGCCGATTGTTGTAACACTTCTGCCGATCTCAGCTTTCAAAGCTTCAGCAGCTAAAAGCTGTTTTAGTCGATCGGCCTCAGATTGAGTTCCGATAAAAACAGAACCAGGCATCTTCTTTTTTAGCTTCATAGCTTCAGCTAAGGACAACGACATAGCCTCACGCAGAATTTTTATTACAACTGTTGCACGTTGTTCTTTTTCCAATACAATCAAGTTCCAAGTCCCTTCTTTTGCTAAAATCTCTTCTCTCATTTCGTTAGGCATAGCATCAGTATTATCTAACTCGATTGCCTCAGAGCAATAAGGACAGCTATAAGATAGATGCCAGACAAGTTTTTTGTCGAACACAGACTGACCAACCGACATCTGTATGTCTTTGCTACAATTACCGCAAAGTCCGTAAATCAAGACCATTCTTTTTCAGCTATCTCCTCACAAATATGAAATAATTGTTTTTTGCTATACTTCCCAAACCTCAATTTTACATGAACATCCGCATCGGTAACGGCTACGACATTCACTGCTTAGTTCCAGATCGCCCCCTCATCCTCGGCGGCGTCCACATTCCCCACGAATTAGGCTTATTAGGGCACAGCGACGCAGACGTGCTCACCCACGCTATCATGGACGCGATGCTCGGAGCTCTCAGCTTAGGAGATATCGGCTTTTATTTCCCGCCGACTGACCCGAAATGGAAAGGTGCTGATAGTCTCGTATTGCTGGCACAAGTCAATCAGTTAATATTAGATAAAGGCTGGGAAATCGGCAATATTGATTCGGTGGTGGTGGCCGAACGTCCAAAGCTGAAACCGCATATTGAGCAAATGCGCGATCGGCTTTCTGCTGTCCTACAATTAAAACCAGACCAAATCGGCATCAAAGCTACTACAAACGAAAAGTTAGGGCCTGTGGGGAGAGAAGAAGGAATTGCAGCCTATGCTGTAGTTTTGTTGATGCTAAAATAGTTGTCAGATTCTAAGGATTTTCAACCCATTTAGGAGTCAAATCTATGCTCGCCGAAAACTTGGAAATTACAACACCGATCGACGTTGACATCATCGCTCTCGATAAGGACGATCGGGTAGTCGTGCTAATTGAGGTCAAAATTATTCAAGCTCAAGAACCAGCAGCAAAGCAGAGGATTGCTGACTACATGATATCTTGGATGAAAGCTGTGTTAGCTAAGATATCCGAGCAGCGCACCATAATTCCCTATGCCATGTTCGTTGACACCGAAGAAATTCTGATTTTCAAATGGAACGGAGAAAATTTATCTAAGCCTGTTTGCACTCTAAACACTGCTAAGATACTTCATTCTTATGAGCCTGAATTTGGTACAAAATGGATATCTGAGCGTTACTTAGAGAGTCTAATCGAATCATGGCTGGAAGACTTAGCATATAATTGGAAATCGGAAATGCCAGCAGCATCAGAACAGATAGCAAGAATTGGCTTGTTACAAAGGCTGGCTGGTGGAACAACAAAATCAGGAGTACAACTTGGTAATTTTGTATATAGAGACAAACTTCTTGATGAGTATTGCCACAGGGCGTGACCCTCAAGCAAGTACGTTGCTGATGCAAACGCCAGCATCTGTAGAGTTGACAATACCGAGTATTTGCTACATGGAATCTTTCTCTGCTTTAGAGGACGAAGTGAAGCGACACAACTATTTTAAACAGCAACTTAAAAATCAAATCAGTGAGGCTAACCGAGATTTGACATCACACCATGCCCGGTCTCTATTTTTCAACTTAGGTCAGTCTAAAATCGACTATGAAAGACGACTAGAGGATATAAATTTGCGTTTGCGCGAATCTATTGAGCAGTTGTCTCAAAATGCTGAGATGATTGATTTAACAGCTAATATTATTCAAGCAAGTTTAAACAAAACTCTCATTACCAAAGATCCAACAGACAATTTGATTCTACACTGTATCCTGAGTCATGCCCGCTTGCACCCCACAGAAACCAAAGCATTTCTAAGCGGGAACATTAAAGAATTTCGCCAACTTCCCGAGGTTCAAGATGCTTTGCGAGAATCAGGAATAACCAAGTATTTCTCGGTCACTAAAGATTTTATAGGTTGGCTACAATCTCAGTCATAATCGCACGTAGATGGTACAGTAAATTATTATGAAAAATTTCTCTATTTTACATTCAAAGCGCCGCTGGTTGGCTGTTTTGCTAGCTCTAATTGCCACTGTCTGTCTGTCTGCTTGTCGTCCCGCCCGATCGCAATTAACCAACAGACTCGTAGTTCCCACCCCCAGCGGCCCGTCTACCTTCAACTACCCGCTAAATCAGTCTGCATATAGCGTTTTTGGCTATATGTACGAGGGATTGATTAACGAAAACGGCTTGACATCTCAGCTAGAACCAGGTTTAGCAGAGTCCTGGAAAGTATCTAAAGATGGCAAAAAGATTGTCTTCACCCTGCGAGAGGGATTGAAATGGTCTGACGGCGAACCCATGACAACAGATGACATTATATTCAGCTATGAAAAGATTTATTTCAATGACAAAATCCCTAGCGGTTTAAAAGATACTCTGAGAGTTGGCATGAGTCGCCAATTCCCCAAACTCAAAAAAATTGACAGCCGCCGCGTAGAATTTTCCGTTGCAGAACCCTTTGCTCCTTTTATTAGATATGCTGGGGGAATCCCGATTTTACCAGCTCATATTTTACAGGAAGCTGTCGAAAATACAGATGCAGACGGCAATCTTAAATTCCTGTCTACTTGGGGCACGGATACTGACCCTAAAAAAATTGTCGGTAACGGTCAGTACCGAATGCTAAGCTATACTCCCAATCAGCGCGTGGTTTTGGAACGAAATCCGTATTTTTGGCGCAAAGATGCTGAGGGAAATGCTCAGCCCTACATCCAGCAAATTGTTTGGCAAATTATTGAAAATACTGACAATCAACTGTTGAATTTTCGATCGGGCGATTTGGATACTCTGGACGTGCAGCCAGAGGTGTTCCCTCTGTTGAAACGAGAGGAAAAACGCGGCAAATATACGGTTTTTAACGGTGGCCCGGACACTGGTAGTGTGTTTATGACCTTCAATCTGAATCAGGGGCGCAATGCTCAAAATCAGCCGTTTGTAGACCCGGTTAAGTCTCGCTGGTTTACCAATCAGGAATTTCGGCAGGCCGTAGCCTACGGTATAGACAGATCCGCCATGACTAACAATATCTATCGCGGACTTGGCGCGCCCCTGTATTCCCCAATTCCGGCACAAAGTCCCTTTTACTTGTCTCCCGAACAGGGATTAAAAACTTACGATTACGATCCGCAAAAATCGAAAGAGTTGCTGTTGAATGCTGGTTTTAAATATAATAGTAACGGCGACTTGTTGGATGCTGGGGGCAACAAAGTCCGATTTACTTTGTTGATAGCGGCAGGGAAAAAAGTTCGGGAACAAATGGCCACGCAAATTAAGCAAGATTTGGGCAAATTGGGGATGCAAATTGACACGCAGTTCCTGAGTTTTAATACTTACGTGGAAAAGCTGCGCCTGACGCGGAATTGGGATACTTACCTCGGCGGTTTTACGGGAGGTACTGAACCGCACAGCGGCTACAATATTTGGTCTGTTAATGGGACTTTGCACAGTTTCAACCAGGGCCCGCAAGCTGGAGAACCGCCGATTAAGGGTTGGGAAGTGTACCAATGGGAGCAAAAAATCGATGACCTTTATGTGAAGGCTTCCCAAGAGCTTGATGAGGCGAAGCGCAAGGAGCTTTATGGGGAGACGCAGGAGATTATAGCGGAACAAGTGCCTTTTATTTATATGGTCAATCCGCTGACTTTTGAGGCGGTGCGCGATCGCATTTCGGGAATTCGCTATAGTGCGATCGGTGGTGCTTTCTGGAATTTGTACGAACTGAAAATGGCAGAATAGTTAGTTGTTATTGGTTATTGGTTAGTTGTTATTGGTTATTGGTTAGTTGTTATTGGTTATTGGTTATTGATAACTAACAACTGACAACTAACAACTAACAACTAACAACTGACAACTAACAACTGACAACTAAGAGGACCCGCACGCACCATCCACCGCCCCTACCAACTAACAACTGACAACTGACAACTAACAACTGACAACTGACAACTGACAACTGACAACTGACAACTGACAACTGACAACTAACAACTGACAACTGACTAATATTTATGCAACCTGAAATTTTACAAAAATTACTCGAATCTGTGGCGGCAGGCGATGTAAGTCCCACCGCAGCTTTGGATAAATTAAAGCATTTTGACTTTCAACAAGTAGGGAATTTTGCCAAAATTGACCATCACCGCACCTTAAGAACTGGTTTTCCTGAAGTCATTTTGGGCCTAGGGAAAACGCCAGACCAAATTGTTGAGATTGTCGAGGCGATGCGTGGGCGAAATCCAGTGGTGATGGCGACGCGAATTGAACCGGAAGTTTTCGAGCAATTGCAACAAAAAATACCCGATTTGTGCTACTACCAAAAGGCTCGAATTTGTGCAATTTCTGCTGATTCCCCAACTCGCCAGCATCCGGGTACTGTGACTATTATCAGTGCGGGAACGGCGGATTTGCCTGTGGCGGAAGAGGCGGCTGTGACGGCGGAACTTTGCGGTTTTGAGGTGCGGCGTTTGTGGGACGTGGGAGTTGCCGGCATTCACCGTTTGCTGAGCAACCGACACGTTATTGCCGATGCTGATGTGTTGATTGCGGTTGCGGGTATGGAAGGTGCTTTGGCCAGTGTGGTTGCGGGTTTGGCAGATTGTCCGGTGATTGCTGTGCCGACGAGTGTGGGTTACGGCGCGAGTTTTGGCGGGATTGCTCCTCTTTTAACTATGCTTAATTCTTGTGCGGCTGGTGTGGGTGTGGTTAATATTGATAACGGATTTGGGGCGGCAATTTTAGCTTGTCAAATCTTAAGAACTGCTGACAAAGTAGGGAAAAATTAAATAAGCTGTATTGCATTTAACTTGCCTTAAACTTGCATTGTACTCCCAACAGAAACTATCCCGAACAGTTTTGGACGCACTTCCGATAAAGCAACCGGGTTTTTTACTTTTTCGGCGGATTGCAGTGAAGGATTTTGGTACAAAAATCTGGTTTCTGGGAAAGGTGCGTTCTGGAGTCCTCGGTTTAAGAGCGGATTCCAGAACGCACTACAAACCGTTTTTGTTATGGTAATCGATCGGACGCGCGATCGCAGTTTTAATTATCCGCCTTGAATCTGCGGTTTCTGTATCGATTCGGTGACTCAATGCAAGTCTTCTCTCCCGAAGCCCAAGGTTCAACAGAGGCAGAGTCTGGTAACGAGCTATCTAAAATCTACAATCTACAATCTCAAATCGATTGATTTTTTACATTTTTGAGAAAGGCTATATTCTTGAGGGCGGGTTCAGAACGCCCGCCCTAGGGATTGTTTGAACAAATGCAGACATATCCCAAACATCAAGCTCAGCCGCCCTGAGCATCCAGCCAATGCGGATAACCGGAAGAATCCTCTGCTTTCAACTTTTGAGCCTGATAGGTCTTGGTAGTCCAATTAGCTACTGTTTGCAGGTTTTCTGTCAGACAACTTTCGCTGCCAAATGCTTCAAATCCCAAAGTCCAAGAGGGATTGCCGTTAATGTTCAATTGAGTAACTTCGACGCTGCAACCTTGGGGAACTGGGGCTTCTACTGGCACAGACATTACAGACATTAAGGAACCGGGGGCTGAAACTTGGTAAAGACGCAGCGCTCGCTTTTTCTTGACTCCCATCCACTTTCCTGTTGCCAGAATATCCGCCGATACCGGCGCCATCGTGTCGGCACAAACCCACTTGAGCCACTTCTCGGCCTTGCCTTCCCAGCGGTTGCCGAACTGCATCGCCCCTAACTCTCCCTGGCGCCACTTTACTTCTAGGGCTTTCCCGCGCAACTTGACTCCCAAGTAGTCGCAACCGGGTACTAGCAAATATATGTCTTCGCGCTCTTCTGGAGGCGACAGATACCCTCCGAGACTATCGCTTCCAAACCATTGCCCGATCGATTTTGGCAACGCACCGTTATAAAACCACCGCATTTCCAGACTGGCCCGCATAAACTTTTCCTCCGTTCCACAATTTTCGTCAAACCCAGACCGGATTTGCCACACACCATCGACTTCTGCACGTCTCAACTCTATCCTCCCCCGTCTTGGGCTCAGAGTCTACTCTCAGAGGATTTGAGATTTGAAAATTGCGAATATGCGAATAATTGATTATATAAGGGTTGAGAGCTTGTCTACTGTGGGATTTTTGGTGGAAACTCAGGTCAAAATAGGGTATTTGAAAAAAAAAATTACGCAATCCTTTACATTTCTTCATAAGTCTGTTACATTTAGTTACAGTACATGAAAAACAATTTAGGAAACAGACATGACTAACAAAGGCTTAATGCTGGACGACCAAGGTAAAATGAACAATTTTGCGATCGAGCCGACAGTATACATCGATGACGAACCCCGCACAGGCTTTACCCCCTACGCAGAACGTTTAAACGGCCGCCTTGCCATGATTGGCTTTGTTTCTCTCTTGGCTTTAGAAGTTTCGACCAAGCACGGACTGATTAGCTGGCTAACCAACCTGTAATGATTTTGTTAAAAATTAAACTTTACGGCTATGGCTTGCCAGCGATGCACAAATGGCAATCCATAGCTTAACTATTTTTAGGGGCTAGGTTTGGTGAGATAATTAAAATTAAATATTTTAGTGTTACCCTACTCGCGTAAAAATAATGCTCAAACGAATTGCGGCCCTACTTCTGGTGGTTCTAAGCCTCACCTTGACCGGTTGTGTGTCTCAAGTGACCGGACTCAAAAGCCACATTGATACTGGCGACGGCTATCAATTTCTCTATCCTAATGGCTGGCTGCCCATCGCAGTTTCTAATGGGCCCGATGTGGTGTTCCGCGATTTGATCCAGCAAACCGAGAATGTCAGCGTGGTAATCAGTCCAGTCGCGAAGGGGAAAACTTTGGCAGATTTGGGAACGCCTACGGAAGTGGGATACAAGCTTAGCAAAAATTCCCTCGTCTCGACAGATTCTGGCCGCGAAGCTGAATTAATCAGTGCAGAAGCTCGCGAATCGCGATCGAAAAGCTATTACATTTTAGAATACGCAGTCAAACTCCCAAACCAAGAACGGCACAACTTAGCCAGCGTAGCCGTCAGCCGCGGCAAACTTTTTACCATTAACGTTTCCACTACCGAAGAACGCTGGCCGAAGGTAAAAGAAGCTTTTGAGAAAGTCGTTAAATCTTTCTCTGTTTATTAAGTTAAAAAGTTATTGGTTATTAGTTATTAGTTATGGGGAATTGGGTCGAAAGCATTGTGGATTGTGCAATGTTATTAAAGCCAACTAATGACTAATGACTGATGACTGATAACTGATGACGGCAGGAGGGCACGCGCGCACCATCCACCGCCCCTAATGACTAATGACTAATGACTAATGACTTCTTAAATTATGAAAATTCCAACTTTTGTATTGGCTTCAGCTTCCCCGGCGCGCCGCAGCCTACTAAATAGTGCTGGGATTCAAGCTGTGATTTGCCCCAGCGACTTTGATGAAGGGCAAATACAAATGAGGGACGCTACTCAATTAGTCCAAGTTTTAGCAGAGGGAAAAGCTGAAGCTGTAGCTAGCTTTTTGCTGGCTAATTCTCACCCGCAAATCCCCAATCCCAAATCGTGTTTGGTGTTGGGATGCGATTCAATTTTGGTCATTGATGGCGAAATTCACGGCAAGCCGAAGGATGCCGAAGAAGCAATTTTGCGCTGGCAGAAAATGTGCGGTAAAGTTGGCGAACTTTATACGGGTCATGCTTTAATTGATACGAGATTTGATAGTTTCGATCGCGCAATCGAGCGATCGATCGTTCGCTATCAAGTTACAAAAGTTCATTTTGCCGAAGTTACCTCGCGCCAAATTGCGGCCTACGTCGCTACCGGAGAACCCCTCGCCTGTGCTGGCTGTTTTGCACTGGAAGGTAAAGGCGGATTTTTTGTGGAAAAAATCGAGGGCTGTCACACGAATGTGATCGGGTTGAGTTTGCCTCTGCTGCGGCGAATGCTGGGCGAAATGGGATATGATGTGGCGGATTTTTGGAAATTTTAATGTTGGCTGGATTGATCGGAAAATTGGTCTACGAATCTAATTCAAGAAACTGAGTTTTTTTGGGTTTCTACACCTGTAAGCTGTCGGACATTTAAATTGTATGTTCAGGGTGATGCTCAAAGCCCACCCCACAATAGTTTTATTGTTTTTTGACATACAGTTTAAATGTAGAACAGCTTAACGAGGTTTTTTCATAAAAACCCGTTTCTGGCCACCCGCGCGAATCTAAGAAACCGGGTTTTTTGGAGTTTCTGCATTGTAACGAATTCTTCTGGCAAAAACCCGGTTTCTGGGCTATGCATCAAAACAAAAAAAACTGGTTTTTTTCACAAATCCTATCCAAGGGCGATCGCCCCGTCGGATACAGAGATAAACTGAAGTTGAGAAGGCGAAACATCTTTCACCAAACCCAAAATATTGCCGGTACTAGCTTCTCGAATCACCGTCGCCTTAGTATTTAACACTCTAAAATCAAGAGTTCGGGGCTGTCCGGGAGGAAAAGGGCCGCTGCTGTCGTAATCTCTGGCATCACCAATTGTTAAAAACCTTTCGCTCAAAACAATGTCATTTCGCGTCAATCCTCCCGCCAATCCAATTACATCACCTTGGGCAGAATTGTAGTCGAGAATAAAATCTGCCGGCACTTCATCTACTTGACCCAGAAAATTGCCAGCAGGACGCGGTTGATCCGAACCAATTTCTCCCGAAGTTGCTTCAGCTTCTCTTCTGAGGACAAATAAATCTGCACCTTCTCCTCCCCAAAGTCGATCGATTCCAGCATCACCAATCAGAGTATCATTGCCAGTTTCACCTACTAAATTATCGCTGCCTTTACCGCCTCGAACAAAATCATTTCCCGTACCTCCGTAAGCTACGTCATCGCCTAAATTTCCACTCAGAACATCGTTAGCGCATTCTCCGTACAGGATGTCAAAATCTTGACCGCCGCGAATAGTATCGTTCCCACAACCTCCGATTAAAGTATCGCTGCCGCTGTTCCCGTTCATCAGTTCGGCACCGCCAGAACCTCGGACAAAATCGTCGCCGGCTAAGGCCCGCAAACCTCCGGGAGTGTTGCGGAGAATGCCGTTAGCTAATTGAACGATATCGTCATTGGGAGTAAGGTCAAAAAAGTTGGGATCGCTACCTGAATTTGGTAAAGGCCCTGTCAGTAATCTGATGTTTGGGGGATCGGGAATTATGGGGTCGGCGTTTTCAGCTAATGCTCTAACTTCTCCAGGATTTGTTTCTAACATTTGAGGTTTTTCCTATTTGATTGAGTTTGTCGATCTTCCGATCTTAACAAAGGTTTCAATGGGAGCATCTGGGGCTTTGCAACAAGCATTTTTTTACTGTGCGTTTGCTCTCCCTCGCGTGCGCTTGCTCCCCTCGCGCGCCAGACAGCTACAGATGCTCGCGCACATATGCTCCCGGTTGCAATTAACTATTCTGCGCGAATCTGCTGTGAAAAAAATTAAATTACTGTCAAAACGATCTAAGATCATTTTTCAACAAATATTGCTTGTTGACACCAAAGCGATCGCCCAAATCCGCAAAAAGTTTGAAATGAGCGCTAATAATTGTGGGGATCGCGTACTCTATTACCCGTTAGCAGTCAGTTACCGAAAGCCTGCTGAATGCTAATTGTCATCAACCATTGAGTTAAGTCAGGAATCGTTAATATGCAAGACACTGCGATCGAATCTATTCAAGCCAGAGAAATTCTCGACTCCCGCGGCCGCCCCACCATTGAAGCTGAAGTTTATCTAGCTAACGGTGTTGTGGGCCTCGCCCAAGTCCCCAGCGGTGCATCTACAGGCTCTTTTGAAGCCCACGAATTGCGAGACGGCGACAAAAACCGTTACGGCGGGAAAGGAGTCTTGAAGGCTGTTGCTAACGTCGAGCACAAAATTGCCCCTGCTTTGGCTAATTTGGATGCGATCGACCAAGCACTGGTAGACCAAACCATGATTGACTTGGACGGTTCCCCCAACAAATCCCACCTCGGAGCCAATGCCATTCTCGGAGTCTCCCTAGCCACGGCAAAGGCTGCCGCCGAGACTTTAGGACTCCCCCTTTATCGCTACTTGGGTGGCACTTTAGCGAACGTTTTACCCGTACCTTTGATGAACGTGATCAACGGTGGTTCCCACGCGGACAATAATGTAGACATTCAAGAGTTTATGATTGTACCTGTGGGAGCTCCTTCTTTTAAGGAAGCTTTGCGCTGGGGAGCAGAAATATTTGCTAGTCTGGCTAATGTTTTGAAAGACAAAAATTTGCTGACTGGTGTTGGCGATGAAGGCGGTTTTGCTCCTAATTTGGGTTCCAATCAGGAAGCTTTGGATTTGTTGATGATGGCAATTGAAAAAGCTGGTTACAAGCCTGGGGAACAAGTTGCTTTGGCTTTGGATGTTGCTGCTAGCGAGTTTTACAAAGATGGGCAGTACACTTACGACGGTGTGGCTCATTCGCCGGCGGAATTAATCGATTATTTGGATGGTTTGGCTGGTCAATATCCGATCGTTTCTATTGAAGATGGTTTGCACGAAGACGATTGGGACAGTTGGGTGGCGCTGACTCAGAAAATGGGTAGCAAAGTTCAGTTGGTGGGTGACGATTTGTTTGTGACTAATCGCACGCGCTTGCAAAAGGGAATTGATTTGAAGGCTAGCAATTCGATTTTGATTAAGCTGAATCAAATTGGTTCTTTGACGGAGACGTTGGATACGATCGACCTCGGCAAACGAAACAGCTATCGATCGGTCATCAGCCACCGTTCTGGTGAAACTGAGGATACCACGATTGCTGATTTAGCGGTAGCGACTCGCGCCGGTCAAATCAAGACTGGTTCTTTGTGTCGCAGCGAACGGGTTGCTAAATACAACCGTTTGTTACGGATTGAGGACGAATTGGGCGATCGGGCGATCTATGCTGGTGCGATCGGTTACGGGCCAAAGTAAAATTTGGGAATGGGTAATGGGGAATGGGTAATTGGGCATGGGTAATTGGTAATCGGTTAGTTTTTAATTTTCAGAACCAATGCCCTGTTTGGCCGATGCCCTGTTTGCCCAATTCCCAATTCCCAATTTAAGGATAGAAAGCCAATTGAGGCAAACCCAAAGTTTCTTCCCAACCCATCATCAAGTTCATGCACTGAATGCCTTGACCGGCTTGACCTTTAATTAAATTGTCGATCGCCGACATCACAATTACCCGATCGGTGCGGGGATCGACTTCCACGGCAATGTAACAAAGATTCGTGCCGCAAGCCCATTTTGTTTGCGGATAAACCCCAGCCGGCAAGACTTTTACTAAAGGAGAATTGCGGTAAAAAGCGCTAAAAATCGTGATTAAATCTTCCCGCACCAATCCCGGATCGCGCAAATTTGCGTAAACAGTTGCCAAAATTCCCCGCACCATCGGTATCAGGTGGGGAGTAAATTGGACTTTGATATCTTGTCCGGCTAAATCGCTGCAAACTTGCTCAATTTCTGGGGTGTGGCGGTGGCGGCCAACTCCGTAAGCGCCTATGGAATTGTCAGCTTCTGCTAATAACAGATTAACTTCGGCTTTGCGGCCTCCTCCCGAAGTTCCTGATTTAGCGTCGATAATTGCTGTTTCTGGTACGATTAGACCTTGTTTTAGCAAGGGTGCCAGGGCTAATAAGCTAGCGGTGACGTAGCAACCGGCACAGCCTACCAATTGAGCGTCTTTAATGCGATCGCGATACAATTCTGGCAAACCGTAAACAGCGGTTGCTGCTAGAGCAGAGTCCGATCGCTCGCCACCGTACCAAGCTTTGTAAGTTTCTAGATTTTCAAATCTGTAATCAGCCGACAAATCCAAGACTTTGCAGCCTTTTTCGATCAGCTTCGGTGCCATTTGGCAAGCTAAACCGTTGGGCAGCGACAGAAACACAACTTCACATTTTTCCGCTACTCGATCTAAGTCGATCGCCTCAATAGTCAAGTCAATGCAGTTAGTCAGATGCGGATAAAGGCTGGAAAAAGGTTTTCCCGCACTGCTATCCCCGCCCACATACACTACTTCCGCCGCTGGGTGATCTGCCAGCAGTCGCACAAGTTGCACGCCGCCGTAACCTGAAGCGCCGATAATTCCTACAGGCACACGTCCAACATCTCCCATTTTCCTTTATCCCCTCAGCCGTTGAAGTCAAAATCGCTTGAACTTTTGCTGCATTGTAGTACCAAACGTCAACTTTGGTGGCAAAGAATTATATTGTTTTGTGATGGAGGTGTATTTTAGAGAATTTTCGGGCTTTCCAGAGGCTGGTAAGACCATAAAATTAAGTAACTGATGCGCGATCGTGCTATAAAATCTTACATAAACCTATCCACAAACCGGGGATTAACATTTTTCGCTCTTTCCTCGAACCTCGCAGCTCAACATCCATCCGTTAAATCCATTACACTCATCCGTTGCCGAACTTCCTATGGGTATCGTCGTAGAAAATGTAAGTAAACAGTTTGGCAGTTTCCAAGCACTCGATAAAGTCAGTTTAGAAATTGAATCCGGTTCCCTAGTCGCACTGCTAGGCCCGTCCGGTTCCGGCAAGTCTACCCTGCTGCGGCTGATTGCAGGTTTAGAAATGCCCGACTCCGGCAAAATCTGGCTGACAGGCCAAGATGCCACAAATACCAGCGTTCAAGACCGCAAAATTGGGTTTGTGTTTCAGCATTACGCGCTTTTCAAGCACATGACAGTGCGAAAAAATATCGCTTTCGGGATGGAAATTCAGAAAACTGCACCCGCCAAAGTCAAATCGCGGGTAGAAGAATTGTTGAATTTAGTGCAATTAGCAGGATTGGGCGATAGATACCCGTCGCAACTCTCAGGAGGTCAGCGGCAGCGCGTGGCCCTCGCGAGAGCTCTGGCTGTGGAACCGAAAGTGTTGCTGCTAGACGAACCTTTTGGAGCTCTTGATGCTAAAGTCCGCAAAGATTTGCGCGCTTGGTTGCGCCGACTGCACGACGAAGTGCACGTTACCACCGTCTTTGTGACGCACGACCAAGAAGAAGCGATGGAAGTTGCCGATCACATTACAGTCATGAATAAAGGTCAAATCGAACAAGTAGGCACGCCCGCAGAAATTTACGACCATCCTGCTAGTGCATTCGTCATGAGTTTTATCGGCCCTGTCAATGTCTTGCCCAGCAGTTCGAGAATGTTTCAAGACAACGGCTTTGACTCAGCCAACCCCGAAATTTTCTTGCGCCCTCACGACGTAGTAATTGAAACCACAGAAAATAGTGCAACAGTGCCTGCAAGAATCAGTCGCTTGATTCATTTGGGATGGGAAATTCAGGTAGAATTAACTTTAGATGACGGTCAAGTGCTCAATGCTAATTTGACCAGAGAAAAGTTTGACCAATTGCTGTTACAGCCGCAGCAAAGAGTGTTCGTCAAGCCGAAAGGTGCAAAGTCTTTTCCACTGTTTTATTCTATCTGAGATCGGGTGCGATCGAGCGATCGAACCCTCTGATACCAATTTCAGTTGCACTCGTCATGACTGTTGACTGTTGACTGTTGGCTGTTGACTGTTGACTCGATTTTATTATTTTGATGCAACCTGAAACCGATATAAATGGAGAGCAAACACACAAAAATCAAGGGACACGGCATTGCCTTGCCCCTAATTTTTTAGGCTGATAACTGTGGAGTTAGTCTTTAATGTTGCTCACAGCTTTTTTGACTTGTTGCTCAAAAGATGTAGCTCTTGTATTAGAAGGATTTTTCATCTTCTCGCTGTCAGCATCTCCCTGAACTTCATTAATCCCTTCATTAGCTTTTTTCTGAGTTTCTTCCAGAGACATCGGGTCTTTCAAAACAGCTTTTTGAGCTTCTTTCTCAATCCCCAAAAGTTGATCTTCACCTTTAGTGGGGCTGCTGGTAACAGCAAAAGCTGGGAAAGCATTGGAAACAAACATCAATGCACAAAAACAAACAGCTATTAAACTGCGAACAAAACGCTTGGCAGGAAGATTAAAGCTGATAAAAGACATACAAATTTTCTCCATTTTTACAAATTTTCATCGCTGAGATTGTTAACAGGCTGAAGCTCGTTCAAATTCTGTACAATCTTTAGCTCAAGTTCGATAAAAGCAACAGCTTTGAGCAGTGCCTCTTTCTTAAATTGAGGTAATATATAATATTTAGCCAAAAAAACGGATATTTGAAATCCTTCTCAGGGAATATTTTGGCTTTGTGTCTTCCGATAGATGAGTCTGGTGCATCGCTGAAGTCCGATTGAGATTTGAGATGGGAGTATCTGTGGCAGCATCTGAGCGGGCTCTCCCCGCTAAGGCAAAAACCCCGGTGTTGTTGAGAATCGTGGCTGCTATTCGACAGAGATCGATCGAGCAACCGGGTTTTTTGTCCCATGCGTAATATCGTTTCCGGTGGCATCGGAATCATAAAATCGAGTCAACGGTGAACAGTCAACCATTCAGTTTTTCGACCCGCCCGCGAACAGTCAACAGTCAACAGTCAACAGTCAACAGTCAACAGTCAACAGTCAACGGCGAACAGTCAACAGTCAACAGTCAACAGTCAACAATCACCTGACGGTGCAACCGGAATTGATATAACTCCTTAAGTTACTGCAGCCGCACGGGAACTTGATGTTGTGCTAGATAAGTCTTAATTTCTCCGACGCTCAGTTGCCCGTAATGTAGGAGGGAAGCCAGGAGTGCGGCTTCTGCTTTGCCCTCTGTCACCGCTTCGTAGATGTGGTGACAGTTACCCGCGCCGCCGGAAGCAATCACCGGAATTTCTACAACTTCGGCGATGCTGCGGGTTAATCCCAAGTCGTAACCGGCTTGAGTTCCGTCAGAGTCCATGCTAGTCAACAGAATTTCGCCGGCACCGCGCTGTGCGGCTTCCTTGGCCCAGACGATCGCATCTTTCCCGGTATTTTCTCGCCCCCCGCGCACGTACACGTCCCAACCGGGATTATCGGCATCTTGCCGTTTGCGGGCGTCGATCGCCACTACAATGCACTGATTGCCGAATCGATCGCTGGCTTTGTCAATCAAACTCGGATCGCGCACTGCTGCTGAATTAATGCTTACCTTATCAGCGCCCGCCCTCAACAAACTTTTAATCGTGTCCAAGGATTGGATGCCGCCGCCGACAGTCAAAGGGATAAATACTCGATCTGCAGTTTGGTATACCACATCAATCATAATGTTCCGGTCTTCGTGAGTCGCGGTAATGTCCAGAAACACCAACTCGTCAGCACCCGCATCGTTGTATACCTGAGCCATTTCCACCGGATCGCCAGCATCCTTAAGGTTGACAAAATTGACACCTTTGACCACGCGGCCGGCTTTCACATCCAAACAAGGCAAAATTCTTTTTGACAACATAAAATTCTCGTGTTTGTAATTTATACCAGTTCCCAAAAAAAATGCAACTGTAGCCTCGCGACCGAAACCATTATGCAGTAAGTCGTATCGTGTCCGATCAATTTTTGCTATGGTAATCGATCGGACATGATATAGCGGTTCTCAAGCTTGGTGAGGTATGCCCTGCGCGGGCCACCCTTCGACTTCGCTCGGGGGGCAAGATGCCCAATGCCCTGCGAGGGCCCATGCCCTGCGCGGGCCACGAGAGCACCTCATGTTACTGACCCAATTTATTGAATCTAAAATCTAAAATGCTATTGTTGACAGATACTTCAAGCCCGGATCGGCCACTGCCTGGAACAGGCTCTGTTGATATCTGGCAAAATTAGAAGTCAAGTAACAAATCTTACAGGTAACTGATGTTTTAATAATTCTCGGTTAAGGTACAGAGCCATCTGCCAGTTTTTTTTTTGCAAAAAGCAGCAAATTTAACTCCTGAGATACATCTCTGGCGTGAAAAATATGACACTTTCGCTTAAGATCGAAACATAACTACCTTCGCTGGCGATCGTATTGTGGTTAGGCAATCCTGTACGGGTTCGGTGCATCGAGGATGGACTAAATAATTTTAAATTTTGAGAACAGCCGATTTAAGGTTTTTTACTGGCAATCATGAGTTATTAATAGTTCGGACAGTTTTCAATCACTAACGGCAGAATGAGGGTTTCATCCTTCTCAGTGAAGTCTAATGCTAACGGTAAAATGAGGATTTCAGCCTCTGTCTCAAAAACTGTCCTGAGTATTCACTTATGAGCCACGTACTAAAGTTAAGATTGAAAGTTGAAAACCTCAAATCGGTTGAATTGATGTTGTTTCTAGGGCTGTGGTGACTTTGCAAGCCAATCCACATTTGTTACTTCGTACAGAAAGCGGCAATCGCTACTTGCCGCTCTCCGGCAGCAATTGCTGGACAGTAGGGCGGAATGATGACAATAATTTTGTATTGACCGATCGCTGGATTTCTCGCAATCACGCGATGTTACAGCAAATGGAGACGGGAGAGTTTTACTTGATCGACTTGGGAAGCCGCAACGGTTCCTTTGTCAACGGGCGGCGGGTGAGTATTCCTGTGACGCTCCGAAATGGCGATCGGATTATTTTCGGTCAAACTGAATTGGATTTCTACAACCCAGCCTCCGGCCGCCGGATCGATCACATACACGAGACAGACTCAGAAGATTTTACGGCGACTTTGACCGTCCGTAGCCTGATTACCGTCATGGTAATGGACATCCGAGATTTTACCGTTTTGACTAGACAGCTAGACGAAACCCTACTCTCCGAAGTCATCGGGAATTGGTTCCGCAAAGCAGGACACATCATTCGCGAACACGGCAGTTGGGTGGACAAATACATCGGCGATGCGATCATGGCCGTGTGGTTTCACAAACCAAGCGGTGTCAGCACCGAGGAAATGATGCGGATTTGCCAAGCTTTGAGCCAACTGCACAAGGCAACAGACGAACTCAGCAGCCGTTACCCCCTGCCTTTTCCTTTGCGAGTAGGGGCTGGCATCAATACCGGTTATGCAATGGTGGGAAATTCTGGCAGCAGCGATCGATCGGACTACACCGCCTTGGGAGATACTGTCAACGCAGCATTTCGCCTAGAATCTTGCACCAAGCAACTCGGCAAAGATATCGCCGTGGGAGAAACCACCTACAAATACCTGACCGAATTGGGTGCTGAGGGTGCTTTCGAGCAGCACACCGTTGCTTTAAAAGGTTACGAAACTCCCAGCGTGACTTACGGCGGTACTTATTCTGACTTGAACGCTTTTCTCAAAACCAAAGGAAAGAGTTCTGAATAGGTAAAAAACTAGGTGCAGCGTCAAAAATCAACCGATCGCCTCACCTGCGACTATTATCATATATAGTCCGCAATGTCAATACATGAATGTAAACTTTTTTGACATTTCTGCGCGTGCTGCGGATTTATCTAACAAACTGTATAAGCAAAATGGTAGTCTCTACATAATAAATGCTTTGCATGAAATTGGGAGACAAAACTTCATGAAACGATTGGGTCGTCTATTGGCAGTATTGGGCCTAGTGCTGGGCTGCTTTGCATGGGCAGGAGACCAAAGCGCGAGCGCGGCGACATTGAGCCGTCTCGTCTTACCACCATCCTCGCTTATAGTGCTTGACGTTCCGACTAGAACAAATCGCGCCGATGACAAACTTGCCACAGAATACGGCAAAAAAATTGACTTGAACAACAGCGGCGTCCGGGATTTTCGGGAATTTCGAGGGTTGTATCCTACTTTAGCTGGACTAATTATTAAGAATGCTCCTTACGAAGACGTTGAGGACGTACTCAACATTTCAGGCTTGACGGAACCTCAGAAAAAGGTGCTGCAGGCTAACCTGGACAAATTCACCGTAACTGATGTCGATTCAATATTTATTGAAGGAGACAACAGATTGAACAACGGTTTTTACGACTAAATAGCAGCGGGCCTCCTTTAAAGGCAGAAAGCAGAAGGCAGAAGGCAGAAAGCAGAAAGAAAAAAAATTTTCTAGAGGCTGATGACTTCTGCCTTCTGCTTTCTCCAGAATTCGGCAAGGCTGGCAAAAATTTGCGAGGTTGAAATCAGCGCGTTTTCGAGATTAAAATCAAATCCGGTAGCATCGGAATGATTCAGATATATATTCTCGGACTCTGTGTACTAATAAGGTTAAATCATTCCGATGCAAGCGGAAACGAGATCATTTGTAGGCTCAATCTAAAATAGACTGGAGTTGCATAAATCCTCGATTAATACATAAACCGCAGATGAAAGGCTGATAAACACAGATATAGCCTTTCGTTCGTAACATGAGGTGCTCTCGGCATAGGGAACAGGCCAAAGCGGGCATACCTGACTGTATTGAGAACCGCTATAGACGCAGATGCTTTTCAGATGATTTGTGAATGAGTGCAAGAAATATCAGATAAAATCGACAGACATTAATTCTCGCCCCAAAATTCAGATTGAGAGTTAATTCTAAAATCTAAAATCTAAAATCGGCAGACTTATGACTGACAAATTTGATGTATTAGTGATAGGTGCTGGGGCAGCCGGTTTGTACACGGCACTTTGCCTTCCAGAGCATTTACAGGTGGGTTCAATTAATAAAAATACCCTGCCTGTTTCTGCCAGCGATTGGGCCCAAGGAGGAATTGCAGCGGCGATCGCCCCGGAAGATTCGGCAGCGCTGCACGTTCAGGATACAGTGGCTGCAGGAGCCGGTCTTTGCGATTTGGAAGCGGTCAAATTTTTGGTCGAGGAAGCTCCCGATTGCATTGATTCCCTAGTGAAAATGGGCGTGGCGTTTGATCGCGCCGGCTCAGATTTAGCCCTCACCCTAGAAGCCGCCCACTCCCGCCGCCGAGTGCTCCACTCCGCCGACACCACAGGGAAAGCAGTGATAGGTACCCTGACAGCAAAAGTATTGAGCCGCCAAAACATTCAAGTCGTATCCCCCGCCTTTGCATTGAGTCTGTGGCTCGACGAAAGCGGCCGCTGTCAGGGCATTAGTGCGATTTGTGGCAACCGAGTCAAATGGCTGCAGGCACCGGCTGTGGTGCTAGCGACAGGCGGCGGCGGACAGGTTTTTGCTCAAACCACCAACCCGTCGGTCAGTACCGGAGACGGGGTGGCAATTGCGTGGCGCGCCGGGGCGCTGCTGCGAGATTTAGAATTTGTGCAGTTTCATCCGACGGCGCTAAGTAAAGCTGGCGCGCCCCGGTTTCTGATTAGCGAGGCGGTGCGGGGAGAAGGAGCTCATTTGGTTGACAGCAAGGGATATCGCTTTGCTTTTGACTCTCACCCCAGCGGGGAACTTGCGCCTCGCGATGTTGTCAGCCGCGCTATTTTTCGCCATTTGCAGAAGACGGGGGAACCTCATGTTTGGCTGGATTTGCGCCCGATTGCGGTCGATCGGCTGCGCTACAGGTTTCCGAATATTATTCAAGTCTGCGCTGATTGGGGAATTGATATTTTTTCCGAACCGGTGCCGGTGACGCCCGCCGCCCATTACTGGATGGGAGGGATTGTGGCTGACAAGTTTAACCAAACTTCGATTCCGGGTTTGTACGCGGTGGGAGAAACTGCCAGCACGGGGGTACACGGCGCTAATCGGTTGGCGAGCAATTCGCTGCTGGAATGTCTGGTTTTTGGCGCGCAGATGGGACTTTTGCAGGTGGAAGGTGAAAAGTCCAAGCCATTCACGGATGAGGTCGATGTAGGGGAAATTTGGGAAAAATCGATTTCTCCACAGGAGATTGAGACGATCGAAAAATTGCGGGTGGAATTGCCGAGTTTGCTGTGGCAGAGTGCGGGAATTTGCCGGGGAATGCGGGATTTGGAAAGTGCGATCGTCCAAGTTGAGATTTGGCGGCAAGAATTTGCCTCTTTGCCCTTGAGTCAAACGCTTGATAATTTGCCGCCCGGACAAACTATTGATTTTTCACCAGATAATGCGGAAAATAGCTCGGTTTTGCGAAATTGGGGAGAACTTGGCAATTTATTGGATATTGGTTACTTAATTCTCAAAAGTGCTGCGTTTCGCACGGAAAGTCGCGGCGGTCACTATCGTGTGGACTATCCACTTACCGATCGAGATTGGTGCAGGCACACTTTAATTAACCAATCGAATTGGTACAAATCTGATCTCATAGAAGATTAAAAAATTGGTCTCAGCGCGTTCCCGTACCGTCACTTTTCGGGTTCCCGTTGGGGTCTGGTTCATATTTTGAGGTATTTCCAGACCTAGAAGTTTTGGCGGCTGCCAAAAATGTGGAGGTCGATCTCGGATTGGTTCGTAGTGCATCCTGGCGTCCGCTCACTTGTTGCGGACTAAAGTCCGCACTACGAACCATTTTTGTGATGGTAGCGGCATTGGCGATGCCGATCGTATTCACTTGCAAGCATACAGCCAGGGTAGCCGTTGTTGTGAGCTGAATCAAAGTACGCATAGTATTTATAGCCTTATTCAAATCACCGAAGTAGATGCAGGTCTGTAAAACCTATTATATCTATCACTTTCCGTATTTACACTGATATCTTTATATTTACTTTACTTAATTTTCGTGAACTTACGTAAAAGATTATAAATAAAGACTTTTTGGCGATTTAAATTTGGTCTTCTAGCTCAGTTTTTGAATCTTTTAATTAGGACTGACGCATGGGGAACTAGAAACCGAGTTTTTTACGAAAAGCGCGTTGCAGCCGCGAAATTCGGCAAAAAACCCGGTTTCTAGTTGTAGGGTGCAGCTCTTTAAAAGACGAGGAAAGAGGCAAAAATTGTTCGTAGTGGCAACGTGCTTTTACGAAATCATGGATTGGGGCATCTTACCCGGATTTGGTATGAGATGCTCCAGCATAACCTCTATCTGTAGGGTGCGGGGTGTATGGACCCTTACCCCTACAAGCAATAAATAATATCGTTTCCGGCTGCATCGTCAGGTGATAAGTTAGAGGGCAATTTATGAAAGATTTTTACAATTCGTTACTCTCGGCGCAATTTTCAGTTGTTCGATTCACAGTCAACAGTCAACACTCAACATCATGAGGAGTGCAACCGGAATTGATATAAAACTCTTTTTTGCCTCAGTCCTGATTTAAATGAGATGGCAATCTCCAGTCATAAGTTTCATGATTTTTGTAAGTCTATCTAATGACTGATGACTGATGACTGATGACTGATGATAAATTACTCAAGAAATTGATATTGATTTTTCCCCCGTTCCTTAGCACGATACATTGCAGCATCGGCATTTTTGACTAAAATCTCTGACTCTTGACCGTCAGTTGGATATAAACTAATACCAATACTTGTAGTTACAGAAACTTTATGTTCTTCTAAAAAAAAAGGCTGCACGATGGCATCGCAAATTTTTTCAGCTACCTTTGCAGCTTCCTCATTACCGGGAATTGCCGACAGGATGACTGTGAACTCGTCGCCGCCCAGCCGCGAGATGATATCGCTGCCGCGCAAGCATTGTCTGAGCCTGTTAGCAACTGATTTTAAGAGTAAATCGCCCACATTGTGTCCGAGAGTGTCGTTGATAGACTTAAATCCATCTAAATCTAAAAACAGTAAAGCTACCAGTTCTTGATTGCAAGAAGCTCTTTCTAGAGACAGATGCAAACATTCGTAAAACATTTTACGGTTGGGCAAACCTGTAAGAGCATCGTGAGAAGCTTGGTGGCTGAGTTCAGCATTTTTTTTCTCTAGAGCGTCTTCGCGAAGTTTGCGCTCGGTAACATCTCTGATCGCTCCGACTAAAAATAAGTTGCCGGCTGCATCTTTGTGCAGGGTTCTTTTAGTCGCAATCAGATGCGTAATTCCGTGAGCATCGGTAAAATATTCTTCATTTTCTTGCGGCTGTTGAGTTTGCAATACTAATTCGTCTTGCTGCCAAAATATATCGGCTTCGGCTTGGGGAAATAAGTCGTAATCTGTGCGATGGGTTAAAATTTCCCAAGGATAGCCGATTAACCGACAATAGGCCTGATTCAACACAACCCAGCGGTGATTTATATCTTTGACAAAAATCGGGTCTGGAATTGTATCGATTAGCGATTGTAAAAATTCTTTAGAGCGTTTTAGTTCTTCTTGCAAGTGAGCCAGATAGCCGACAACTGCTACGCCAGAACCGAAAAGACTGAGGATTGCAGGAATTAATGGCAGCCACCAACCGTCTAAAAAAGCTAAGTATAAACTGGCACTCAAACCGAGACAGATACTTGACAAACACCCAGCCGATCGCCCGAGCGATCGCAACTTCCAGCTCACACTCGCTCCCACCCAAGACCACAGTAAAATCCACAGTAACTCCCCAGCCTCGGGCCAAACATTGATACCTTCGCGTCCGTCGAGGGCCGCACTCAAAATTTGGCTCAAGAAATGAGCCTGAAGCTCGACTCCCGGTATGGGCTGGGGAGGAGCAAACACACCCGAACTGTAAGCATTTTGCTGAAAGTCTTTGAGGCTGGTGGCTGTTGAGCCGATCAACACAACGCGCGATCGCACAAAATCCGCCGGTACTTTGCCAGAAAGCACGTCACCCATCGATGCAGTGCGGAAACTGCCGCTCGGACCGCGCAGAGCAGCCAGAATTTGATAGCCGCGGCTGTCCGCTCGCACGTAAGCACCGTCATTCGGCTCAAAAGGTCGAAACACCCCCTTGCCTAACTGCAAGTATTTAGGATTGACAGTTGCTGGCTGAGGAGAAATCCCTTCGCCTTCGAGGTAAAGCAAAGCTAGTTTGAGCGCGAAGCTTTCATGAGTTTTGCCGTCTCCGGGCCAAGAGTAAAGCAAAGCTCGGCGCACTTTACCGTCAGCATCGATGACAACGTTGTTGAAACCGACGCGCGAGGACTCCTCAAGAACCGGAGGGGGCCGAACTCCAATCCTGGTTTCATCTGGCATCAACTCAATGCCAATTAAGTTAGGAATAGTTTTAAAAGTTTTGAGCAATTCGGCGTTACCCGGTTGAGTGGGCAAATCTCGGTAAACGTCGAGACCGATCGCCCGCGGTTTGCCAGCGTGCAATTTTTGCAGCAATTGGGCCAATACAGCATCGGAAATTGGGTAGCCGTATTTTTGCAAGTCAGCTTCCTTAATTTCTACAATCACGATGCGCGAGTCAATTGGTTCGGCTGGCCGCCCGCGCACAAAGTGGTCGAAAGCAGTCCATTCCCACACCTGCAAAAATCCGAACCAGCGCAGTACAATCACCGTACCGGCAACCGTACTGGCAGTAATCAATACTCTGCGTTCTCGATCGAGCCATTTTTTGATACTTTCTATCATAATTTTGGGAATTTTTGCCTCGCCTTTGGAGCATCTAAGCTACTACTACATATAGCTTTTATATCTTCTCGGCGATCGGCTCAGTCGATCCTGGCAAAATATCTCATTTGACAAGAGACTGGAGTTGCCTAAGTTTTTTATCGCACTTGGCAACCGCAGATTTCAGGCAGATAGACCCAGATAAACGCAGATAATTGCAGGAATTGAAAGCGAATTAATGCAATACCAGTTTAATGAGTCTGGAAGCAGAAATCCGGTTTTTTGATTTTATTTGTAAAATGTCTAGTAGTTCTACTATTTATAAAAATTATAATAAAGCTTGCTACAGCAAAAATGTTGGGCAGTGAAACTCTGGGTTTTTTCGGGATTTTTGAATATATCTGGTGCGGTTATATGAGATTGTTGGTCTTTCTGGAAGATGGTCGATTTATCCGCAGTTTAGGGAAATCTATTGCATGAAGGAATGATAATTGATTTTTTTTCAGACTTAATACTACAATACTTCCGAAAGTATTTTAAAATTCGCACCAACTAATGTTTAATTTTTTTTTATGGATTGTATAGCGGTTCTGAAAAAAGTGAAGATAGCCCGGTTTGGCCTATGCCCGGTTTGGCCTATCCCGGATAGTACCTCATCTTTCGCTTGAAAGGCTATAGATGCGATATTTTTGAGTGATTTTACAACAGCCGAAAAAGATTAGACCTCTTGCACTCATTCGCAGAGCAGATTAAATTATCTGCGTCTATCGGTGTTTATCCGCTTGAAATCTGCGGTTTACCCATCAATCAAATATTTATGCAAGAGGTCTATTAGCTAAGCTTTAAAAAGCTGGATTTTTCCTACCCCAAAAAATCTCGGATCTCAACTCTCAAGCCTTGCTATCATTTTTGAAAGTTGCGCGGGCCAGTGTAACCGGATAACTCAGCGAGTTTATCCAAAGTTTGTGTCCCCGAATAAAACTGACCTTGAATTTCCCAAGTAGGGAAACCTTTAATATTTGCAGCACCAGCTTGGCAAATTTCAGCGCGGGAATTTTGCCCTCTGGGATCGCATTCAAAATAATCAATTATTTTGGCTGCTTCTTTCCCAAATAGCATTTTTTGATCGTGACAGTGGGGACACCAGTAAGCGCCGTATTCTTTAGCGCCGATTTGTCGGAGATGGCGGGCTAAAGCAATTTGTGCCGGCCCGGAGGTTGTGGTGACTGCTGGGGGTAAAATTCCGGGGGTAGCAGAAACAAAAGGAGCGGGTGAGCTGACGCTGTTGTATAGGGCTAAAGCGCCGATCGAACTCACCATCACCACCAAAATGCCTGTAAAAACTAATTGTCCGATATCTTCCCAGTCGCGCCCGACTAGCACCAGCACAAACAGCGACAGGGCAAATAAGGCGGAACTGATGCAGTAAATGCACAGATCCTTAATTTCAAAAGCCATCAAATACATCAAATAGCTGCTGAATATTAGCATCGCAGCGGTGATGATAAATAGGGCTTGCCAAGTCCAATTTTCTAGTTGAGAGTGCAGCCGTTTGTTGTTGTCAGGATTGACGGCTTTGGGAGCTAATGCCAGAATTGCGATGCTCAGGTATGCCAGACAACCTAATAAACTTAAAGGCACTGTGCCAAAGACTGTAGCGTAGGGACTGTTGAGAACTTTGTCGCAGCCGCTGGTGGGACAAATTACTGAGTTTGTTGTGAATTTAGCGATCGTCAGATAGGCCGTTTCTAGGACGCCGATGGCTGCGATGGCTGCCATCACCGTCCTAGACCAGCGATGAATCCAAGGGGTTGAACGTCGGCGAATCATTTTTTTGATTTGGGAATTGTTGATTGTTGACTGTTGACTGTTGACTGTTGACTGTTGACTGTTGGCAGTTGGCTGTTAAGAGGGCGGGCCCGCACCATCCACCGCCCCTACTGACTGTTGCCAACTAACAACTAACAACTGCCAACTAACAACTAACAACTGCCAACAATTCCTATTTTACGTTTTACTTCTGACTCTGCCCGGTTCCGGTGTTAGCCCTCTCGAACCATTAGCGTTTTTGTTTTCTTGTTCGAGCTCTTTCTCGGAAAAGCTGCGATGGGCGGCTTCTACAAATTGACTGACGCGGATGGGATCGATCGGTTGTTCGATGCGGCCATTTCGTTTCAGCGAGCTCGACACAATTACTCCGTCTGCAGCTTGCATGAGGCTGGAAATGTTTTCCCACGATGCACCGCTACCGATGAATACAGGAGTTTCCCCCGCTGCTGCACTCGCAAGTTCTAAGTCTTCGAGATTGGGTGGGCTGCCGGTTGTCCAGCCGGAAAGAATTACGGCGTCGGCTAAGGCGCGCCCGATCGTCTCTGAGACGGCTGTGGTCAAGTTGGAGCCTCCCAGGGGTCGCCCGTGCTTGACTAGCACGTCTGCTAATATTTTGACATCGCTTCCCAATTCCCGACGGTAGCGCAGGAGCTGGTGTGCTTGGCCTTCAATTAAGCCTTGGTCTGTAGCCATGATGCCGTTGAGGACGTTGACGCGGATGAATTGAGCTCCCGTGCAGGAGGCGATGGCGATCGCGCTGTGGGCGTCGTTTCGCAGCACGTTAACGCCGATCGGCAGTGTCACGAGATTTGTTAGCCTCTCGACTACCAGAGTCATCGCACTGACAACAGCCGGATCTACGCTGTCTTTGGCAAAAGGAGCATCAAAAAAGTTCTCGACTATGATACCGTTTGCGCCGCCAGAAGCCAGCGCTGTAGCCTCTTGCTCGGCTCTTCCGATAATAGCTTTGAGGTTCCCGCCCCAGCGGGGAGAAGTTGGCAAAGGCTGTAAATGTACGACACCGATTATGGGATTCGGCGTTTTGAATATTTGTTTTAAGTCCACGGATTTTCCTGAAACCACCAAGTTCACTGACGGCTGACGGCGGATTTTGACGGTATATTCTAGAATTCTATATCCACGCGGGCGATTCCGATGACTCGATCGCGCTGCAGAGTTGCTAAAAGCCTGAATTGGGCAGCATTTAGTCGATTTTCGATTCGGGTATTGCAGATTTTCGATTTACTGAAAGCGGGTGAATTACCGGAGGTTGAACAAAAGTCTCAAATTTTGCACTCTTTACCACAGATAGTACGTAGCACCGTATCCGTTTTAGATTGAGGTTAATCGTTGAAATTTGTTCTGATAATTTTGGCCCTCACCTGCGGATTGTGGGCAGCAATCGAAGTGCTG
The DNA here is from genome assembly GCF_036700745.1 of Microcoleus sp. S36a_B3. NCBI lineage: Bacteria > Bacillati > Cyanobacteriota > Cyanophyceae > Oscillatoriales > Microcoleaceae > Microcoleus > Microcoleus sp. S36a_B3. The sequence continues at coordinate 8,646 of NZ_JAUBPN010000034.1, read as the reverse complement.
CTGCGGGTGTTGCTGGGTTTTGGCAATCCCTTGATTTACATTGCTGATGCGGAGTGCGGCTATTTGTTGGCGCCCAACCAGAGGGTGCGCCGTTTGCGAAACCGGATTGAGATTAATGAGTATTCGATGCGTACTGGAACGATCGCCCCACTCCCAGCCTCAGACACTCTGCGGGTTTTGCTGTTGGGAGATTCTGTCGCCAACGGCGGTTGGTGGACAGATCAGACAGATACCATCTCCGAAATTATGGCTCGCCAGTTGAGGCTGCAAGTACAAAATCTGGCAACCAATGCACAATTAAGTTCAAAAGTCAACTACTCAAAGTTTGAAATTCTGAATGCCTCAGCCAATTCTTGGGGGCCGAGGAATCAACTTGCTTACGCCCAGCGGTTCGGTGTTTTTGGGTCAAAAATTCTGGTGTTGCTGCTGAATACGGACGATTTGTTTGCATCTGCTCCTTCTTCTCTGGTGGTGGGGCGCGATCGAGCTTACCCGGATCGCCAACCGCTCTCGGCCGCGCTAGAATTATTGAGCCGTTACTTGCTACCTGCGATGCCAGCGAGCCAATTAGCAGCAGCCGTAGCCAAAAGTGGCGATGTAGTCGGCTGCAACTTAGAAGCTATTCGCCAAATCCAAACAATAGCTGTATCGGCTAACGTCGAGTTTTTGCTAGCGGTGACTCCCAAGCGCCATGAATGCGGCGAGGGCCCTAGAGACTGGGAAGTCAAGGCTAGAGAGCGTCTCGCCGAACTTGTCACACAGGAGAAAATTACTTACATAGATTTTCTTCCTATTTTCAATTGTGCGGCGCAACTTGCAACTTTGTATCGAGACAGCATTCACCCAAGCCCTCAAGGAAATCAGCTAGTTAGCCAAACTATCAGCAGTCAAATAGTCGCTCTTTTTTAAGATCAAAAATTGTGACTTTAGCCAAAGATGGATAATTGCCCTCCCCCGACATAGGTTGTGGAAAGCAAAAAAAAATTAATTTTAGTTTAAGCCTGCAGATTGCATCTGTGGAGTCTACCTCAAATCTGAGATTTCAAATAGACTGTTTCATCTCCCAATAAAGGATGTGAAGTCAATCTCAAATCTTTCATCTAAAATTGACAGTTTAAGCCCGCAGATTGCATCTGTGGAGTCAATCTAAAATCTACAATCTAAAATCTAAAATCTACAATCGAGTGACATCGAATCCGGTTGCGCCCAAACAGTTACCCTATTCAACAAACAACAAACCCCAAACTGTCAAGGCACCCGGAAACGACAGAATTTGTCTCGATTTAGCTAACTTGCAAAGTAGACTCTAGCTTTTGTGGATACCAAGCTTGACCGTCGAGAGCCATTTGCTCGATCAAACTCGCAAGCCGCAGAGCTTTGAGAGCTTGTTCTCCTCCGACTGAAGGCTGATTTCCACCCCGCACGCAATTAATAAAATGCTCCAATTCTGCGTGGAGCGGTTCAATATTGCTGGTGTAAACTTTCTCGATCAACCCATCTTGACGGTAAAGCACCTGACCGTAATCTGTCACGTAATTGGCGGTGGTTTGTCGGTGAATCAAGATTTCGTTGTTAAGAAAATCTGCCTCTGTCAAAGAATTTTTGCAGTGAGCGGCGATTGAACGAAGTTTGCGGTGCGTCACCTTGCTTGCTGTCAGGGTGGCGACAATGCCGTTAGCAAAGTTCAGCGTCGCTGTCACGTAGTCTAAATAACCTGAATCTGATGCGCGGCTACCGCTAGCCGTCAATTTTACTACTTGAGAATTTGCCAATTCCAGAAGCAAGTCGATGTCGTGGATCATTAAATCCAAAACTACCGATACGTCGTTGGCCCGATCGGAATAGGGACTCATCCGGTGAGCTTCCAATGCCAGTAGCTCTTCAGTTTTCAGCACTTTGCCGAGTTCCTGAAAAGCTGGATTGAAGCGTTCGATGTGACCCACTTGCAAAATGCGGTGGGCTTCTGCAGCGGCGTTGACTAAAGATTCGGCTTCAGCAATGCTAGCTGCGATCGGCTTTTCAATTAAAACGTGAACCCCTGCTTGGAGACAAGACATCCCCACAGGGTGGTGCAGGCGAGTTGGAACGGCGACGCAAACTGCATCTACGTGGGCGAGCAAATCTCGGTAGTCTTCAAAGAAGCGAACCCGGTATTTGCTTGCTACATCAATTCCCCGCTCTACATTTATATCTGCAACACCCACGAGTTCGATATCTTTTAGCAAGCTCAAAACTCGCGTATGGTGTTGGCCCATATTGCCAACCCCAATTACCCCAATGCGGAGGGGTTCGGGTTGACTTCGCTTGACGAAAACGTTTGCGTATCCCAATGACATCCTATCTAGCACTCCTGGATTCTCCTCCACCACAGGAATCAAGCCCGTTGGCTTCCCTAAGCTACTCACAGCTCATCCAGATAGTACCACAGTCAAACTATTTGTGAAGAATTTCTAAGTTGGGCTGGGATTCTAGCCGTCAGCAATTACGCAGGCGCTACCTATGGACGAGAGCTTAATATTGCGGTATTTTTCTAGGAAATTACGTATTGACAAATATAATTATACATGATGGATATGCTGCGGGCGATCGCCTGGATACCGCCGCCGAACCAGTTCCCGAACCTCTCACCGTTGGAGGGACAGCTTTAGCATTGGCCGGTTTAAGCTGGTTGAAACATAAGAAAAAAATCGCTGCTTGACCTGCTAGTTCACTTTTCATAAAATATGCGAGTAGCAAAATTTTGCTCTCGATTCGGAGACAAAGCCCTAGCTTTCAAAATAGCCGCCACCAAAAACGCATAGGACAAAACTCCCACCAAGGCCAGCAAAAGTACGCTGACTGCTCCCGACGCATTCCACAATGCGTGAAGTGCGGAGGCGCTAAAATAACCTACGCCCAAAATTTGCCAGCGCTTCCTGGGTTTGAGGGCGCTTAAACCGATAAAATATCCCAAATAGCCGCTGTAAGCCATGTGTCCGGCGGCGGAGCCTAAAATGCGGGGAATGAGCAATTGCAATCCTACTAATTGTCCGGCTTCTGGGCCTGCTTGCAGGGTGATATTTTGGATGATATTGGGAACGTATTGACCGAGAGTTTCTAGTAGTGTAAAGCCGACTGCTGAGGCACTTCCTAACAGAATTCCGTCTAATGGTTCCCAAACGCCGATGCGATCGCGCCAGGGATTTTTTAGTAAATTTCCCAGCAGCATCGCTCCCAAAACGGGCAGGGCTTTCAGCAATTCTTCCATCAGACCCGCCCCGAAGAACATTCTGATTAAAAAAGGTAAAAAACTGATTTGTTCGCCTTCTGTGGGCAAACGACCGGGCAAAATTTCTCTAAATACTAATATAAATCCAATCAATAAGGGGCTTAGCAGTATCAGGACTGTGGCTAAAGCGGTACCGAGCAATACCCACCAAGGTTTGTGTTTGCCGCACAGTTGATAAATGAAGTAGTAGGCTGCACCGGCTAGGTAGGCTGACAGCAGGAAGTTGAAGGCTGCGGAATTTCCGACGGCGAGAAACATCGACACGACAAAAATAACTGTGGCTATACCTGGATATAAGTATGCTTTTTGGCTTAATTGTTTGCCGGTGGAGGCGATCGGGAATAATTGAGTTAAAGTTAGAGCGTCTTTTTCGGGCGGCTCAAAATTGACCGTTGGGGCCTGGGAGAATCCGGGTTTATTTTGGTGAGGGGTTGCGGAAGTTTCAAATATGAATTCAGGGCCGTCTTGACCGAGACTGATACGATCGCCTGTTTGTAAAGTTTGGCAGCCTTGCAGTTTTTGACCGTTGACATAAGTTCCGTTAGCGCTGTTGAGGTCGCAAATTTGCCATCTCGTCCAATTACCATGAGTCAGGGGGCGGACTGCGGCGTGGCGGCGGGAAACCATGCCGTGGGCGATCGACTCTAGGGCTATGTGACAATTGCGATCGCGTCCGATCGCCACTTCCCCATATTCAGAAAGTGGGTACTTGGACGCTGCCGATGCCGCAGAGCCTTTGGCTGGCACTTGTCGCAAAAATCCGATTTCATTAGTCATTAGTTGTTAGTCATTAGTTATTAGTTATTGGTTATTAGTTATTGGTTATTAGTTATTAGTTATTAGTTATTGGTTATTGGTTATTAGTTATTGGTTATTAGTTATTGGTTATTAGTTGGTAGGGCGGTGCCCCCGTACCCGCCCTTATTAGTTGGTATTTGGTAGTTGGTAGTTGGTAGTTGGTAGGGGGGGGGGTGGATGGTGCGTGCCCGCCCTCAGTTGTTAGTCATTAGTCATCAGTCGTTAGCCGATCTAATTTGTTGGCAGTATTGATAACATAGTTATTAGTCATTTTCTCGCTGTTTAGTTATATTGTTTGTTATCCGTAATCTTGATTCCACAATTATGAGATTTTAGATTCCGACTAATAACCTATAACTAATAACCAATAACCAATAACTAATAACTAATAACTAATGACTAACAACTAATAACCAATAACTAATGACTGTACCTATAGATTTGCTCTAGCATCCTGAACGGCGGCATAGAAAAATATGCCTGTTAGCGGTACGCTGAGGGCGAGGATGATACCCGTCACTACATTTCCGAGTTGAGCGTCTCCCGAAGACAACTCAAAGATGGAGCCGACGGCGGCGATCGCAGTGATGCAAGAAAGAGCTAACAATAAACCACTTTTGGGAGTTCCTGCCATCATATTGATTTTACTGCCTTGGGCGAATATTTTTGCTTGACTAATTCTTCATTCAATGCAAGTTTGTTTTCTACTCTGTCTACAAACAGCACGCCGTTGAGATGATCGATTTCGTGTTGGATCACCTTAGACAGCAAGTCTTGAGCTTTGAGTGTTTGGGGGCGACCGAATTCGTCGCGGTAAGACACTTCAATGACTTCTGGGCGTTTGACATCAAAATAAACTCCCGGAATGCTCAAACACCCTTCTTGCAAGATGCAGACTTCGCTGCTGCTACTTTTGATGGTGGGGTTGATCAAAACCAATGGAGGTATCGCCGGATTGTCGGGTTCGCAGTCGATAACAATTACTTGTTTGTGGACTCCGACTTGGGGGGCTGCTAAACCGATGCCGTCGGCACTGTACATGGTTTGCAGCATTTCTCGGACTAACTGCCGAATTTCTGCATCGACGCTGCTGACACGCTTTGCTGGCTGCCGCAGGACGCGATCGCCTAAAGTGTGTATTGTTAGGGGCGGTTTTTCTAACTTTTTCTTTTCCACCAAAACCTGAACCGTCATAAAACCTCACGAGATTGTTTGAAAATCCCCAACGAAAGCTGTTGGGGGAGGAAATGGGAAGCAATACTATTACTTTCAATCTTAATCTAATTTTAAGTAGCCATGACTGGAAACACACCAAACCAAAGGCCTGTTAGATCCCTGGGGCTTTCGCCTGCTGATTTGGCGGTAGAGTTCGCCGGGGCGATCGCGATTGTGCTTGCTGTTTTGCCGATCGTAGAATTTTGGGCTGTTTTGCCCGATCGAATTCCGATTCATTTCGGATTTTCCGGGCAGCCTGATAGTTGGGGCGACAGGGTGACAATCTGGATACTGCCGGCGGTGGCTGCCGTTATTTTTGTGGTTTTAACAGCAGTATCGCGCTATCCGCATACTTTTAATTATCCAGTACGGATTACCGAAGAAAATGCGCGCCGACAATATCTCCTAGCCAGAAGCCTTTTGGTTTGGCTGAAAGCGGAGGTTTGTTGGCTGTTTGCTTTTGTGGTGCGGCAACAAATTCTTGTGGCTTTGGGCAATGCTCAAAAATTTAGTATGGAATTGCTTTTAGGGATAATTGTTTTGATATTTGCGACGGTTGGTTTGTATTTGTTCAAGGCTTATTCTGCTCGCTAGATGTAGGGTTAAAAACTTATATTTACCAACAAAGCTTTTTTGTGGTAGGATGTTTTAAAACTGGATGCAATAGGATTTTTCATAAAAAACAAAAATTATTTGTATATAAGACTAAAGTCATCTAAGTTGTATCAGGAGTTGAGTCCTCACTACAAACATTTTTGATGGCGGGTAATTGACGGGACTTGAGAGAATTACAGGCGAGAGGTTTGTGCTGCGGTAAACGCTGACTAGCCCATCAGATATGTTTGCTGGTTGTTCATCGGCAATACTCGCAACCGTCGATTTTTTAAATCTGGTTCTAGGCCTAGTTCTTCCATTGGAATCACGCCCAACAAAACAGCCGAAACGCCTTCGGGCAATTCCAGACAATCAAATCTGCCTTCTCTCCCCTCTACAATAATTTGAGCACCTGCAAAAATTCGACCTTTTTTGATACCGGCCGATGTTTCTACATCTCTTTCTCCTACTTGTTTTAAACCTAGTTGGCTAATAATGGGAGCAGGCAAGGAAAGCAGAGTTGCTCCGGTATCGACAACAACGTTATCGAGGTTGACAGAGCGAACTTCCTCAGCAGAAATAAATCCCCGTTCTGCCATAACCAGATCGATGAAATTCGTGACTGTGATGGTAGTGATTACTTGACCCATTTGTTTGCTTTGAAGATTGGGGAGTACCAGAGTCATATTATTTTACCTATTGGAGTGTAATAATTGGATATCTATATTGTAATGCTATCTATAATCGTGCTTCATTGGTTAAAATCGTTTTAACGATCGCCAAAAATTAGAATTTGCCTCAACGCATGACACCAGAACCAAACTCTGCTCAACCCAATCCTCCTGATTCCAACGTGACTGTAGAAAGTCCTAACGGTGCGAGTCCTGTTGTCCCACCAGAATCAGCAACAATCGTTGCTACTGCTGAATCGACAAAACCGCGGCCTTCGCGTCCAAACCACATGATTTTTGCGCCGATACAGCCGGCACAAACGACTGCTGAGATGTCGGGTTCGGTGCTGACGCTGGCGGCGATCGTAGCAATGATTGTAGGGCTGGCTAACGATAGCATTTGGATCGGCTTAATTGGGGCCGTCGGTGCGATCGGCATATCGCTGCGGATGATGTGGCCGAGTTGGGGCAAAATTTGGACGCAGGTAATTCCGCCGACTTGGCGCACGCTGATCATCTCCTGCTTCGGGCTTTTAGCTGGGATCGTTGGCTTGCTGATGCTTAGCGGTACTAATACGCAACCGGGAAGCCGCAACATCGAAATCAACTGGGACGCTATCGGAGCTCTCGGCGAGTTAATCGGCGCTTTGGGGCAAATTTTGATCGCAATTTTGGGCGTTTATGTGGCTTGGCGGCAGTACGTAATCTCGAAGGATTTGACGATTCAGCAAAATCGAATTACGCAGCAGCAAACTATTGATGCTTATTTTCAAGGGGTTTCCGATTTAGCCCTTGATGAACAAGGGTTTTTGGAAGATTGGCCGCAGGAAAGGGCGATCGCCGAAGGTCGCACCGCTGCAATTATGAGCAGTGTGGATGCTGAAGGTAAGGCGAAAATTCTACGGTTTTTGTCCCAGTCGAGATTGGTGACTCCTCTGAAGCGCGATCGGCTTTTGGGCCGCGCCATCCTTGACGGCGACGGCGGCTACGCAGAAGACAGATCTCACGGTATCCGCGTCATCGATTTAAACGTGATGTTAGCCGGTGCTGACCTCGCTAGCACCGATTTGCGGTGGACCGAGTTGAGCGAAGCCAACCTTGTCCGGGCCAATCTCAGCAAATGCGATTTAGTCAAAGCCAACCTCTCGCGCGCTATCCTGTACGATGCCAAGCTCGATCGTGCTGACATGAAAGCGGCGATATTATTCTACGGATCGGCAGAAACTGCATCTCCTCGCACCCGCACGGAATTTCCCAACTATGAAACGGGCGAATATACCGGCGCCGTGGTTGAACGCGCTGATTTCACGGCTGTCAAGCGACTGTCAGAGGCTCAGCGCTATTACTGTTGCGCTTGGTGTGGCTCGAAGTCGAGAGACACTATTCCCGGCGGCTGCGAAGGGATTCCCAATAAACTCGGACGTTAAAATTAGCAGTCCCGCTGTACTTACGTATAGCCTTTCTGTGCTCTGGTATGAGGTACTATCCGGGATAGGGCATAGGCCTCCGTGGGCATAGGCCTCCGTGGGCATAGGGCATACCTCACTTTTGTGAGAATCGCTATACATATTTGGCGATCGCGATCGCAGCGGACTATAGTTTAATTTTCCATCGACAGTTTTGCGCTGTTTTGGCCATGAGCAATACTGATTTAGCGGTTTTAGCGCTAGAAGTAAGTCCGCGTCTGGAACGCAACAAAAGCAGGGATGGATGGATTTTTATCACTGCTATGTGGTTTCTGATATCGTTTCCGATAGCATCGGAATTATATATTTTAATCCTTGATAGTGGGAGCGACAGTTTTGCGCTGTTTTGGCCATGAGCAATACTGATTTAGCGGTTTTAGCGCTAGAAGTAAGTCCGCGTCTGGAACGCAACAAAAGCAGGGATGGATGGATTTTTATCACTGCTATGTGGTTTCTGATATCGTTTCCGATAGCATCGGAATTATATATTTTAATCCTTGATAGTGGGAGCGTCCCCGCGAGCGAAGTCGATCGCTCTTCGGGGACGATCGCACTATATAGGGCTTGCTGGATAAGTGCAGAAAGGTTACACGGCGCGGTTATACGATCGCGCGATCGAGAGTTTAGTGCAAGA
>NZ_JAUBPN010000033.1:0-48908 GCF_036700745.1 Microcoleus sp. S36a_B3 | reverse complement strand
ATGACTAATGACTAATGACTAATGACTAATGACTAATGACTAATGACTAATGACTAATGACTAATGACTAATGACTCCCCAAAGATGGCTAAGCTGTGATTTTCTGATGGTCTCGCATGGACTGCACGAATCGATCGAACAAATAGTCAGCGTCGTGCGGGCCCGGACTGGCTTCCGGGTGGTACTGGACTGAGAACATCGGCAAGGTTTTGTGCTTCAATCCGGCTACGGTGCGATCGTTCAAGTTGAGGTGAGTAATTTCTACTTCGGGGACTAGGGAATCCGGGTTGATCGCAAAACCGTGATTTTGGCTAGTAATTTCTACTTGCTCCGTTAAACCCGCAGGATGATTCAAGCCCCGGTGGCCGAACTTGAGTTTAAAAGTTTCCGCACCCAAGGAAAGTCCCAGCACTTGGTGTCCCATGCAAATGCCGAACACGGGTTTGTCTGACTTCAACAAAGCTCTAGCCGTCGCGATTCCTTCAGTTACCGCCGAGGGATCTCCCGGGCCGTTGGACAGAAAAATGCCGTCCGGGTTGTATTTGAGAATTTCCTCCGCCGACGTGTCAGCGGGTACAACAATTACCCGACAGCCGTAACTCGCCAAACGCCGCAGAATATTGCGCTTGATCCCAAAGTCGATCGCCACCACCGTCCACATTTCGCCGCTGGCCGGTTGGACTGTCGGACTGAACTCCCACACTGAGTCCGTGGCTTCCGACCACTCGTAAACCTTGCGGGTGGTCACTTCGCGTACCAGATTCAGCCCGGCCATACTGGGAGCGTTTTGGACTTGCTCCAACAGCTCTGCCTGGTCGAGAATCACTGTCGAGATGCCGCCGTTAATCGCTCCCACAGTGCGAATTTTGCGGGTGAGGGCGCGGGTGTCGATGCCGTAAAGGCCGGGGATATTGTGCTGTTTTAGGTAGTCTTGCAGGGATTGCGAGCAGCGCCAGTTGCTGGGGCGGCTGCATACGTTACGGGCGATCGCACCTCGAATTTGCGGCCGCGAGGATTCTTCGTCTTCGAGATTTACCCCGGTATTGCCCAATTCTGGATAAGTAAAAGTGACAATTTGGCCGCAATAGCTAGGATCGGTCAAGACTTCTTGGTAGCCTGTCATTCCCGTATTGAAAACTACCTCGCCGACGACGGTGGCGTCAGCGCCAAACGACCAGCCGCGGTAAGCAGTACCGTCAGCCAGGACTAGGAGAGCGGGTTTTGCTGTTGAAAGTGACATGGCATCCTTAATTACTGGACTTTGGTTTCATTCTTACCACTGCCTGCGATTTGATGCTAGCCGGCAATATACAGATATTATTTTAATTTTTGCAACTGTTCGGGAAACGAAGGCGCCTGTGCACTGCCATAGCCGAGGTTTGAGGAAGAAGCCACGCGCGATCGAGCAGAAGCAACCAGTGCAAATTATTGGCATCTGACGCCTGCACGAACAATTGAACCGCCAGCAGCTTATGAGTCTGGAAAACAGTCTAAATCTATACTAAAAGGCAATTTTCACTGTTACGATCGACAAACAAGCGTTTAAACAAACTATGGTCAGCAAATCTCCCTTGCCTTTACTTTCCAACTCAAAAAAGCCTCAACCGAACGCTAAAAACCTCCGCAAACCTTTACTGCTTTTAACAGCAGTTATTTCTCTGAGCAGTTCAATTTTACTTGACACTGCAGTCAACTCGTCGCCAGCGACTGCTCAAGAGAGCGAGGGATGCTTCATGCGTAACGACCGCGGCCAAACAATTAGCTTGAGCCGCTCTGTCTGCGGTTTTATGCCCCAAGAATTGGCTCCTGCAGGTTCGTCTGATACTAAGGCTAATACTAAATCGGGAGTATTTCTGGTCAAAATTAAACGCCGAGAAGCTAATATCCCAGTGATAGAAGTCACGTTTAACGGCACGCAAAAGTTTGAAATGATGGTGGATTCTGGAGCAAGCCGCACAGTAATTACGCCAGCAATGGCTACTGCTTTGAAGATAGTTCCTCAAGGAAGCGTGCAAGCCAAAACTCCCAACGGAGTGGCTACTTTTCCTCTGGGCAATCTTACTTCGATCGAAGCTGGCGGTTTGGCGATTACAAATGTAGTTGTACCGATATCGCCCGCACTAGACATCGGGCTGCTGGGTCACGATTTTTTTGGTAATAAAGATGTGACTATTAAGCAAGATGTGATTGAATTTCGATCGCGCTCTTAAAGTGGAGTCATTAGTCATTAGTCATTAGTCATTGGTCATTAGTCATTGGTCATTAGTCATTGGTCATTAGTCCGAGCGTGCGAATACCTTAAGAGTTCGCTGGGTTTTGCAAACAGTTGATCCCTGCGTAATGGTTCGAGTTTGCTCGATCGCCAGAAGCGAGAGACGATCGCAAATTGTGCATCTCATTCTTCCCTCCTCTGGCCTCTAACCTCTTTTTTCAACATCTGTTAAATCAGCCAATTGCATCAGATGCCGAACTTCTTCCTTCACCGCAAAAACTCAATTAACTGCTGCAATTTCAACCAAGATTCGCCGCTCGATAAAATCTCCTTAGCCAAATCAACTCCTGCAGCGTGGGAACCCATAGGAATTGCACCCCCCACTTGAAAAGCTAAAGACGCATTCAAAGCTACAACATCCATTTGCGCTGCTGTACCTTTGCCTTGCAAAACATTCCGCAAAATCTCGGCGTTTTCCTCAACATTTCCGCCTTTCAAGGAGCCGATCGCACTTGGTGTCAATCCTACCTGTTCCGGGTTTAAAGTAGTAAGTTCCACCTTGCCGCCCGACAAAATCGCCAAATCAGTCACATCACCCAAACCCGCCTCATCCAACTTTTCTCGGCCGTGCACCACTATCGCCAACTCAGTCCCCAACTCGCCCAAAGCTTGCGCCACAGTTGATACCATCCTGGGATCGAACACCCCGATTACCTGCCCATCCGGGCGCAGAGGATTGACGAGAGGCCCTAAAAGGTTAAAAACAGTCCGCACCTTCAAAGTGCGCCGGAGCGATGCTACAGCCTTGAGTGCTGGATGCCACCCTGGCGCAAATAAAAAAGTGATCCCTACCGAGTCTAAAGCAGCTTTTACCTTCTCCATATCGGCGTTGAGGTTGACTCCGAGTGCTTCTAGCACGTCAGCAGAACCGACTTTGCTCGATGCCGATCGATTTCCGTGTTTGGCGACTCGCACTAGGCCTGCGGCGGCAACAAAAGCTACAGCCGTGGAAATGTTAAATGTGGAAGCGCCATCACCGCCGGTGCCGCAAGTATCAATTAATTTAAGATTTGAACTTCGAGATTGGCGATCCAAAACACTTTCTGACTCGCCTGCGAGGGACTCAAACTGCAATACCTGAGCCATTCCCGCCAATTCTTGAGCAGAAATGCCTTTAGCTTGGAGAGCAGCTAAAATTGCGCCGGAAAGTGCCGGGGGTATAGCTTCTGCTAGCCATCCCTGCATTAAGTCGGTGGCTTGGGCGCGCGAGAGAGATTGTCTGTCTAACAGTTGTTGTAGCAGGGCTGGCCACAGAGGAGAATCCGCTGTCAAAGTTGAAGCTGCGGATATATCTGGTGTTGCGAGTACGGGAGAATCTGTCATTTATAGTGTTAGTCAAATTTAGCCCGATCGAGCTTAGCGGCCAAACCGAGAATCGATCGGCATTTTACCAGACTTACACCATGTTCAATTTTTGCGTGGGAGATTTTAGAATTGGCAATGACTTACTGCACAATGGTTTAGAGCGTCCTTAAAATTGCATCTTGTTTGGGAAACTGCCCAAATCTCACCCTATTTTGAGCCCAGGGATCAGATTTTGGCCCCTGATATTAGCAGCGTTACATGATTTGTCCGCCCGCAGCAGCCGAATATGAAGTTTTTGATACAACAATTGCCCTCTTGTTATGGCAACTTTAAAGGGAAACGCGCGATCGTGCAACTACCAGCAGTCCGCTGTATTATATTTGACTAAAAATAATTAACAGTAACCGAGAGCACCAACGGATACAAGTTTCCGACAAAAGTTGTGGATACCCCAAAATTTTAGGCCAGAGCGACAGTCACAGATTCACTGCGCCGCAAGTCCATGATTCGATCCAAAATCTTCAATCTCCCAATCGACAGCACAGCACCCACAGCCGTTCAGTTGATATCCGCAGGTTAGTCACAGGAGACAGAGAGTCGATCGAACTTTGACCCAAACCTTAAAAATAAACTCTTGCGGTTGTAGAAGTAGCTGCCTCTGATTATAGTAAAACAGCATCGCCACTAACTTATTTCAGGGTACTTAACTGCTAATATATTCACACAGATTTTAAGGAGCAGGTTGGGAATCGAGCAACTCGGCCGTCTGAAGACCAGCCAAATCTTAAAAAAAGACAAACCCAATCAACTAAACTTGCCTCAATAACATCTAACATCTAACATCTAACAGCCCAGCAGGAAAAATGAATCAACATACTTGTATAATTGCCGCCCCGGACACAAACCAATCGCCAAGATTTGTGGGCGATCGCTTGTTTTTCGCGATCGGGCGGCACAGTATTTTCCTGCCTAGTTAACAGTTCATACTTAACAGGAACATACTAAAAATATTCAACTCCAATACAAGAGCAGGGTATTCAAAAGTGGCAAATCAACAATTACAAAATAAAGCAATAGAATGCCTGAATGTCCAGGAGGCGCTGCAGCAAATGGAAGCAAAATATTACAGTATGTTTGAAAATGCTGTTTCCGGCATTTTCCAGACCACACCCGAAGGGCGTTACCTCAGCGCTAATCCCGCTTTGGCTCGGATTTACGGGTACAATTCCCCAGCAGAATTGATGGGGAACCTGACCGATATCAGCGATCAGCTTTACGTCAATCCCGATCGCCGCAGCGAGTTTGTTTCGGCTTTACAAGCGCGCGGCATCGTATCGGATTTTGAATCGCAGATTTATCGCCGAGATGGCGCAGTAATTTGGATTTCGGAAAATGCGCGAGCAGTCCGCGATTCCGACGGCAAATTGCTTTATTACGAAGGGTTTGTCGAAGATGTTACTCAGCGCAAAAATGCAGAAACTGCACTGCGAGAGAGTGAAGAACGCCTGCGAATGGTAATAGAAGGCGTTAAAGATTATGCTATATTCATGTTAGATACTAAGGGATATGTAGCTAGCTGGAATTCCGGCGCTAAAAGAATTTTTGGGTATGAAGCCAGCGAAATAGTAGGCAAAAACTCGGAGTGCTTTTATACGCCTGAAGATATTAAAATTGGCAAACAGCAAGAAAAATTAGCCACAGCTACCGCAGCAGGTAGATATGAAAGTGAAAGCTGGCGGTTCCGCAAAGATGGCTCTCGATTTTGGGCGAAGATTATTGTGACTCCTTTGCGGGATGAAAGCGGAGAGTTGCAAGGCTTTTCTCAAATCATGCAGGACATTACCGAGCAAAAGCGGGCTGCAGAAGAAAAAATGCAGTTGATTGCTTCTTTACAAGAATCGGAAAGGAAGTTTCGCACTCTCTATGAATCGACAACTGATGCGGTAATGCTGTTAGACGAACAGGGATTTTTGGATTGCAATCCAGCAACTTTAAAGTTATTTGGCTGCAGCACAGAATTGGAATTCTGCGGCAAGCATCCTTCGGCATTTAGCCCGCCGTTACAACCGGGATCGGAAGATTCTATGAGTCTGTCTCAAGAGCGAATTAATACGGCGGTGCAAACGGGAAGTTGCCGTTTTGACTGGCTGCACCGACGTTTGGACGGTTCCGAGTTTCCGGCGGAAGTGCTGCTAACTTCTATGGATATCGGCGGCAAAATTGGGCTGCAAGCTGTGGTGCGCGATATCACTTATCGGGTGCAAGCCCAGGAAAATTTAAAGCAGGCTAACGAGGTTTTGGAATGCCGGGTGAAAGAGCGGACAAGTCAGTTGGAAGCAGCTATTAAACAGTTGCGTTTGTCGGAGGAAAAATTTTCTAAAGCTTTTCGATCGAGTCCAGATCCGATGACTATTACTACTTTTGCAGGCAATTTTATTGAAGTTAATGATAGTTTTTTAGCGATGACTGGCTACAGTTTGGCAGAAACTATTTATCATACAGTAGATGATTTAAATATTTGGGTGAAGCCAGAAGAACGAGTTAATTTTAGGAAAATATTGCAAGAAAAATATATTGTTCGTAACCAGGAATGCGAATTTCGGGTGAAGTCGGGATCGCTGGTGGTGTGTTTGCTTTCAGCAGAGTTGATTGATTTGGAGGGCGAACTTTGTATGCTGGGGGTGATGACGGATATTACCGATCGCAAACGTGCAGAAGAAGCCCTGCGGGAAAGCCAGCGGGCACTGGCGACGCTGATGAGCAATTTGCCGGGGATGGCCTATCGTTTTCGCAATGATGCCGATCGCAGTATGGAGTTTGTCAGCGAAGGTTGCTATCAATTATCCGGCTATTCTCCTGAAGAATTTATCGGCACCAGGCAAATTTCTGTATCGGAATTAACACACCCGGACGATCGCGATATTTTGTGGAATGCCATTCAAATAGCCTTGGCAGAAAATCGCCCCTATCAGCTAAATTATCGAATAACTTGTAAAAATGGCGAATTAAAATGGGTTTGGGAGCAAGGTTTGGGAGTGTATTCCGACTCTGGAGAATTGATAGCTTTAGAAGGGTTAATTACTGATGTTTCCGAGCAGAAACGCAGTGAAGAAGCTTTGCTGCAGTCGCAAACAGAGTTAACTCAACAAAAACTTCAGCTAGAACATACTTTGCACGAATTGCAGCAAACTCAAGCGGTATTGATTCACACTGAGAAAATGTCTACACTCGGTCAAATGATCGCTGGTGTGGCTCACGAAATTAACAATCCCGTTAGCAGCGTCTGCGGCAATCTCGTCCACGTCGGCCACTACACCGAAGATTTGCTAAATTTGATCGATATGTATCAGCAGCACTGCCCGCAGCCGCCCGCACCAATTCAAAATAAAATTGAGGAAATCGAGCTAGAGTTTCTGTTAGAAGATTTGCCAAAAGCAATGTCCTCGATGCAGATTGGGGCCGATCGCATTCGGGAAATCGTGCGCTCTCTCAGAAATTTCTCTCGCAAAGACGATTCTCAAATGAGCAAAGTCAACCTGCACGAAGGCATTGAAGGAACGCTGCTAATCCTACAAAGCCGGTTGAGGGCGCGCGGCAACTATCCCGAAATTGCGGTAATTAAGGACTATGGAAATTTGCCTTTGGTTGAGTGCTATTCGGGTAAAATAAATCAGGTATTTATGAATTTGATCGGAAATGCGATCGACGCGATCGAGGAATACAACGCAGGGCGTTCAGTAGAGGAAGCCCAAGCTACCCGCAGCAAAATTAAAATTAGGACAGAAGTCCAAAACTCCAACGCTGTAATTCGGATTTCTGACAACGGCCCAGGGATGCCGGAAGAAGTTTGCCAGCAGTTATTCGACGCCTTTTTTACCACCAAACCCGCCGATAAAGGCACTGGTTTGGGCCTGTCAATTTCCTATAAAGTTGTCCGAGAACACGGAGGCACGCTGAGTTGCGTGTCTGCACTCGGTCAAGGAGCCGAATTTATCATAGAAATGCCGATGGAACAAATTAGTTATTAGTTATTGGTTATTAGTTATTGGTTATTGGTTATTGGTTATTGGTTATTGGTTATTGGTTATTGGTTATTGGTTATTGGTTATTGGTTATTGATACCAAATCCGGGTTTTGGATATCCTTTATGAACCAGTCGGCGCAGGCCGACTTTGTTTGACAAGGCGCGGTTTCAACCGCCGAATCATAAACGGGGTATGTTACTAACAACTAACAACTAACAACTAACTAAGACACCTATCCCAATAAATTTGAGCCACCTTATCTTCCGGATTTTGTCGCCAACAATCCGCAAAAAGTTCCCCAGCTTCCCTAAAATTATTCATATTGTATAAAAACAAAGCCTCAGCAAACAACCGCAAATTAGCCAACTTTCCCGCCTTAACTTCCGGCAAATCCGCCTCAAAAACTTCATAAACAGTCACCCATTCAGACTTCCCCTTAACCTGAACCTTATCAATTACCCGAATCGCATAATCAGCAGGATTTGTCAAGCGATCGAAAGTCTGTTGAGTAATTAACAGCGAGACCCCATAATTCTTCGTCAAGCTTTCAATTCTAAAAGCCAAATTAACCGTATCACCAATAACAGTACCGTCCATCCGGCTGTTTCCGCCAACAGTACCCAACATCAAAGAACCAGTATTAATTCCCACCCCAATCTTAATCGCCACATCGTCCGCAGCAACGCGCTGTCGATTGTATTCAGCAAGACTGTGTAGCATCGCAATTCCCGCTTTCACAGCATCATCCGCACCCTCGCTAAACAAAGCCATAATTGCATCGCCAATATATTTATCAATAAACCCCTGATTTTCTAGAATCAGCGGTTCCATATAACTCAAATATGAATTTATAAATTTGAAATTTTCTTCTGGTGTCATCTGTTCCGAAAGAGTCGTGAAATCGCGAATGTCAGAAAATAGCACCGACATTTCCAACTCCACCGCATCTCCCAATTTAACATCAACAATACTGTCACATCCCAAAAAAGATAACAACTGATTGGGTACAAAACGACTTGTCGCCTCAACGATATCTAATTCTGCCTCCAGTGAAAGTTGCAAACTGCTATTGACCTCAAAAAGCTCCTCCATGAACTTTTTGCGCTCAGCCTCAGCTTCTTTGCGTTCTGTGATATCTAGAAGAGTGTTGATAGCATATACAATTTTGTTCTGCTGATCGTAAATCGGGGAAGCATGAATTTCTAGGGGAATAATCTTATTTTCGTGCCGGACTTCTAAATCGTCAGCCACCGAAGTTTCGCCCCTCAATGCCCGAATGACTGGCAAGTTTTCCACAGGGCAAGGTTCAAGACTTCCTGCTGGATAAACTTGATAAACCTCTGACAGTTTTTCGGTTGGGAGTTCAGACACGACTCCTTTGTTAAATATCTCTTTTGCTTTTTTATTGATATAGTAAACTTGGCCATCAGCATTCAGCACTCCCACCCCGATAGGTATTGCTTCCAAAAACTGCATCAAACGATTTTCGTTCTCGTGGAGTGTCGCAATTAGTAGCGATTGCTCGCGGTTTAAATCAGCCAATTCCTGATTCATTTGCTGAAGCTGCGCGTTTTGTGATGCCAGAAGTTGATTTTGCCGATAACTATTTACTGCTTGTTTTACCGTCAAACTCAAGTCTTCTTGTTGCCAGGGTTTGGCTAGATAACGATATAAATTTGCATTTTTGATGGCATTGCCCACCGCCTCAATATCTGCTTGCCCTGTCAGCATAATTTTGATAGTTTGGGGCGAAAGTAGGTGGACTTGTCTTAATAGTTCATCTCCCTTCATCTCAGGCATGATGTGATCGGAAATAATTAACGGTACTTCATACCCATCTAACAATAATTCTTCAAGCAACTCTAATGCTTCCTCCCCACCCTCGGCAATTTCGACCAGATAAGCATTGCCGACAGCTTCTTGGAGTTCTACTTTGAGGCTCTTGAGTACAGTGTTGTCATCATCTACACAGATTATTACCTGTTGTTTCATAACTTCAACAAACCAGATTTTATAGTTTCCAGTAAATCGGCTTCCGACCAAGGTTTAGATAAGCAGCGATGGAGATTAGCCTGCTTTTTTACTCTGTCAACTGCTACTTCGTCAGCTTGACCGGTCAGCATAATTGTAATAATATGGGGGTATTGTTTGTGAATGCGTATCAGTAACTCATCTCCCTTGATACCAGGCATCAACCAATCAGAAATAATCACAATAACGCTAGTTTCTTCGTCATATAGTTCGCCGATAACCTCTAACGCCTCTTCAGCATCTTCGGCTCCTTCATAGGTGTAGGTATCCCCAAATTCTGCTGCTAGCTGTGTCCTGAGACTATCTAACACCATTCTCTCATCGTCAACGCATAAAATAACTGGTTTAGACATTTATTTTTTCTACTTCGTAAGTTTTTATTAGTAGGAAAAGTAGTAAAGTGTATTAGTATGCCCGATCACATTTTAAGATGCTACTTGGCGATCGCGCTGGCGACCGTTACCTTGGTTTTTTACCAAAATACTTGCTGACAATCCTCTTGGCAGAGTTCAAAACCCCGTTTCTTGGTTTAAGTGCGATCGCCAATTAAATGCCGCGAAACAACCAATTTCCAAGTCCTCTCCCCTCCCCAGTCGCCGAAACTAAGACATCTAAATGCGTAGCAGCTTAGCCGAGCATAACGCACCGTACAGCGATTTTACCTCGATTCCCGGTAGAATCCGAGTTATTGCTCTCAAAACGCTTTAACTTTTGCCATCCTCCCAATGGGGTAGATTGCAGATGGGATGGAACTAAATAAAACCCCAGCTACTTACTGCGTTATATCATTTGCCAGATACTTCACCTCCTTATATAGCGGTTCTCAAGCGTCGTGAGGTATGCCCTATGCCCACGGAGGCCTATGCCCTATGCCCAGCGGCACCTCATCTTTCGCTCGAAAGGCTATACACCACTGATTGGCAGAAAAACATTAAATGTAGTTTGACCGGGAATCGATTCCACTTCAATCTTTCCCTGATGTTTTTCAACAATCTTCTTGACAATATCCAGTCCCAAACCGCTGCCTTCTCCCGGAGGCTTAGTAGTAAAAAATGGGTCAAATATTTTCCCTTTTATCTCCTCTGGTATGCCCTTACCGCTGTCGCTAACACTAATCTTAACCTGCTGGTCTTGTTTTGTCACATCAATAGTTAGCGTCCCCCGATAATCCATTGCTTGCAAAGCATTGTGCACCAGATTTGTCCACACTTGATTCAGTTCGTCGGGATAGCAAAGTATCGGCGGAATTTCGGCATAGTTTTTAACCACCTCAATGCCTTGTTTTAATTGATTTTGATAGAGAGTTAAGATAGTTTCTATCCCTTCTGCAATGCTGGCGCTTGTCTTGGTGCCAGACTGTTCGTAGCGGGCATAGGTTTTCAAAGCAAAAACAACTTTTGATGCTCTATCTGTGGCTGTGTTGATAATGGCAATACCTTTTTTTATTTCTGACAGTTTGTATGCAGATTCTACAAGATGCAAGCTGTCAGGTCTTTGCAGCAGTGGTATAAAAGTTTCGATTCGCTCGTAGACCCCCATCATGACTAATCTATCAGCCACAGTATCGGCACTCTCAATCTCTAATGTTTCGAGTTGGCTTCTTAAAGCTTTTTTTAATTTGCGTTCTTCTTTGGTTGATAAGTTTGTAGATTGTTGGAGAGAATACTGAAGTAATTCTAAGAATTTCTGTCCGGCTTCTGGGGAGAGAGATTGAAAAAGTGCGGGCAATTGTTCGAGAGTTCGATCCAAGAACTTAGAAACATTGCCCGAACTGGAGCGAATTGCACCTAGGGGCGTATTAACTTCGTGGGCAACTCCGGCTACAAGTTGTCCTAAAGCTGCCATTTTTTCTGATTGAATCAATCCTTCTTGGGTGGCTTTGAGTTGCTGGAGAGTATCGCTGAGTTCCTGATTTTTTTGGTGCAGAGCTAATTCTGCCTGTTTGCGATCGCCAATTTCTCGCCACACTGTATGCAGAATTTCTTTACCATCTACAGGAATTATAGTCAGCAATACTTCTACCCAAAAATCCTCCCCATCTGCACGCCTGTGCATCCATTCAAACCGATAGCTACCTCGCTCAAATGCTATGGCAATCATGTTGTTAGCTTTCTCAAATGACAAACATCCATCTGGCTGCATTTCGGGAGAAAGCAGGGAGGGATGTAGAGAAAGAAACTGTTTTTTATCAGTGCAGCGCATCATTTTGACTGTGGCGGGGTTGCAGTCGGTAAATATGCCTTCATCTAACAGCAGAATAGCATCGGCAGATTGCTCGTAAAGTTGTCGAAAGCGAGCTTCTGACTGCTGGAGTTCTTGGGTGCGTTCTGCTACTTTTGCTTCTAAGTTGGCATAGAGTTGGGCATTTTCTATGGAAATTGCCGCCTGCGAGGACAAGATTTTTAAGAGGGCTAATCTGTCGGGAGTAAAGGCACCCGTTGTCAGGTTGTTTTCTAGGTACAGAATTGAAACAAGCTTGTTTTTCTCTATCATAGGAACGCAAAGAATAGATTTAGTTTGATGTGCCTTGATATAAGTGTCGTTAGTAAAGTTACCTTCACGAGCAGCATCATGGAGAACAACATATTTGTGAGTGCGATCGACATAATTAATAACGGCTCTTGAGACTAAATCACTGCTTTCAAGTGGGATTGACTGTAATAAATTGATGCTGTCGCAATCAATAGCAGCGGATGCTTCAATTAGCAGTTTTTCCTGAGATTTTAACAACAAGTAGCCTACCTCTGCGCCAGCATTTTCAATCAGAATTTTCATCAATTTTCGGAGTAATTGTTCGATCGCTATTTCACCAGCAATAGCTTGGGAAGCTTTGATAACTGTAGCTAAATCTAAAGCTGTACCTGAACCTGTGGTAGTGTGTGTATCGATCGCGATCTTGCCTGTGTTCTTAATGAGACTCGCCGAAGATTGAACCCGTAATTGTGGATATCTTGCTTCTAAATTCTCAACTTTTGCCCTAGCTTGCCAGCGAGTATAGCCGTAGTGTGCTCCTTTGAGATAAGTTTGGGCAATCTCCTCGATACCGCTTGCCAGATAAAATTCTGCCGCTAATTCACAGGCTAAAGCTTCATCTTGAATATATCCGGTGTCTCTTGCTCCTTTAATCGATCGCTCGTAAAGTTTAGCGGCTTGCCAATTATCTCCCAAGACTCTTGCTTTTTCAGCTTTTATTAAATCGTATTTATGTTGAAAATTGGCTGGGGCAAGTTCTGCCCATTGCTTCATTTGCTCTTGATTTGATTCCACTTGGTACAAACTGTCTGAGTATTCGGTAGAATACTGAGCGAGAATAGCAAGAGAAGAGTAGAAGTTGTGAATAGCGACATACATAAATCCCATGACAGAATCTATGTACTCTGCGGCGGCGATCGCATTCTTCACGGCCTCAGCATAGTCTTTGAACAAATAAGAAAGATTTAGTTTAGCAAGGTAAACAATAAAAAGCAGCGTGCGGTTATTCGCTGCTAATAAACGGGGAAGGATTTCGCCTTCATTAAAACTTTCCCCCTGCAAGCAAGATGGCTTCGCAGCTTTCCCCAAAAGATTCAAGCTAACTTGCCGCCATATATTAGTTTGATAGATAGAGTATTCCTGTTTAAGCTTCACTAGCTGTTCGCAAGATAGCTGCATTTTTAACTCTACAGCTTCGAGTTGTTCTCCCGTCAAAAATAGGGTGACACAATAATCCTTAATACAATAACAGGCGTACTCATTATCTCCTGTATCCAGTCCACTTTGAATTCCTTCTTGCAGCAAAAAAAGGCTGTTTTTTGCTGGATCTTTCCAGTGTTTTACTAAGGCGCAAAATAAGTTATAAACTTTGGCTTTAAGTTCTTTAGCATGATATTTATCTACTAATTTAATAGCCAATTGTCCCGCATGATATCCCGTTTCTATCTTACCTTTTGCCGAACAAATAGCAGCATACCAAACATAGGCATAAGCAGCCAAAGCTGAATAACCTTTTTGAATTGTCAGGTTAACCATTGTCAAAATAATTGACAGTAAAACTTCCGGTTTGGCAAAATAAGCTGACGGACAAATAGACATCAAAATCCGCATGGCTGCTAGTTGAGCAGCTTCCGTCATTTCCGGGAATTTTTCTAAGTCTGTCAGTGCTGGCAACTCTACAATGCTATCTTCGCCTGTTGATAAAGAAATTCCCAGTAAATTCAATGCTTCTAAACCAGTTTCTATAGCTTTTACAGGTAGATTTTGAGCTGTATAAATTTGGACTTTTAACTCGTAAGTTTTTACCATGTCTATTTGCATACAATGTTTTCAATAATTTATTGACAAGCAAAGCATTATCCTGAGTTTTATGTACTATTAATTCTGCTAAAAGTTGTAGGCTGGCGCGATCGCAAGATTGGCAGTTGGTCAGTGGAGTATAACTTTTTGGTGCCTGCACGATAAACTTGATACGCTTGTGATAATTGCTGAGTTTTCGCTTCTGGTAAAGCGTTTATGCTCATCAACTCTTCTGCTGCCTGGTTGGCCTAGTAGATTTATCTATTTGGTTCGTGAACCGATACATCCACAGGCATCGTGTTTAAAAATTGAGTCAGTTGACTGCGACTTTGCTTGACTTTTGCGTAGAGTTTGGCAAGGAAGTGTATTTTGAAGGAGTAGAGCGAGAGTTTCACATTTATGTTTTTTAGTCATTAAGTGTTTTCGACTTCCTCCGAAGCTCTATCGTCTCTGTAATAGATTTTACAGCTAAATCTCCAACTTCCTTCATCAGTTTGATAGCCAGGTTAGGCGATAATTTTAAGAATTCTTCTAGCCTTTCAGTTGTGATTCTAATAACCCGACACTCTGTCTCTGTATACATAGAAGATGTTCTTATTCCTTCAGTAAAAAATGATAGATACCCCAGGAATACATACTCTTCGTCAATTTGTGCAATTTTTTCTCCCTGTTGAATTATGGAAACTGTTCCACTTAAGAGCACAAACATATCTTCTGAACGCTCACCCTCTCGACAAAGATACTTTCCTGGGGGAATGCTCAGTACATCGGAAATATTTCCTACATATTCTTCAGGAGTCCAGCTAGAATCGATTTTAAATGCATTGTCAAAATGGCTAAAACTCGGGTGAAATTTTGCTCCCAAATTCTTGGCTACATGAATGGTTGTATCAATGGCTGTTCTTAATGCTGCTTCCACCCATCCACTGGTTACCGAATAAGCATCTCCTGCAAAATAAAGAGCTGATTGGTGAGAGTAGTCTTGGTTATAAGTCGATAACGCTAGATTTGCCATCCAGGTTCGGGAACGATAAAGCTTGGCACAACCTGCATAAGTTGGCTGTTTAGACCAGTGAACCACAACAGGCTTCGAGCGATCTACAAAGGGAGAGATTTTTGTCGCAATATTTTCCGCTCTTAAGCATATGTTATCTAGTTCTTGCAGACAGCGCTTGGCTAAGTCCTCATCGTCGGAAAACGCCAGTAGCTTACTTGCATCGTCTTCCCATGTGTAAGAGACAAGTAAGACACCTGGTTCATCCTGGATACTCTCTGTTTCCAGGGCATAGCCATAAACTCCTTGAATAAAACTATCTGTCATAATAAGTTGTGGGATGTTACTTTTTTCCCAATAACGCTCTTTAAGAGGGTAAAACACTTTGCAGCTTGAGATCCAATGAGACTGTGCAATGCTACCTCGCACATACAACGGAATCATTTCGGGTGTGAATTTTTGGAGATCGACATTGAGTTGAAGTGCCCAGGTAGGGCAAGTTAATACAACTGCATGATAGTGCTTTTTCCTTAATGCACAGCCAAGGTCGATACCCGATGCAGTTTTTGTCAAAAGTTGTACAGGTGTTTTGCAATATAGATTGATATTCCACCTATTCTCTTTGATTGCATCATAGAGAGAAAGTTCGCCAAATTTCCCTTCTAAGGGGTGATATAACATACCCTCAGCCATAGACTGAACGCCCAGCCAGTTTGGTGAATCTAATTCTAATCCATTGCTATCAAATATTTTTTCTCCTTGGTGAGGACCTCCACGAAAAGTTCCATTTTCTGGATGGAAACGACCTTGTATTAGTTGATGATTAGTTCCAGATCCAAACAGTAAAGTTCTAATGGGATAAAGTGCAGAGATATGGAAAAATGCACCCCAACCTCCGTCTCCAGCACCAATGACATAAAAGATTTCAGATTCTTCTCTTGTCATTCCTAAACCACCAAAGTCTCTAGGGACATTTGGATTGTATGTTTCATAAGCTGGGGTAAACACTATATCTACAAAACTCAAATCCCAATAACGCTTGACAATTGCTCTCCATA
This sequence comes from Microcoleus sp. S36a_B3, assembly GCF_036700745.1. Taxonomy (NCBI): domain Bacteria; kingdom Bacillati; phylum Cyanobacteriota; class Cyanophyceae; order Oscillatoriales; family Microcoleaceae; genus Microcoleus; species Microcoleus sp. S36a_B3. Next base: position 32,951 of record NZ_JAUBPN010000033.1, on the reverse strand, counting down.
GAGATTGCCATATATGACCACCTTGACTGTATGCGTGTTTGGTATTGGACTGAACGAGTTCAGCAAAATGACTCCACTTATCATACACTCTCTGCAATGCTTCGTGAGGAGGTTTTTGTCGCTCCTTTTCCCAAATATCCATTCTTGGTTGAAGTGTCATATCTGGGATAGGTCTATACCCTTCATTGACATAAATTCCAGTATTGGCGTGAGGCGAACCAGGGTTAGGAAAATGCTGAGTTCGTAGTGAGTATAGGCTACAATAATAGTCTAACAAGCTATTGCCAGAGCCTGGTGATGGAAAAAATGGCATTCTCATTGCCCCCATCTCAAAAGTTGTATGTTGTCCGTCTGCTGGAATCGACCATAAACGACCACCTATACGTCCACTTGCTTCATAAATGTCGATATTTTTAAATCCGCAGCGAAACAGCTCTCTTGCTACTGTTAAACCTGTTATTCCTGCACCAACAATTGCGATAGTTTTGTTTGGGTCGGTGTTATATGCTATTCCAGAGTCCGAAGATAAAGATAATAGATGGTTATAGTTGAATAGGCGATCTGGATCGTTAGGCTAATGATATTGCCACGGGCTTTCAGATAAGGTTAATTCTTCTTGACAGGAGTAAACAGAGCTGGACTTTTCTCTCGACATACAGACCTCTCTAGAGACTACTTTGTTTCTTGGCAATATAGGCTTTTTCTAAACAATTATGTATCTAGTTAATCAAGACATTATACCTCTCCTTTAACGGGTAAAACACCTTGCAGCTCGATATCCAGTGAGATTCCTTGATGCTGTATGTGACATCAAATGGCAATTGAGTTTTAGGGTCAAAACCTTCAAAAGTCATACCCATTTCTAAAGCCCAAGTCGTAGGTGTCAGAATAACTAGATCGTAATTTCTCGGTGACTCCAAGTTGGCAGAAGTTACCTCTACGTTTCTGTGATCGAGGTATTTGATTTTATTTACCGGATTCTTCAGATACAGATTTACATCATACTTGCCTTTCGTTTTTGACGCTTCATAAAGCGACACATTTTCAACAAATGCACTGGTCACAGGCTGATAAAACAGGCATTCTGCAAATGTTTGTACGCCGACATAACCGGGAGAAGCAAATTCGCGATCCAGACTGTCTGTTACTTGCTCCCGATATTCAGGTCCCGGTACAAAATTTCCCTGTCCGTCAAATGTTCCTTGAATTAGCTGATGATTCGTACCGAAACCGAACAGTAATGTTCTCATCGGATACAGACAAGAAATGTCGTAGAAAGCCCCCCAGCCGCCATCTCCAGCACCGATGGTATAAAAAAGTTTGGACTCTGCTTCGTTCATGCCCAAACCGCCAAAGTATCCCGGCTTAGAAGGGTCGTATCTATCTATTGCTGGCATATAAACCAGCTCTCTAAAATTTTTGTCCCAATAATATTGGACGACATTGTGCCAAAACTCTTCCCATCCATCTTGTCCGTAAAACTCTTTGCAAACACTCGTTACCATGTCCGCAAAATGCAGCCATTTATCGTAGACAGCTTTGAATAATGGATTGGGAGGGCCGCCATTTTTATGCCATATATCGAGTTGCGGCTTAGGATAGGGATTTTGAGTATCGGGGCCGCAGCCGTTGTTCAAATATATTCCGGTATCGGCTATTGATGAACCGGGGTCTGGGAAAGGCTGCGTCGTAATTTGAAACAATTCTCGGTAATAATCTAATACACTGTTGCCGCTGCCAGGAGCGGGGAAAAAGGCATCCTCATTGCACCCATTTCCAATACAGTATGTTGCCCCTCAACTAATCTGGAATATGTTCTGCCGCCGATTCTGTGGCTGGCTTCATAAATGTCAATATTGGTGTACCCGCACCTGAATAGCTCTCTGGCTGCGGTGAGTCCTGCTATCCCCGCACCAATAATTGCCACTTTAATCTGAGGGTCGTTGTTGCAACCAATAGATTGATTTTTGTTGATTTCTAGTAGGTGGTAATAGTTGAAGTTAAAATCTGCGGTATTGGGCAATCTAAATCTCCAAGGAGTTGAGGGAACAGATGCTGGTTCTCTGTATTCACCGCTACTGCCAAACAAAGCTTTATTAATTATGTTTTTATTTTCCTGTGATTTTGAAAAAAATTATAATCTGGAAAAACTCGAATGTGAATAATTACAGAATGATTTAATATGATTAGTTTGACTACTTTTGTGAATAATTACAGAATGATTAATATGATTAGTTTGACTACTTTTCCTAATTTTGTAATAATAGCTATTAGTTATAAGCTCAAGCTTTAGTAAATGCTGATTATTTCCGATAAGTAGGGCTTGCTGAAAAAGTCCACAAATCGAATCTAGGTGCCAAACAGCTTGAAAAATGGGAGATTCGGAGATGGGTTCCCAAATTTACTCCACAATTTTCCACCGAAATCCAAGGATTTTGAGCCGACAAACGTCATAACGAGAGCACTTTTTTGTGTTTAAAATCTTGCAACCATTGGTAGTCATAACTTCTAGTTCTATTCAGCAAGCCCTAAGTAACTATTTTTGACAAGGGCTAAATGACACTCGGTGCAAGACAGACGCACCGCAACGTTCCAATCCCAACTTGTGTTTAGCTGTTCCATATCCTTTGTTATTTGTCAAGTCATATTCGGGATACTTAACAGCCAAGCGCACGATTAATTCATCGCGCCAAACTTTAGCGACAATACTAGCAGCGGCTATCTGAATCGATCGCGAATCACCTTTAATCATCGTCTCTTGTGCGATCGCCAAATTGGGGATTCTTTGATTCCCGTCAACCAAACACAAATCTGGAGTAACATTCAACTTCAAAATCGCCCGCTTCATCGCCAACAAAGAAGCTTGCAAAATATTGAGGCGATCGATTTCCCGCACCGAAGCCACACCAATTTGACAGTCAACAGCCACAGCCCGGATTTTTAGTGCTAACCGACTCCGGGCTGCGGCACTCAACTGCTTGCTGTCGCGCACCCCGCAACTTGCTAATTCATCGATAACTTCGTCGGGCAGAATGCAGGCGGCCGCCACCACGGGCCCGAACAAAGCTCCCCTTCCTACTTCGTCCACACCAGCTATTATCTGAGTCCGAGAGGGGGATTGGCCTTCGGCTTCGCTCAGGCTAGAGAGGGGGAGATTGGGGGAGGGGGAAAGATGGAAAGATGGGAAGAGAGTAAAAATTTCTACTTTTTTGTTCTTTGTTCTTCCTTCTTCCTTCTTTCCTCCTCCCTCTGACTGGAGATCAGTCATCTACAACAGCAGACGAGCGACGGCGGCGGCGGCGGTTGATCGCTGGCTCTTCGGGTTCGCTTGGTTCGCTTGATTCGCTTGACTCGCTTGATTCGCTTGATTCATTCGACTTATTCGACTCGTTTGAGTCATTGGATGTCAAAGGCTGATTCAACTCGCTTGACTCATGGAATTCGATCGACTCCTCGAATTCGATCGGCGGCTCCAATGCTCCCCATTCATTCGATTCGTCCATCCCATCGCTGGTTTCCTCCTCGTCGCCAGCAAAATCATCCATGAGGTCGATCGAACTTGCACCGTAAATTTCAACCTCATCATCAAGATCGAGATCGTCCTCATCATCCTCATCACCCAGAGAAAATACAGGCTCAACTGCCGATATTTCTGCATAATAATCAGCTTCCTCAGCCTTCTGTGCTGGCGCGGGCGGTTCAAATTCAAATTCGAGCTGCTCGAAAGACGACTTGTTCGGGGGTTCTCCGGGGAGTGTCACCGAAACGATCGCATTCTTAGGATTTTTTACACCGCGATCCGTCATCACCAAAGGAGAAACTCCCATCAGAGCATAAACATCCTGCTCCTCGGCTGTCATTTCCACCGAAATCATTTCAGGAGGCTCCACCATCGGCTTCATCAACTCAGACTTAGTTGGACGCACGCGATCGAAATCCTCGCGCCTGCCAACAGCAGCCATATTCACCAACCCGAAGCCCTCCGAAGCGGCGCGGATGCCGGGGGGTGCGAGATACTCAGAGCGCGTCTCCACGACGGGCGCACTGTTGGTATTCGGCAGTCGCAACTTGTTGCGTACCGGTTCCTCCTCGGCTACAGCAAAAGGCTCTTCGCCAATTCGGCGACGACGGCGACGTCTGGTTCCGTTCCCCAAATCCTGATAGCTGGGATGGTTGAGCAAGTCCAAAGACGAGGCGTTGCTGCCGGTCTCAAAATCCAAACTTTCGCTAGACGGTTCCCAAGCAGCCCGAGCTGGTTCGACGGAACGTTCTTCTCTTACTGGTGCAGGAGTTGCAGCCGCCGTAGGTGTCAGGCTGCGGCGTTCCAATCCTTCTGGCAAATTCAACAAAAGGCGGTTGGAAGAACCCACAGTGCGATCGGGCGATTCCCGCACGGCACCGGCGATATCGTCTTCGCCGGGGAGGTGTACCAAATGCCCCAACCCGCTGCAAGTCGGGCAACTGTGGCCGAATAACTCGTAAATATTTTGACCTTGGCGCTTGCGAGTGAGTTCTACCAGTCCCAATTCCGACAGTTGAGCGATTTGTGGCCGAGATTTGTCTGCTTTGAGAGCTTTATTGAAATGTTCCAGCACTTGCAATTGATCGCGGCGGGATTCCATGTCGATAAAGTCAACAATAATTACCCCGGCAATATTCCGCAGCCGCAGTTGTCTGGCAATTTCGGTTGCTGCTTCGCAATTTGTCCAGAGTACAGTTTCGCGAGCTGTGGCCGATCGAGTAAACGAGCCTGAGTTGACATCAATCACCGTCAGGGCTTCAGTCGGCTCGATGATCGCGTAACCGCCCGAAGGCAAATCTACCCTCGGTCTGAGGGCTTCTCGAATCGCAGCGTTGACGCGGAAAAATTCTAAAATCGAGGCGCGCTCTCGGTGGTGGTCGATCAAAACTCCTGCTGGAAGTTTACCGCCGTTCCAGCTCATCAACTGCTGTTTGACACGCTTAATGCCATTTTGCGAGTCCACCACAATCCGATTCACGTCACCGCTGAACATATCCCGGAGTACCCGCTGGATAAAATCGTCGTCGCGGTTTAGCAGTGCTGGCGCTCGGGAAGTACCGCCTTCGAGTTGAACGGATTCCCACTGTTTTTGCAGCACTTCCAAATCTTCCATGATGGCTTCTTCGGTCATGCCTTCGGCTTCGGTGCGTACCAGCAGCCCCATCCCGGCCGGTTTCACCAAAATAGCTAGGGCTCTGAGGCGGTTGCGCTCGGCTTCCGACTTGATCCGGCGGGACAGATTGACTCCCCGACCGTAGGGCATCAGTACCAAATAGCGGCCGGGCAGGGTGATATTGCCTGTCAGCCGGGGGCCTTTGCTGCCCGTCGGTTCTTTCATCACCTGTACCAGCACTTTTTGCTGGGGGGTGAGGAGTTCTGTAATTGCTCCTGCCGATCGTTTGAGCCGCAGCGGGCCGAGGTCTGTGACGTGCATGAACCCGTTGCGTTCTGGGTCGCCAATATTGACAAAGGCCGCATCTATCCCAGGGAGTACATTTTCGACAATTCCCAAGTAAATATCGCTGACTTGGTGGCTGCCTGTGGCTACCACGAGTTCTTGAATTTGATCTTCGGAAAAAACGGCAGCAATGCGATGCTGCTCTGCTATAACTATCTGCTTTGTCATTCAATTTCCTCAAAAAAATGGCAGCAAATTAGAGACACTTACGCACGCTCATAGTGCCTCTTACTTTGACTGTAATTATTAGTAGTAGCAGGAAGAGTTATTAGCTGTGAGTTGGTTCAGGGTGGAATGACTGTTAACTGTTGACTGTTGACTGTTAACTGTTGACTGTTAAGTTAAGAGGGCGGGCACGGGGGCACCGCCCCTACTGACTGTTAACTGTTACAGATACAGTGTTTGAATCCACCCGATCGCGAGTTATGAGTTATGCTTCGCAGACTGAGCTGGAAGATAGAAATAAGGACGTTTTTACCGAGTTATAAATATTGAATTTTGATTTGTGAATTGCAAACTCTCTCACTCAATCTTCAACACTTCCAACTCTTCCTTTGAACGAGCGTGAATAAATTCAGTGACTCCGTACCAATTTCTTAACACACAACTTAACACTACGAACTGATAACTCCGCTTGCGTGGTTGAGGGCTGGTTTTGAGCAAAAGTTAAGTAGGATTGAAAGCGCGTAGACTTTTGTTGAATTCTTGCGGGATAGCGGTCAACTTACCCCAGCTTGACATTCTTCGACTGCGACTTTTGCCTGTGCCAACCCTAAAACCTCTTGATTCGATTTTAGATACTTCGACTTCGCTGTAGAAGTTTGAGATACTTCGACTTCGCCGTACAAGTTTTAGATTTACTCCACAGATGAATCAGGGAGCAGGAGCTAGAATCTAAAATCTCAAATTTTTGCTTCTTTACGACGATTGTCGAGAGCTTGTCTCTGTTTTCCGATCGAGGTCAAAAATATCTATTGTTGAATACCAGCAGAGCGGCTTGAACCGTGAGATTTGTGAGTAAGCCGACGATCGACAATGAGTCGAGCGATCGAAATTAATCGCTAAATTTGGTTCAGGCCCGGCTCCTGCGGGTTTGGCACTAGATTTAGCCGGTCAACGTACAAAAAGGCTTAAAGTCTTGAACAGAAGCAGTTTCACCCAGCCCGCGTTGCTGGTTGACTCTTAGCGACGAGCGACTAAAGCGCTCGAGCCGCTGCGGCTTCCATAACAAACAATTATAGCTTAAGCGACACATCCCGATCGATAGCCCTAGTGAAATATTTCACCAGGGCTTCCCTATCTTAACAATAACCTAGGATTAGCTGACTGCGCTGAACTTGCAGAAGCTGAATTTCCTGCCCGCTGACTTGTTCGAGCATGAACACAAGATGTTCGGGCTTGAGCAAGTTGCCATCGCTGCGACAACTGCCGGTATAGCGCAAGACTGCTCTACCTTCGGATGTACCGCCACAGCCAGAGGCGCTGGTAGCTGGTAGCTGCTCTACAAGTTCTAGTTTGTGCAGCCGATCGCGCAAATTGACATCCTTAGTCTTTCCCGACTTAGTAGTGTGCACCCGCCAAAAAGCCTCTGTTTGGGCGATCGCCCCTACCCAAGCTTCCCAGTTAGCGCTAACAGCGACAGAGACAGCAGCCGAATTTTCACCTTCAAAATCGCCATTTTCTGCCAGCGGGCCTGTTGCTGCGACAGTAACGATATACTCAGCGGCTTCTAACAACTGGTTGGCAGAAGGAGCCTTGAGATCGATCTGTTCCACCTTGTAAATCGGGATATTTTCTGGCAGAGTCGCCACCAATTTTTCCCGAAAAACCTCAATATCGATCGGCCGAGTAAGCTCAAAATCAGCAATTTCCCCTGTGCTAGTGACACCCAGAGGCAGAGCGTTTGCCACCGAAATCCGAGGATTCGGGTGAAAGCCGCCGGTGAACGAAATCGGCAAATTGGCCCTGCGGACAACTCGATCGAACAATCGCAGCAAATCCAGATGACCAACCAAAGCCATATCGCCCACCTTCCCGAACCAAACCCGAACCCGCTGTTGCCGCTGCGTATTCGGCACGAACTCACCGGCAAACTCAGGAATTGGCAGCGCATCCACCACCACGTTGTGTCCGAAATCCGTGCCGCAAACCCCACAGCGCGAACACCCTTCAAAGGAACAGTCAGGAACCGTCGCCGCTTCCAAAGCCTTTTGCAAGTCAATTTTCAGCCAGTTTTTGTCGATCCCCGTGTCTAAGTGATCCCAAGGCAGTGGTTGATCGAGGGAGAGGGGGAGAGTGGGGGAGGGGGAGGGGGAGTGGGAGAGATGCGGAGAATTGGGAAAATCTTCTTTGATTTCTCTGCCTTCTGCCTTCTGCCTTCTGCCTTCTGCCTTCTCCTCTTCCTTCTGAAAAAGATTCCATTCGCCGCTTTCAACTTGGCGGTATTTCCAAGTAAGGTCAGATTCATCTATCGCCTGAGTCCAAGCTTGGTAAGCTTGATCCAAACTTTCCCACCAAGCATCCATACCAGCGCCAAGTTCCCAAGCGCGACGGACTACAGGGCCCAAACGCCGATCGCCCCGTCCGACAAAATCCTCCATTGCCGAAAGCCGCACATCAGTATAATTCACCTTAAGATTTCTCATCGCTTTAAATTCTCCCTTCAGGAGTTTTTGCTTGCGAGAAAACTCAGCAGTCGAAACCGAGTGCCACTGAAAAGGAGTGTGAGGCTTAGGCGTAAAATTAGAAATTGTCAAATTAAAATTCAGTGGCCGCCGGCCATTCAGCCTGCATTCCCTTTGCAGCCAGCGGACTGTTTCGGCGATTCCCAGCACATCAAAATCTGTTTCTCCGGGCAAACCGATCATAAAATACAGCTTGATTTTATCCCAACCGCGATCGACCGCAGTTTTCACGCCCCGGAGCAATTCTTCGTTGGTCAAGCCTTTGTTAACGATGTCCCGCATCCGCTGAGTGCCAGCTTCCGGGGCAAAAGTCAAACCGCTTTGCCGCGTGCCGCCGAGAATGTCGGCAATATTATCGTCAAATCTGTCAACCCGCTGGCTGGGTAGAGACAGAGAAATATTTTGATCTTTGAGGCGGTTTTTGATTTCCATCCCGACTGCTGGGAGTGCCAGATAGTCGGAACAACTGAGGGAAAGCAGGGAAAATTCGCTGTGCCCGGTGGCTTTCATCCCTTGTTCGATCGCCTCTACGACTTGCTGCGGTTCGACATCGCGCGCGGGGCGAGTCAGCATTCCCGGCTGACAGAAGCGACAGCCGCGGGTGCATCCCCGGCGGATTTCGACTGTCAGTCTGTCGTGTACTGTCTGCACGTAGGGCACTAGGCCGATCGAATAAGCTGGTATCGGAGTCGCGACTCGGCGCAGAATTCGATCTGGAACTTGCGGGCGGTTGGGATGAACCGAACCGTCTGCCGCCATATCGTAGAATTGCGGGACATAAACGCCGGGAATTTGCGCTAAATCCAGCAACAGCGCTTCTCGACTTAAATTATTAGTTTTACCTTCTGCCAAAACCAAGCTGATTTCTGGGAGCAATTCTTCTCCATCTCCCAAGGCGATGAAGTCAAAAAAGTCAGCGTAGGGTTCGGGATTGGATGTTGCGGTTTGTCCGCCAGCAAAAATCAGCGGCCAATCGCCACCATTTTGAGGGTTTGTCGCTCTTTCTTTCCAAGTTAGGGGAATGCCGGCAAGTTCCAGCATTTCCAGAATGTTTGTGGCTCCGAGTTCGTAGCTGAGGCTGAACCCTAGAATATCAAATTCTGTGAGCGATATCCTTGATTCTACTGCAAACAAGGGAGTTTTGGTCGATCGCAGTTTTGCTGCCAAGTCTGGTGCGGGCAAATAAGCTCGATCGCACAACTGCCTCGGCAAAGCGTTCAAAATATTGTAAAGGATGATGTGTCCCAGATTGGAAGCACCAACTTCATACACTTCTGGATAAGTTAGCACCCAACGCACGCGAGCTGCATCCCACAGCGGGCGCGCCGCCCCCAACTCGTTACCCAGATAACGAGCAGGCTGATTGATTTCTGCTGTAAGTAATTCTTCGATTTTTACTGGCACGGCTCGACTCGCTCTGATATTTGCGACTCCTAAGCAGCCTACCTTAAAATCGCTCAACACGCCAGCGACAGTTTGCTATATTTTCGGGCATTTCACTCAATTTGTTGTGTTTTGTTGCTGCTTTTGACCTCTAGCCAGATTTTACCAGTGCTTGGGGGCGCGGGAGTTGGCCGCTTCAAAACTTTCGACGCTTTCAAATATCTCAAAAACTCGATCGAGTTGACTGAGTTCCAGAACCATCCTAATCTGGGTGCAAACTGAGCAAATACTAAACCTACGCCCCATTTTTTTTGCCTGCTTTAAGCCGGAAACCAATGCTATCAAACCAGCACTATCAATAAATGTTACTGCGCCCAAATCTACGAGTACCGCCACAATTCCCTCAGTCTCAATTGCTGTTGTTAGTTGCTGTCCGAATTCTCCGGAGGTAGCTGCATTCAGGTGGTATAAGGGTTGAATCACTGTAATTGGTTTCGGAGCAAGAAGTGTTTGCATATTTTCAACCTATGGTTTCTGTGTATTGTCTACTATGGTGTTATCTGGTTGTCAGTCTAAATCTATTTTATACCTTGAGCCTAACTTGCTCTGAGGGAAACCGACAAGCTGTTTTCACTAATTTTACTTAATTTTTATTTATTTACTCTTATTTATGCAAAATTACCCAGGATTGGGAGAGGAAACGTAAGCTGCTATACTGTTTTTTATTGATGCTAGCAATCGCAAGTCTTGGCAACTCTAAAAATGGCGATCGACTTTGTACTAGCTGTTAAGTTAAACCAATCAATGTAATTTAAATCACTTATTAGTGGTGATTTGGATCGCGCGCGCGATCGACTGTTAATAGTAAGATTATAGTGTATGGAGTTCTCAGAGCTAATATGCAAGCAACTTATGCTATTCGTCATCTGGTAGAAAAAGCCCTCTACATTAAGCAGTTGACGCCTGACATTGAAAACGAAATCAACTACGAGCTCACCCGTTTGGGGTACATCTCGGATATTGATTATGAGGCTTTAGAGTTATTAATGGATGAAATGGATGCCGGCCGGGTGCAATTGGTATCTAGTCGATAGTGGGAACCGGGCGACACGGAAAAATCAAACAGCGAAACAAAATCCTGGCGTGGCGCACAATATAAGAGTGCTAAAATCATTGACTGCAGCACGGTGTTTTTCCGAGCTATCGATGGTTGGGGGGATGATTGCGGCGATGGTTCTCGAAGACTTAAATAGCACATCATAAGTCCGTATAACCTGTCTTTTCTTTGGGGAAATACTTCGGATTTCTCTACTTTCAAAAAGCCCATCTTTGATTTGAGCTTTTTTGGTTATACTTAAAAAAAGCTTTATGAGTATAACTTTATACTATTACTTACGATAATCCGTCGCTACCAGACCAAGCTCAGCTTATCAATCTTTAAATTGTCTCCTCCCTCCTCGTTAGCAGGAAGAGCCTGGTAATGCAGATTCGGAGGCTCTACCTCCCTTACCTCGCTGCTTTTGAATGGCCAAGGGCGGGCGAAACAATCCGCCCACCCGATCGAAATTAGCTTAGCGCTACAGGTTCCTTAGCAAGAAACTTCTCCAACTCAGTCAAAGCATCGGCATCAACTTTCGTCTGCATCGGACAGAATTTAGGCCCGCACATCGAACAGAATTCGGCAGTTTTGTAGATATCTGCCGGCAAAGTTTCGTCGTGATATTCCTTTGCTCGTTCTGGATCTAATGACAGCTCAAATTGACGGTTCCAATCGAAATTGTAACGCGCTTTCGAGAGTTCATCATCGCGATCGCGCGCACCCGGACGGCCCCGCGCAATATCCGCAGCGTGAGCCGCAATTTTGTAAGCAATCAGCCCGTTTCTGACATCCTCAGCATTAGGCAATCCCAAATGTTCCTTCGGTGTCACGTAGCACAGCATAGCAGTACCGTACCAACCAGCCATCGCGGCGCCAATTGCTGAGGTAATGTGGTCGTACCCAGGCGCAATATCAGTCACCAACGGCCCCAAAACATAGAAAGGTGCTTCCGAGCATTCCTCCATTTGTTTCTTGACATTAAACTCAATTTGATCCATAGGAACGTGGCCGGGGCCTTCCACCATTACCTGCACGTCATGTTCCCAAGCTTTGCGAGTTAATTGTCCCAAAGTTTTGAGTTCGGCTAATTGAGCTTCATCCGACGCATCGTGAGTGCAACCGGGGCGCAGAGAATCTCCCAAACTAAACGAAACATCGTATTTTTTGAAGATTTCAATGATGTCGTTAAAGTGAGTGTAGAGGGGATTTTGTTTGTGGTGGTGCAGCATCCACCGCGCCAAAATGCCGCCGCCGCGAGATACAATTCCAGTCAGCCGATTTTTGACTAACGGCAAATGCTCGATCAGAATTCCGGCGTGAATTGTTTGGTAATCAACACCTTGTTGAGCGTGTTTGTCAATGATGTGCAGGAAGTCATTCGCCGTCAGACTTTCCATATTACCGTGCACGCTTTCTAGAGCTTGGTAAATTGGTACAGTACCGATTGGTACCGGCGAAGCATTGATGATTGTAGTGCGAATTTCATCCAAATTACCGCCGCCGGTGGACAAATCCATCACGGTATCAGCACCGTATTTCACTGCTAGTTTAAGCTTGTCAACTTCTTCCTGCATATTGGAAGAGTTGGGAGAAGCACCGATATTAGCATTGACTTTGCACTTAGAGGCAATGCCGATCGCCATTGGCTCCAAATTTGTGTGATTGATGTTAGCCGGAATAATCATCCGTCCCCGCGCTACTTCCGCGCGGATCAGTTCTGCTGGGAGATTTTCTCGCTTAGCAACATAATCCATTTCCTCAGTGATCACACCTTGACGGGCGTAGTGCATTTGAGATACATTGCTGTGTCCCTGACGCTTCGCGATCCATTCGGTACGCATATTCTTATTTCCTTGATAAACAGCTTCCCTCCGCTGGTATTACCCAGACTCAGGTTCTAAGGGTGTTTTCTCAGCCCGGACTTTCGGGCACCCCTAGCTAAGCTGTTGATTGTATCACCGATTTCTGTGCGCGACGGCAGCAACTAAGGAAATCTTAATATTGAGAGATAGATCAGGGGAGCGAGCATTATATAATATCTAATAACTCAGGCAGAAAGGAGGCTACAAGATGAGTACATTTGAGTCAAACAGCGAGACATCTGCCCCAAAGCATCTAGCGAATGAGGAACAGGAAAACGATATTCAGGATAGCGGGGAAGATGACAGCGGGGAAGATGAGGAGGACATTATTCCCTCCAAATTTTCCATAGCAGTTTCTCGAATTGATTTTGATGTAGCGGGTCTAGTTAGACGCCTGGAAAGCAAAGACGTATATATTCCTGAATTCCAGCGTGCTTATGTTTGGAAACCCAAACAAGCTGCGCGTTTTATAGAATCTCTCTTGCTTGGGCTTCCAGTTCCCGGTATATTTCTAGCAAAAGATCGAGAAACAAAAAAACTGCTTGTTATTGATGGTCAGCAAAGATTACGCAGTCTTTTATATTTCTACCAAGGGAAGTTTCCAAACAGTCGGCACTCGTTTGCTCTGAAAGGGGTTCATACAGAATTTGAAAGAGAGACATATCAATCACTGAAAGACGCATACCGACGCCAATTAGATGACTCGGTTGTCTCCGCTACAATTGTCGAGCCACTTTATGCAGACGACGACAGTAGTATTTACTATATCTTTGAAAGGCTAAATACCGGAGGTACTATCCTTAAATCGCAGGAAATTCGTGCTTGCATCTATCACGGCGAACTCAATAATTTGCTAGAGGAACTAAATCAAAACCCAGCGTGGCGTGACATATTTGGTATCCCAGATAAAAACAGGAAAGATCAAGAACTTATTTTGCGATTCCTGGCCTTTTACTTCGATGGCAACGATTATAAGCCTTCTCTAAAAGAATTTCTCAATCAATACATGAGGAAAAATAGACACTTTGCCCACCAATCCAAAAAACAAATAATAAACGCATTTATCCCAACGATTGAATTGCTCCATAAATGTCTTGGTAACAAAGCTTTTAAGCCTCTAAAATTATTGATTCCTACTTACTTTGAAGCCGTAATGGTGGTTACTGCTCGCAGGTTAGAACAAGGCAAGATTAATAATTTTGAACAACTGGAAGAACGCTATAAATCACTGATGGAAAATGATAGTTTTAGTGGAGTAGCTCAAAAAATACGCAATCTTACTAGCGAAGATAATGTCAAGAGGAGATTAGAAATTGCGTCCAATTATTTAGGAAATTTAGAATAGCAAGTGTTCATAAAAGTAGCGTTAACTTATAATTGACGCTTCTTTTTTAGATGCTTAAGGCAATGTTTTTAAACACACATAACTATTCTTCTCTCCTTTTTTCAACAGTTAGTTTAAGCGGGCTATTTTAACCCAAGATTAAATCAATACTCACTACAAACTCAGGAAACGCCAGCGGCGAAACTTGTTCTCCCCGCTCAAATTTTTGCATTGAAGTGTAGCCATCAGCCGTCGCATCGCGGTAAACTTCTAAACAATTAACCTCAAGATCCCACAACCAAACTTCCTGAATGCCCGATCGCGCATAATTCGGTACTTTCACATCGCGGTCATAATTAACCGTACTATCTGCTACCTCTACCAACAGTAAAATATCCTCGCTATTTGGCAGCGATTCTTCATAAAAGTCGGCGCGGGGTTTCACTAAAGCAATATCAGGTTGCGGTTCTGAGTTATCATTAAGGCAAATAGGATTTTGCACTCTAAAAATAACTAGGGACTCTGGAATGTGGCTGAACATTCGTGCAAGGCGATCGACACGGGCGGCGTGGCGCCTACCAATTGCTGCCATTTGGATAATTTCTCCTTCGATAAGTTCTACTCGTTCATTATCTCTAAATACGCCAGCCTCACTCATCAAGTGATATTCTTGCACTGTAAATAGCCGTCTTTGGATCTGAACAGACATAAATTTCCTCCTTTTTTCGCAGTCAATTCAAGCTGAGTTTTGTTACCAGTCATCTTCCAACTAATACTAGCTCATCCCCCTAACCCAAAATTCCATCAATACTCACTACAAAGTCGGGAAAAGCCAAGGGCGAAACAGTTTCTCTCCGCTCAAATTTTTGCACTGAAATGTAGCCATTTGCCGTCGGGTTGCGATAAACTTCTAAACAATTAGCCTCTAAATCCCACAACCAAACTTCCTGAATCCCAGAACGTGAATAATTAGGTACTTTCACATCGCGATCGTAATTAACCGTGCTATCTGAAACCTCAAGTAACAGCAAAATATCCTCGCTATTTGGCAGCGATTCTTCGTAAAAATCAGCGCGACGTTGTACTAAAGCAATATCAGGTTGAGGCTCAGATCCCGATCCAAGGCTAATCGGATTTTGAACCCGGATAATAGCACGTTTTCGCACCCGATCGCCAAAAAACTCTGCAAGGCGATCGACACGGGCGGCGTGACGCCTACCAATTGCTGCCATTTGGATAATTTCTCCTTCTATAAGTTCGACTCGTTCATTTTCACCAAACACACCACACTCATTCATCAAGTGATATTCTTGGACTGTAAATAGCCGTCTTTGCATTTCAACAGACATAACTATTCTCCTTATTTGCAGCTTCTCTAAATTTATCATAAAAAAAACCGCCCCAAACGGGGCGGCAAAAAGAGGAAAAATTTAGAAGACAAACCTTAAACAAAAAGGGTTTGACTGTACCCAAGAAACATATTAGTAGAGCAAAAATTGCTCGCCCTACTAACAGTCCTAAATCAGAGTAATTGCAGTGGAAGCCGGAGCGCCGATCGAACCAGGGCCAAAACCTAAATTCACTACCCCAGCAGTCAAACCAGGAGCGTTATTAATCGTCAGACTGACGCTCGTTTGACCGGGATTAAAGTTCACCGAACCGCCAGAAGAATTCGGAGAATAGGGCCCGACAATGTTGAAGTCTACATTATTCAGAGGTTGACCGCCGCCGGGGGAAACAATCAAAAAGTCGATCGAAGCCGAAACCCCAGTATTGCCGCTGCGGTTAATCGTAAAAGTGCCAGCAGCGCCGTCAGAAACAGAACCCGGAGACGAACCGTAAGAGAAGAAAGTAGGAGGAACAGCAGTAGTATCAAGGATCGACAAAACTGCTGCAGAAGGACTCGCCAAACTACCGCCGCTCAAGAACAAATTCACCGTCTCAGTAGACTCCGTGAGGCTATCAAATAAAGTTTGAACCGGAACTTGCGCGCTAGCTTGTCCGGGTGCAAAATTCACCGCTTGAACTACAGCCGTGTAATCGGGTTGAGAACCCGCAGCCATAGCAGTACCGTCGCCAGTGCTGAACAAAATCGTAGCCGGCGCAGAAAGGTCGCCACCGCGATTGATTGTCACCGGAGCAGTGCTACCCTCATTAGCGCTGTAAGTAGCCGCACTGAAGAAAAACGTGCTTTGACCGGGAGTCGGGGTGGGAGCAGGCGTCGGAGTGGGGGCGGGAGTCGGGGTTGGAAAAGGAGTCGGGGTTGGAAAAGGAGTCGGAGTCGGAGTCGGGACAGGGGGCACATCCTGAATCGTCAAGATTGATGGATTGCTGCCCACATTACCGCCGCTGAGCACCAAATTCACCGTTTCCGGCGATTCCAGAATCATGTCGCTCAGAGCCGAAATCGTGAAACTAGCGCTATTTTGCCCCGGAGCAAAATTCAGCGAACCAGCGGCCACACTGTAATCAGGTGCAGTCCCGCTAGAAATTGCCGAACCGTCAACAGTAGCGTAGCCGATTGTCGCCGCACCAGTGCCGCCCGATCGAGTAACGTTAACCGTCGCCACACCGCCTTCACTAACCGTGTAACTTGCTTGGTCAAACTGGAAAATACTCGCAGGCGTTGGAGTCGGTGCAGGAGTCGGAGTCGGAGTCGGAGTCGGCGATACCGACGTTGAAGCATCAAAAATCGTCACTGTGGCTGGATTGACAGTACCCACATTACCGCTGTTGAGAAATACATTCACCGTCTCTGGCCCTTCGGTAATAGCATCGTTCAGAGTCGCGACAGTGAAAGTCGCGCTAGTTTGATCTGCCGAAAAGTTCAGAGTTCCTGTAGTAGCAGTGTAGTCAGCAGCCGAGCCAGTAGAAAGTGCTGAACCGTCAACAGTACCAAAACTAATGCTTCCAGGAGCGGAAGTATTGCCCGTGCGAATCACTGTGACTGTAGCGGGACTGCCTTCGGGAGTAGAGTAATTATTTGTGCTAAAGCTGAAGACACTTGCAGGAGTCGGTGCAGGTGTCGGTGTCGGTGCAGGCGTCGGTGTCGGCGTCGGCGTTGGTGTCGGGAATCCAGCCGATTGGAACCAAGCTGGGTTCGCGCTCAGTTGGGCTGCTGTCAAACCTTGGATGTTGACCAAATACTCGCCGGTGCCGGTATCGCGAACGAGGGTGTTGCCGATGCTGATGCCGTTGGAACCGGTGCCGTCGATGAATTGCAAATCGCTAAATTGCAGGCCGCCGAACAGTTGGATGACATCGTTGCCGGCAACTTGGAAGTCGGTAATCATGTCGGCATCGGAGACTCCGGGGCCGCCGGTGGTGGCTGTGGGCCTGCCGTCGCCGACTCGCCCGATCGCAAAAATGTCATTTCCACCACCGCCGCTCATCGTATCAGAACCGAGGTCGCCGTAAAGTACATCGTCGCCGAGGTCGCCTAGGATCAAGTCGTTGCCTTTCCCGCCGAACATCGTGTCATTGTCTTTACCACCGAACATACTGTCGTTTCCGTCGTTGCCAAAAACGCTGTCATTGCCGATGTCGCCTCTAACTAAGTCGTTGCCTTTACCACCGTAAACTTGGTCGTCGTCTTTGCCGCCAAAAACGCTGTCGTTACCTTCATTGCCGTTAACAAAATCGTTGCCGGGGCCGCCGAAAAGTAGATCGTTTCCGTCTAGTGCATTGATTGCATCATTGCCGTCAAGGCCGCTGATGGTATCGTCGCTCAGTAAGTTTCCCAGGCTAATTACGCGACCGTCTGGTAAAAGGCCCGGTATCACATCGGGGCCGAGAGTTCCTGTTATATTTGCCATTTTTTTTAACTCCACAGGTTAATTTTTTTTGCTTTTGGTAGAAGCACCTGTAGAGATTCTTCAGGGTCAGATTGCGGTTGTTAAATTAACTGATTTGCAGAAAAAAACCGGACATTTATGTCAAGATTTAGTCTGCTGTTTGTCCCTATACGGTAATCTCTCCCTACATTTTAGGCTGTTGCGATTTCTGGCAACTGTATTCCGCTTCGATGTCCTGTTAATAATGAAGAAGGAGAATGTTCGATGAATGTTCCCGAAGTTTGCAAAAGATTTGCATTAAAACTAATACTTGTTTGCTGCACAATTTCGGCCCGTTGTGGATTGCGATAAGTGCCAGTAGCTAACCTATATGTTTCTATTGATTCAACCGATTTCAGGACGATTTTTTAAAATTTATAGCACTCCTAAATTAATTAAAATAACTGGTTCATTTGGAAGAGCCGGGGAAATTATGTAAGAGCAACTGCGATCGCTTATAGCAATTCTAAATCATTTTCAATAACTGGTTAATAGCCTAGGAATCGATGTCTGTCTTGAAGAGCCTAGCCTGCGAAAAGGGAGGCAGAGCCAAAGCATCTGCGTTACCAGGCAGAGCCTAGTAACGAGTAGTTGTTCCGTATAATTTAGGTGTATCAATAGTTTTGAGTATTGATATAAATAGCCGAATAATTCATCGAATTGTGGCGAGTTTTGATTGTTTTTTTGCTCGTAACAAATCCTTCTCAATCCTGCTTGAATTATGAGGCAATTGCACCTCGATCGCGCCAAGCTTCGGCATTTTCGGGCTTGATGGCGATCGCACGATCGTAAGCTGCCATTGCTTCCTCGTAACGCTTTAATTCTGATAAAGCTGTACCCATTTGGTGCCAAGCATCGTAGGATTCTGGCTTGATCGCGATCGCCTTTTGGTAAGCTGCAACTGCTTCTTCTGGGCGCTGCAATTTTGCTAAGGCTTCGGCTTTACCAAACCAAGCTTCGTAACACTCGGAATTAAGCTTAATTGCTTCGGAGTAAGATGCAATTGCTGCTTCGTATTGCGAGAGTTTCTCGAAAACTGTACCTCGGTTGTGCCACGCTTCAAAATCCTGGGGTTTAATGGCAATTGCTTTGTCGTAGGATGCGATCGCCTCTTGATAGCGCTGCATTTTTCCGAGCACTGCGCCTTTATTGTACCAAACTTCGTATTTGTCAGCTCGGATGTCCAAAGCCCGATCGTAAGAATCAACAGCATCAATGTAGCGGAGCAATCTCCACAGCACATTGCCTCGATTGTACCAAGTTTCGTATCTGTTGGGATTGAGGGCAAGAGCGCGATCGTAGGAATCAACTGCTGCGGCGTTTTGCTGTATTTTGCCCAGCATCGCGCCTCGATTGTGCCAGATTTCGCTGTCGGTTGTTTTGATGGCGAGGGCGCGATCGTAACTGGCGATCGCTTCTTCGTAGTGCCGCAGTTTACCCAACAAAGCTGCTATGCTGTGCCAACAGGCGTATGTGTAGGACTCGCTGGCACTTGCTTGCTCGTAACAGGCGATCGCCTCTTCATACTTCTGCAATTTTGCCAGCAAATTCGCTTTATTATACCACGCTTCCCAACAATCCGGTTTCATCGATATTGCTTGGTCGTAACAGGCGATCGCTTCTTCATAGCGCTGCAATTTTATTAACACATTTCCGCGCCAATACCAAGCCTCATCCACATTCTTATTCATTAAAATAGCTTTTTCAAAGCAGACTACTGCCTCATCATAATTGCCTTGAAAATAAAGCCCTTCACCTTGCTTGATGTAATCATCAGCAATCATATTTGCTGCGCTACCAGGTGCTGTTTCCGAATTTTGCGAATTGTTTAACTGCGGTTGAGGTGCGAGTTTGACAGCTTCTTTGGCAACAACTGCAGGAAGTTGGGATATTTCTTGAACAATTTCAGATTTTTTCTCGTAAACTTCTGTTAACAAAACTTGGAGGTGCATGAGAAATTGAGATTTGAGAGTCTCAATTTGCTCGACGGAAGATTTGGAAAGTTCAGTTTCTCTACTTAAAAAATCAATGGATTGTTTGGCTGCACTCAGTTGCGATTCTAATTCATCTCTCAACTTTTGAGTCAGTTGACTAGAATTGATTAGCTCTGATTCTAATATACCAATGCCCTGCAATCTTTGATTGGCATCAGCAACCAACTGTCTGACTACCAGTCGCCGGAACGTCCAAAAAAAGGCAAGTGTCGCCGGTGGAAAGATAGTACCAAGAATTAGCAAAATATTCAGCAGAGCTATGGTGTTATTAAAACCATATCCCGATTCAGCATTACTGTCAGTACGCAGGGCAAGAAAATCGAAAGCGTCGCGAACTTGGGGATTGCTTTCAACTCCGGTTTCAATTAATTTAGCCAGCCAGGTTTCTTGTAAAGATTGTGTTAATTCATCGCCGGATTGAGCAGCAGTATTCGCCTTGGTTTTTACTGCTGGAGATAACTCCGGCCCGGCGGCGGCTACTAGCAAACCTGCAGGGGATTTTACCGCAATTCGCGGGGAAAATTGTTCGTGGGCGATCGTCTCCGGCGCGCTCATTGACTCCGCCGGACGGGAGGCGATATTATTTATGGCATCAACAAATTTGCTGGCCTGCGGTATCCCTCCAGAGGCGGGAGGTGCAGCAGGAGCGGCGCTAGTATTAGCTGTTACATTCTGGGATGCGAGGGCGGCCAGAGTCAAGAGAGCTACATTTGAGACTCGCATAAACGTCAACTCACCTAGGAGAAATTAGTGCTTGTTTGTCAGCGATCGACCTCATAGTCTCAGCAGTTACAATAACTGAGATGAGGAATGCTGGCGATGATGCTACTATCTCCAAAATACGGGCTGTGTCTGACTTGTCAGGAAAAGTGCCAATAATTGTAGCTCTATAACTTCGGTGAAAGAATTTATTCTGGTACCCGATCCGGCTGAAATCGCCCTCGGAATCATCAACAGCCTTTTATGCGCCCCTTCTCAAAATCTTAACTTCCTAACCAAAATATCTATAAACTTGTCCCGCCCCAACCAACTTCGCTCGCCCGAATTGTCGGTAAATTGCCAAAAATGCGATCGTCCAATTTAATCGTTGGGGCGGCTTCACCAATCTGCACAATTAGCTGCAAATCCGGGTGAAACCGCCCCAAAAAACCCGATTTTTAACTCTAAACCCCAGCTAAAACGGCTGACGGTTTCTGGCGCGCGACATCCGCTGCATCTAAATCTGCACCGAAAATTTCGCAGCTATTATTCGGACTTTCAATCAGCTTGATCTTGTGCAACTCTGCGCCCAATTCCCTCACGGGCGATCGCAACAATTGCCCGATCCGAACCGCAATATTTTCCGCCGTCGGCACAACCTTCTCAAAATAAGCAATATCCTTATTTAAAAAAGTGTGATCGAAGGGTTCAACAACATAATCGTCAACGGCTTTTTGCAAAGCTCCCAAATCAGCAATCATGCCAGTGCGCGGATCAATTTCCCCTTTCACAGTCACTTCTAAATGATAGTTGTGACCGTGACCGTTAGGACGAGCACATTTGCCATAAATTTCCGAGTTTTCTTCAAAGCTCAAATCGGGACGAGCCAACCGATGGGCGGCGCTAAAATGAGTTGACAGAGTTAGATAAGCTTCCATGCCGTTTCCTAAATATTCAGCCCAAAGTTCCGGGTGTTCAAACAATTGAATTTTGTTCACAGGCAAATGAGGAGCTAGCCGCAGCCAAATTTGCCGTGCTATGTTTTCGGTAGTTGGCAGAGTCTGCTCAAATTCCGGCCACGCTTCGTTAAGGTAGGAAAAATCGAGATCCTTGGTAACTTCCCGCTTGATGACGTGTTTGACATCAGACAGGTTGAGCACCATGCCGTACTCGTCGAGTTTTCCTATCATGGAAACGTAAAGAACGTAATTGTGTCCGTGTCCCGGTGCGCGGGCTGTTGGGCCAAACCGCTCAAAGTTCTCGGCTTCGCTCAACTCCGGTAGCCAGTAACGATGACTCGCCGAAAACTGTGCCCGACGATTGATGATGCACTGCATAAAAGTCAATTAGGATAAGCTTGTTAAGTTCTGTAAAGAACTGACTTCTTAAGGATAAACTAATTTTTGCGGGAATTTTTCGATTACTTGAGGGTGCTTTACTTGAATTTATACCAATTTTCGAGATATTGCCAACCAGTCGCCGCGAGAGTAGCATGGCTTATTGTGCGCCACAACACAGATATCGGGCAGAAAATACAGAAAATACTGCTACTGCTACAAAACAGTTTTTCCTCATCCGTTGCTAAGGGATGGGTTATCCCATTTTCGATTGGCCCCGCGAGGGATAGCTGCGCTGCGCGTACTTTTTGCAACAGAGGGAACTCCCCATTTATAATTTTTCGCCTAAGCTCTGCAATAGTTAGCAGTTTCCGGTTCAGT
Source organism: Microcoleus sp. S36a_B3 (assembly GCF_036700745.1). Taxonomy (NCBI): domain Bacteria; kingdom Bacillati; phylum Cyanobacteriota; class Cyanophyceae; order Oscillatoriales; family Microcoleaceae; genus Microcoleus; species Microcoleus sp. S36a_B3. The sequence continues at coordinate 10,875 of NZ_JAUBPN010000033.1, read as the reverse complement.
TGCGAGCAAAACTAATTACGAATGACGAAATCTTCATGAATTGGATTACTGTACGAGCCGATCGCTTTTTTCAACATTTATCCGCTGCGATGGGCACTCCGCTATTTTATATCGGCGACACTCATCTGTCCGTTAGTGCGATCGTCAAAATAATAATCTTAGCTATATTTGCCTTCATTGTAGCTCGGATCGTCAGCGAAGGAATCAAGCGCAGCCTCCTAGTTCGGATGAGATTTGATCGCGGCAGCCGAGAATCAATTGCCACCATCATTAGCTATATTTTAGCAACTCTCGGCTGTATTTTCGTCCTGCAAGCTGCCGGCATCAACCTCACTTCTCTCACCGTCTTAGCTGGCGTAGTGGGCATTGGTTTCGGCTTCGGGTTGCAAAATCTTGCCAGCAATTTTATTAGCGGTATCACCCTGCTATTCGAGCAGCAAATTAGAGTCGGAGACTTTATTGAAATTGACCGCCTCTTAGGAACAGTAGAAAATATTTCTATCCGCTCCACAATTATCAAAACAATTGATGGGCTATTTGTAATAATACCCAACATCAGGTTTGTCGAAACTAACATTATTAACTGGAGTTATAGAGACCCAAAATGCCGCCTTCACATCCCCGTCGGCGTTGCTTACGGCACTGACCCAGTAATAGTTACCGAAGCGCTATTAGTGGCGGCGCGGATGGCATCGAATGTCTTGTCCCATCCTTCTCCTAAAGTATGGTTTAGCGGTTTTGGAGACAATGCTTTAAATTTTGAACTTTTAGTTTGGATTGACCAGCCACAGGAAAGCGATGCCATTATAAGTGCAATCAATTTTTTAATAGATTACGAATTGCGCCACCGAAATATCGAAATCCCCTTTCCCCAGCACGATTTATGGCTGCGAAATCCCCACGAGTTAACTCAAGCTTTTCACCATGACAAAGACGATAATTCCAATGGAAAAGTTGTTCCGCAAAATACTAAAAATTCAGCCGAACTCAAATCTAATTCCAGCATCTCTGAACATATCACCCCTGGTAAAGCACCTAATAATTGGACTCTGCGAGACTTGTTGCGGCGAGTTACTTATTTTGAACAGTGTACGGATTTAGAACTGCGACAGTTAATTGAATATGGCTACCGACAAATGTTTCCAGCGGGACAGATTGTCTGTAAAGAAAATGCCCCTGGCGATTCTTTTTATATTATTCTTTCCGGGGCTGTAGAAGTTCTTTCTCAAAAAACAGATCAGTATATTGCGACGCTTCACGAGGGCGAGTTTTTTGGGGAAATTTCTTTGCTGTTGGGAACTCCGAGAACGGCGACTGTTAAAACTAGCGAAGATTCAATTTTGTTTGTTGTGGAACGCCACGACTTGCAAAAACTTTTAATTGAACAGCCGAATTTAGCAGATCAGATTGCTCAAAAATTGTCGGAACGCCAGCAAGCTTTGAGAGATTTGGGATTGTTATATGGTGATTCTCTAGAACAAGCTCCTTTTATTAAAATTAGGAAACGAATTCAAGTTCTTTTTGGGATTTAGTAGTCATTAGTCAGTAGTCAGTAGTCAGTAGTCATTAGTCATTAGTCATTAGTCATTAGTCATTAGTCATTAGTCATTAGTCATTAGTCATTAGTCATTAATCATTAATCATTAGTCATTGGGAATTGGGAATTGGGAATTGGGAATTGGGCAATTCTCCCCCTCTCCCTCTCTCTCCCATTCTCCCCCTCTCCCCCTCTCCCCTCTCTCTCCCCCTCTCCCCCTCTCCCCTCTCTCTCCCATTCTCCCCCTCTCCCATTCTCCCCCTCTCCCCCTCTCCCCCTCTTCCATTCTCCCCCTCTCCCATTCTCCCCCTCTCCTTCAACTAACTAAGTTCTCATTTTTAATTCATCCTGTGCTTCCCGTCGTAGTTTAGAGGCAATTCTAAACAGTTCTTGACCTGTGTGCAAGTGGCGATCGTCATAATTGAGGGTAAATAAATACAATTCTTCTATGCCATCGCCGACTTGATTGATACAATAGTAGAGATGGGCGGCTACTCCGGCTAGATTAGATGGATTGGGCATCGATCTAAGACTGTTATGAGCTTTTTCAAGAAATTCGCGGCTGGTATCGATATAGGCTTGAAACTTTTCTATCAGTTCGTCATCGAACGGATCTGCTGACAATTCGTTTATTTCCTTTTTCAGCGGCTTCAAAATGTTGTTGAGCATTCTATTGACTGGTTTATATACTTTAATCAGCCACTGTTCCATTTGTTCGTCGGCATCCCGCGCTGTTTGTTGTCGCTGGCGGCTGAAGTTGGACGCGCTGGGCGATCGCAATTCTTCGCTTTCTGGGGAAATTTGGCGATCGTAGGATTGTCTTTGCTTGGCATCTCCTAATATTTCATAGGCTGCATTGAGACGGATAATTTCTTCGTGACCGGCTATTTTACTCTGGCTATCTGGATGAAATAGTTTGACTAAACGGCGGTATGCTTGTTTAATCTCGGCTTGTGTTGCTGTTGGGCTAATTTTTAGGGTTTTGTAGTGATTGCTAACGGAAGACACGCTCTTATTTCCTTGAAATCTAGATAATCTGCGAAAAAGTTCTTGACAAAAATATCACTTTTTGCTAAAGTATTAGTTATTTATTTGATATGAATGTCAAAAGTTGTCGGTAAAAAACTTTTGTTTTCAAATTATTATAAATCCATTTTATAAAAATATTGAGTCTTGAAAAAGTTCGCAGCATCCGACTTTGGTCTTCTCTTGACGGATTTGAGTTAAACAGGACTTGCATTCCTCTGGCTGGCACAATTGCGATTGCCGACAATATTCTTTCTGCAAATTTGATATTAATCAGGACTTGCATTCCTCACTACAAACAACAGCAGGGCGTAAACTCTACACCCTGCTAAAAGTTGCTGCGACTTGCGCCGGAAGCTGATTTAGTTGACAGCCACCGCTAGATTGAGTTCTGGATCTTGGAACAAGGGAGTGCTCAGATAGCGTTCGCCAAAGCTAGGCTGAATCATCACAATCAATTTCCCGGCATTTTCTGGACGCTTGCCGACTTTTAAGGCCGCACAGAGTGCCGCACCGCTGGAAATACCCGACAAAAGTCCTTCTTCTCTGGCTAAGCGACGCCCGTAGGCGATCGCCTCGTCATCGGTAACAATTATCACCTCGTCGATCGCCTCCACATTCAGCACTGGCGGCACAAAACCCGCACCAATACCTTGAATTTTGTGAGGCCCTGGCTTTCCGCCCGACAGTACCTGACTGTTGGCCGGCTCAACGGCGATCGCCTTAAACTCGGGTTTCCGCGACTTGAGTACCTCTGCAACACCCGTAATCGTGCCACCAGTGCCGACTCCAGAAATCAGGAAATCCACCTCACCGTCGGTATCTGCCCAAATTTCCTCAGCCGTTGTCGAACGGTGAACCTCCGGGTTGGCTGGATTCCGAAACTGCTGCAACATATACGCATTCGGAGTTTTGTCCACAATTTCTTGAGCGCGGCGGATGCAGCCACTCATGCCCTCAATGCCGGGAGTCAGTTCTAGTTGGGCTCCGTAAGCTCGCAGCATCGATCGGCGTTCCGTGCTCATCGTATCCGGCATTGTCAAAATCAACTGGTAGCCCTTTGCCGCCGCCACCATTGCCAAAGCAATTCCGGTATTGCCAGAAGTCGGTTCTACTAAAACCGTTTTTCCTGGAGTAATCAGCCCTTCGGCCTCGGCTTGATTGACCATACTGACACCAATCCGGTCTTTTACCGATGCTGCCGGATTCATGCCTTCGAGTTTGACCACGATTCGAGCCAAGCAGCCTTCGGCTTGGGGAATGCGGTTGAGTTGCACCAGGGGTGTGTGTCCGACCAATTCTGTAATGTCGCCAGCAATACGCATAATCTTTGTCTGTTTGTTGAGAGTAAATTGTTAATTGCTCGTTGGCAATAGTAACTAGATGTAATACATAATATCGAGCTGCCGCCTGCCATTGCGCTTTTCGCACAGATCCTGTAGCGTATATTTTTGCAAAACCGAGTTGGCAGTCGATCGCGCTTCTTGCCAAACTTCCCAAATTACAGCACTTTCTACCGTTTGAGCCGGCGAGTCTTTTTGGGAGCGATCTAATTCTGAGCCTTCGAGACAGTTAATAATTTCCAGCAGTGTAATTTTCCAGGGTTCCCTCGCCAAGATATAACCGCCCTTAGCACCTCGCTGGCTGCGAATCAGCCCGCAGCGTCTCATTGTAGCCAGTAACTGTTCTAAATATCGATCGGGAATATTTTGCTGAGCCGCTATCTGGCGAATTTGCAGGGGTTCGCCCTCGTCGTAGCAATCGGCAAGCTCTAGCAAAGCTAAGATTGCGTATTCGCTTTTACAGGAGAGTTCTACCATATTGCTTCAAATACCTGAATTCTAGACTCCGAAGTCCGATCTTAAAATTTTCCTCAATGTTGAGTTCAAAATTTTAATTCCTCAATTGTTATTATACTCCGGTTTTCCACTGAACTTAATCGACTTTCATAAATTTCTACAATCTTCTCTCAACAAACCGGGTTTCATCTAATGTCTGGTCGATTACCATAACAAAAACCCTTCGTAGTGGGGAATGCGAGTACGCTCCCTGATTGCGGACTCGCATTCCCCACGCGCGATCCAATTTGAGATATGTCAATCGACCGCACATGATATTAGAGTCGAGGAATGATCGGAGACTTGCATTGTTTTCATTCGCTCTCCGATCAGCAAATTATCTGCGTCCATCTGCGTTTATCTACCTTACATCTGCGGTTAAAGGATCGATCCCGTGATTTATGCAATTGCTCGTTTAATTTTCAATTGCTTGCGGGCCCCAAATTAGTCTCGCGCACAAAAAAGCCCTGCCGGAAGCAGGGCTAAATTTGGCTAGAATTAGCAGAGAGAGTTTGACCCGTCCTGCCTTTCTTTCACCCGCTCTTAGAACGTAAAAGTAGTTCTCAGAGTACCAATAATGATGTCATCGTTGCGATCGTTTTGATTGGGGTTAGTAATCCAAATGACGCCCGGAGTCACAGCAATGTTATCGGAAACCTTGAGCTTGTAGAAGCCTTCAAAGTGCCACGACTGGTCATTTCTGAAGTTATCCAAATTGCCGGGAGCATCAAGTTTATCCAAGTAAGGCTCGCGACCTACCACAAAGCCCAGCAAGTTGCCTTCTTTTCCTAAATCAGGCAAAGCCAAGGTGACAGCGTAGTTCCAAATTTTCGCATCGCCGATGCCGAGAATGCGAGCATTCGTTAAACCACCCCAGCCGCCAATTATAAATCTCGGGCTGAGACGGAAAGAAGCCTGAGCGCCGTAGGAGTTGCTGACCACTTTGCGAGCCCGGAAACCGGGGAAGCCGTCGCTCAAACCGTTGAGGGAATTAGCCACACCGGTACCAGTGAAACCGCCGAGATTATCGGGGCCGCTTCCCAAAGCATTGTCAAACCCGAAGTTACCTCGGCTAAAGTAACCGTGGTTGTAGTTGAAAGCAACTTGCAAGTTGCGTCCGGGGGTAAAAGTCAACTGGCCCATCGCCGCGTAGTCGCCGTTGAACAAGCCTGAACCCTTAGCAGGACTGGCTGCACTTGAGGCCAAATAGCCGAAGGACAGAGAAGTCGGGCCGAACACGCCGCCCAGCAAGCCTCTGCCACCGAAGGCATAGTCAAAGCCGATACCCGCACCGCCACCCAAGCGGTAAATCGGGTTGCGCTGTCCGAAGGCGCTCAGGGAGCCGTTGCCACCGTCATAGTCTTCAAAGTAAGGGTTGACAGTCGGCATAATGTCGTCCCAAACGCCAGCGTTAGCTGCCAGGGTAACGTTCAGGTTTTGACCTACAGGAAACTTGTATAACAAGCTGTCTAGGGCAACAACGTTGTCGGTTCTGCCGACTACGTTCCAAGTTTGAGTGCCTTCGCTGGTAGCCCCAAGGTTAAATCTTTGACCGTTGCCGACTTGAAGTCTGGTAAGTAACAAGTCTCTGCCGGTAAAGCTGGTATTTAAGTTGAGACGTACCCGCTGTTGGAAGACGGTCTCATTGTTACCCTTGCCGACGATCCTGTCATTGCCTCTGCCAAACAAGCCATCGTTGCCACCAAAGTCGTCGCTGAGGGCAAAAATTGCTTCCCCAGTCAGCTTGGTAGTAGTTGAGAATTGGTTGGCTTCGAGTTCGGATGTCCGAGATTCGAGAGCATCGACGCGGCCGCGCAGGGTTGCCAGTTCTGCTGCAAATTCTTCTTGGAGCCGTTGGAGGGCTGCCAAGTCATCTTTCGTAGCTAAGTTGCCGCTGCCTGCTCTGATCAGCTCGCTAACCTTGTCTAAGCAAGCGTTTAAACCGGCTGCGAATTCGTAGCGGGTCATTGCCCGGTTGCCGCGGAATGTGCCGTCGGGATACCCGGCAATACAGCCGTAGCGCTCGACTAGGGATTGCAGTGCTTGGAATGCCCAGTCTGTAGGTCGCACGTCAGAAAGTTGAGATACTGAGGTGACTTGACCTTGAGTTTCGCCACCTGCTGCACCTTCGCTGCTGTACTGATTGAGCTGCTCTAATGTGGCGGCTGGGTTTTGAGCTTCTGGTGCGACAGTTTGGGCTACAGGTTCAGCCTGTGCTGTTTGGGCTACAGGTTCAGCCTGTGCTGTTTGTTCTGCTGGCGCTGCCGCTGTTGGTTCTGCCGGGGCTCCCGCTGCCGGGGCGGTAGTTTCTAATTGAACTGCACCGAGTATCTCTGGGATAGCCGTAGCTGTCGGGGCTGGATTTTCTAGTTTCGCAGCCGCTGAATTTTCTACCGGTTGAGCGACTGTGGGCTCAACTGCTGCTAGAGATTCAGTTGCAGGTTTTGGTGCTGCCGCTTCGGGATTTTCCGCTGCGGGGGCTGTGTTGGCTGTGGCGATCGCGCTTTCTGTTGCAGCCGTGCCTGAAGCTGCAATCGCTGGCTCTGTTTCGATGCCAGCGGCTGGGGAATTTTCTGCGATTCGATCGGCTGCTGCAGTAGTTTCGTCAACCGCTGCTACAGCATTAACTTTCGCTTCCGAGGTTTCAGCAGTTTCAGCTTTGGCAGCTTGAGGCTTGAGCGCATCAGCACCGGGCTGAGCGTTTGCTGCCATCGCGCTCGAAGAAACTACTAGGGTAGCTCCTAAGACTGCTGGGCTGATTAATAGGTAACTCCACAAAAATTTCGACATATTCACTCTCATCCTCACACCGATTACAGAGAAACTTTTCTAGTCTTCTATGCCGTCAGTAGTTGCTCCACTAGCATACTGCAAAAAAAGACCTAAAATTCACTTTTTCTTTTGATTCTTTTGGTCTGACTGAGTGTATGGATGCGATCGGCTGCTGCTGAGGGCGTATTTTTTACCCTGCCATCGACTGCCTCAAAACCTGACAAGACTTAGGCTGTCGATTGATTTGACTGCTTGCATCCAAAAGCCCGATCGCCTCTGTACTTTTTTAGCACAGCACGCCCGAATCGTCTAGGCTGATTCGACTTTACCATCCAAGCTGTGTCCGAGGACGCTAAAGACTTGGCGGCAATCGAACAATTCTAACAAATCGGCGTTGATTTTGTTGTGAGCTGCTTCTTGCCACAAAATTTTCATCGCTGCCTCTGTCTGCAGAGCTCGTTTGTAGGGACGATCGCCCGCTGTCAGGGCGTCGTAAATATCCGCGATTGTCATTAATTGCGCCTGAATCGGGATTTCAGAGTTTTTCAGTCCTCGCGGATAGCCGGTACCGTCGAGTTTTTCATGGTGTCCGTAGGCGATTTGGGGAACATTTTTTAAATCTTTTGTCCACGGAATTTGGCTGAGAAATTCGTAAGTGTGAGTTACGTGAGATTCTATTGCCGATCGTTCTTCCGCTGTCAGGTTGCCCCTCGACACCATCAATTGCACGATCTCGTCGGGAGTCAGCAGGGGTTTAACTGCCCCGTCGATATCTTTATAAGTTTGCCCAGCAATTTCTCGCAGTTGAGCTAAGGGTTCTTCTGCCAAAATGTGAGGTTCGTTGGCTTCGATCAGAATTTCCCAATATTGAGCCAATCTGGTTTTTGCTTCTGCTAGTTTAGTGTCTAGCTTTTCTATTTGCTGGCATTGAACGCACTCTGGCTCTTCGCTGGGATGTTTTGGGTAGGCTGAATGCTCTAGCAAATATTTATATTTAGACTGGACGCATTCCATTTCCATTGTCCGCTGAGCTAAGCCAAAGCGGTGGCGGATGATTTCTAGCTGTGCGGGGTAGAGCTTTTTCTGTTTGGTCAAAACTGCTTCGGGCACTCCGATTTTACCAAAATCGTGCAGCAAGGCTGCGTAGCGAATTTCTTGAATTTGGCGGTTGTTAAAGTAGACGGAGCGCAGCCATCCGTTGCTGACGGCGTTTACTTCTTCTGACAGGCGCACTGTCAGGGCTGCTACTCGTTCTGAATGGCCGTAGGTACAGGGGTCTCTGGCTTCTATGACTTGCACGCTGGCTTTGACGAAGCCCTCGAACAAATGTTCTATACTTTCTTGGAGATGATTGCGCTCGATCGAGATTGCTGCTTGAGATGCGAGCGAGCGAACTATTCTTTCTTCCCACAAAGAATACTGCTGCGTCGATTCCCAGGCATTCTCGGCTGTCAGCACCGCATCTGCCTTTGTTTTGCGATTGATCAGTTGCAGTATGCCGATTGTCTCGCCTTCTCTGTTTTGCATCGGTAACACCATTACCGAGCAAGTGCGGTAATTAATATCCCTGTCAAAACTGGTATCTAGCTGGTAAGGTACGGCTGGGGGTAAGTCGTAGGCATCCGACAGGTTCAAACTTTGACCTGTAATTGCTACGTAACCTGCCAAACTTTTGTCTGTCAGCGGCAGCGCAAACTCCTTAAACGACAGGCTCGGTTTAGAAGCGTTTTGGGCTACCTTGAACAGCAGCTTAGGTTGTTCGTCGCTGCGGTCTACTAAGTAAACGCTGCCCGCATCGCTGTTGGTAATTTCCCTACTTTTGGATAAAATTAAATTTAACAAACCGCCTAAATCTTGAGCGCTCGACAGAGCAGCGCCAATATCCAGAAGCTTTTCTATCAGCTCGGTTCTTTCAGCAGACTCGTTCAATAACTCTGGCTTTTCAAATACGATCATGGTCGGAGGATGGCGAACAGCCTTTTATCGGGAGATTGGGTTTAAAACCCCGTTCTTCTAGGACGGCTTTAATTTCTTAAATCTATTTCTAAAAATCCAAAACTTGCTTGTATTTGTAGTATACTACAATAGTCAAGGTTAAACTCCTTTGCCATCGTGAAACAGTTAAGACACACTTTCAGGCACAAATTGTTGGACACAGAGCAGCGAAAACTCTTAAAATAGCTAGAGAATTAACACATTCTCTTTACCAGAAAACAAATAATGTAGTTTATTTGTTAAGTAGGGTAGGGCATACCCGAACTCTAGGTTAATATCCTAGTACCATGAGTGGAGATAGACCCTCTGGGGTTGCTGTGAGTTAGGCTCGTCAATTGGTACTTTTGTACGGTTGAAAAGTTTAAGAATTGCCGAAAGGACATAGCGCTTAAAGGTTAGTCGATGAATTAAGAATCCCCACGCCTTTAGGCTGGGGAGTGTCAAACATTGGACTTTTTGCATCTCGACTTTCTCACACCCGATTTTAACCCAGAGTCGATTTTTTTATTGGCGAGCTTGTGGCGATTGTGGACTGTCGCTAGATGCAGCGGCTCCTGTCGCACAAAGCGGAACTGTTTTAATGTAGCGTAGAAATTTCTTGGGCTAGCGCAAAGTCTTTTTCAGTTAACCCTCCGGCATCGTGAGTTGTCAAGTTAACTGTAACTTTGTTGTAGGAAATTTTGATATCTGGGTGATGTCCTGCGGTTTCTGAGGGGGCGACCAATTTATTTACAAAGGCGATCGCTTCGATAAAATCTTTAAATAAACGGGTACATTGCAGTTGCTTGCCTTCAACTGTCCAGCCTGACAATTGACTAGCGCGCTCTTGAATTTCCGTATTGTTAAGTAGGTCAGCCATATTTTTTTTGGTATTTTGGGATGAGTGTGGCATATTCACAGCCCACCTGCGGAAAATCCTACAAAAAACTATCCGCTCTCAAAAATAGTGTTGAGGCTCAAGTTTTAATACTCAAGATGTAACACTATTTATGAGAGCGGTCTAGCGGGTCTTCAGATTAGAACCTGACTGCCGGGAGAATCCCTAGCTCAGCCTGGTTCCCCGTGGAATTCGTTTCCCGTTGGAAACGACGGCTGACTGCTAGTGAGCGGCCCCGGCGCACAGCCGGTAGTTTCCAATCTGATGACCCATGCGTTTACTACTTTCTATCATGGGCATCACCTCCAAGTTTTACTAAATGGTTTATATTTGAACGCACCTGACCCAAATACAAGATTTGGTGTCAGGATTTGTGCGCTAGCTATTGCCAGCGTTACTGAAAGAACCTGCGTTCTGAGTATCATTCCAGCAATCACAATTACTATAATAACACAAGGAATTAGAACTGGGGGAATTCAAATTGATATTTTTGCCAGCTTTGGGCAAATTACTGCTGCTGCGAGGTTTTCGCTCGCTCTTCGAGTTGCTAGCGGACGATCGAGCTTTTGAACGGATTGCTCGGCTGTTGGGTTCGGTGTCAAGCGGGAAATGCGCGGCTTTGAAACAAAAAAAGCGAAACAAAAAAGCTCCCACCAATCGGTGGGAGCTTTTTCAACATTGAGGATAAAACCTAAATTGCTTTATCTTAATCCTTTGAGAATGTTGACTTTTTTGATAACTAGCGCTGATTACAGTGCGTTACCGCGAGGAAGAACTTCTTCTGGGAACATGAAGTTTTCGTGAGGTTGGTCGATCGGAGACATCCAAGC